>NZ_JBEXTB010000002.1:0-381109 GCF_040613915.1 Streptomyces sp. NPDC006193
GGAGACGGGGTATCAACATATCTGGCGTTGATTTTTGGCACGCTGTTGAGTTCTCAAGGAACGGTCGCTTCCTTCGTACTCACCCTCTCGGGCTTTCCTCCGGGCGCTTCCCTTCGGTGTCTCCGACTCTATCAGATCTTTCCGATCCGATTTCCTCGGTGCTTTCCAGGTTCCCGCTTCCGCGTTTCCCTTTCCGGCGGTTCTGACTCTATCAGATCCTTTCGGCGTCTGACTCCCAGTCAGGGGGGCTTGTCTTCCCGACCCTTGGGCCGTTCCGACGTCTCAAACCTTAGCCGATCCGCCCGGCGATTCCCAAACGGGCCGCCGAGTCCCTATTCGAATTGAATTCGGGCGCGCCGAAATCAACCCCGTCGGGAGATCGTGCATGTGGTTGAGGGTGCCGCTCGAGGCGGCGGAGGTGCTGTCGGGAACCGTCACGGCTCCGCGGCAACCCGAAGAACCTTACGGATCGGGCAGGGGAGTGTCAACAGCCCCCTGTCAAGATCTTTTGGAGCGGCCTCAGTCCAGGTCGCTGAGCCGGCCGCCGGCGTCCGGCTGCGCGTGCTCCACCCTGCGCAGGAGCCGGGTGAGCACCTCTCCCAGCGCCGTCCGCTCCATCGGCGTCAGGTCCTGGAGCAGGTCCTCCTCGAAGACGGTGGCCAGGCGCATCGCCTCCAGCCACTTCTCACGGCCCTCGGGAGTCAGCTCGACGATCACCCGTACGCGGTTGGACTCGTCACGCTCCCGGGTGACCAGCCCCTCGGCCACCATGCGGTCGATCCGGTGGGTCATCGCGGCCGGTGTGAGGCCGAGCCGCTTGGCGAGTTCGCCGGGGCCCATGCGGTAGGGGGCGCCGGAGAGCACCAGTGCCTTCAGGACCTCCCACTCGGCGTTGCTGATGCCGAGGGCGGCGGTCTGGCGGCCGTACGCGACGTTCATCCGGCGGTTCAGCCGGGACAGCGCCGACACGATCTTCTCGACCTGCGGGTCGAGGTCCTGGAACTCGCGCTGATACGCGGCGATCTGTTCTTCGAGCGTCGGCTCTGTGACGCCGGGGGTCTCGGCCATGGGCGCAGTATCGCACGCGGCCCCTTTGCATTGAAGTCCTTCAGTATGTACTCTTTAGCTTCTAACTTTAGCTTCGAAGTCTTCAGATCTAACTAGTGAGAGAGGTGAACGTGACCAGGGCGATGGGCGCGGCGATGCGCCGGATCCACGCGGGCAACGCACTCAGCGCGTTCGGGCTCGGCTTCACCGTCCCCTACCTGTACGTCTACGTGGCGCAGGTGCGGGGGCTCGGAGCCATGACGGCGGGACTCGTGCTCGCCGTCTTCGCCGTGGCCGCGCTGATCGTGCTGCCGCTCGCCGGCCGGGCGATCGTGCGGCGCGGCCCGCTGCCGGTCCTGCTCGCCGCCCTGGTGACCGCCGCTCTGGGCGCGCTGAGCCTCGGGCTCGCGGGCGCCGCCGCCACCGTGCTGCTGTCCGCCGCCGCGCTCGGCGCCGGGCAGGCCGTGATGCAGCCGGCGCTGGCGACGATGATCGTGGACTGCTCGACGGCGGACACCCGCTCACGGGCCTTCGCGGTGCAGTTCTTCCTGCAGAACCTCGGGCTCGGCGTCGGCGGTCTCATCGGCGGTCACCTCGTCGACGCCGCGCGCGCGTCCTCGTTCACGCTGCTGTTCGCGATCGAGGCGGCGGTGTTCGGGCTGCTGGTCGGGGTGATGGCGACCGTGCGGACGCCGCACTCGCCGCGGATCGAGGACGCGCCCGCGCGGAAGGCGAAGGGCGGCTGGAAGCAGCTGCTCGGCAACCGGGCGATGGTGCAGCTGTGCGTGCTGGGCTTCGTCCTGTTCTTCGCCTGCTACGGGCAGTTCGAGTCGGGCCTGAGCGCGTACGGCGTGGAGGCCGCCGGAATGTCCACCTCGGCGCTGGGGACGGCCCTGGCCGCGAACACGCTGATGATCGTGGTGGCCCAGTTCGCCGTGCTGAGGTTCGTCGAGCGGCGGCGCCGGTCCCGGGTCATCGCCGCCGTCGGACTCGTCTGGGCCGTGGCCTGGCTCGCCGCCGGGTACGCGGGGCTGGGCCACGGCGGCCGGGAGATGGCCACGGCCGCCTTCGTGTCCACGTACGCGCTGTTCGGGCTGGGCGAGGCCATGCTGTCCCCGACGGTCGCCCCGCTGGTCGCCGATCTCGCGCCGGAGGGCATGGCCGGGCAGTACAACTCGGCGTTCGCGCTGGTCAAGCAGCTGGCGCTGGCGGTCGGCCCGGCGGTGGGGGGACCCCTGGGCGCCTCGCTGCACGCGCCCTACATCATGACCTTCCTGCTGTTCTCGCTGGGGATCACCTTCCTGGCGCTGCGGATGGGCCGCGGCCTCACCCTGGCGCAGGACCACCCGTGGATGGCCGCCAGGTCTCGCGTGGTGGCCCGGGGCGGGTCGCCCGCGGAGTCCGTGAGCGCCTAGGAGGCCCTGTCGTCCGGCAGGGCGAACTCGCACCACACCGACTTGCCGCCGCCGGGCGTTCTGCGGCATCCCCAGTTCGAGGAGATCGTCGCCACGATGGCGATGCCGCGGCCCGACTCGTCGCCGGGGCCGGCGCGGCGGCGCAGCGGCAGGTGGTCGTCGCCGTCGGTGACCTCGACGATGAGGCGGCGGTCGGTGCGCCGCAGCCGCAGCCGCATGGGCGGGGTGCCGTGCTGGAGGCTGTTCGCAACGAGCTCGCTGGTCGCGAGGACGCCGAGGTCCTGCAGCTCGGCCGGGAAGCGCCAGCTGGTGAGGACACCGGAGGCGAAGGCACGCGCGCGGGGCGCCGCCTCGACGCCGCCGAGGAGTTCCAGCGCCGCGTTGCGGAAGAGGTCCCCGTCGGGGCCGGTGCGCGCGGGGTGCTGGAGGACGAGGACGGCCACGTCGTCGTCGTGGTCGGCGGTGACGCCGGCCGAGCGGACCAGGCGGTCGCAGACCACCTGGGGTGTGCCGGTCGCGCCGGCGAGGGCGTCCGCGAGCGCGGCGATGCCCTCGTCCAGGTCCTTGTCGCGGCGCTCGACCAGCCCGTCGGTGTACAGCACGGCCGTGGAGCCGGGGCCGAGGGCGATGGATCCGGAGGAGTGCATCCAGCCGCCGGTGCCGAGCGGCGGGCCGGTGGGCTCGTCGGCGCGGGAGACGCTGCCGGTCTCGTCGCGGACCAGGATCGGCAGATGGCCCGCCGACGCGTACACCAGACGGCCCTCGTCGGGGTCGTGGACGGCGTAGACGCAGGTGGCGATCTGGTTGGCGTCGATCTCGGCGGCGAGGCCGTCGAGGAGCTGGAGCACCTCGTGCGGGGGCAGGTCGAGGCGGGCGTAGGCGCGGACGGCCGTGCGGAGCTGGCCCATGACGGCGGCGGCGCGCACCCCCCGGCCCATGACGTCGCCGATGACCAGGGCGGTGCGGCCGCCGCCGAGGGTGATCACGTCGTACCAGTCGCCGCCGACCGCGGCCTCGGTGCCGCCGGGCTGGTAGGTGGCGGCGATGCGCAGGTCGTCGGGCTGCTCCAGTTCCTGCGGGAGCAGGGAGCGCTGGAGCGTGACGGCGGTCTCCCGCTGGCGGCGCTCGCTGGCGCGCAGGCGTTCGGCGGCCTCGGCGTGGTCGGTGACGTCCGTGGCGAAGACCAGCACGCCCGCGCCGCGGTCGGCGTCCTCGGCGACGGGCGTGCAGGTGAAGGTGTACGAGCGGCCGTCGACGGCCTTGCGGGACTTCAGCGTGCGGGGTCTGCCGCTGCGCAGCACCTGGTCGAGCAGCGGGAGGAGCCCCAGTGCGGCGAGTTCCGGCAGGGCCTCGCGGGCGGGTGCGCCGGCGGGGCGGTCGCCGAAGGCGGCGGTGTAGGCGCCGTTGAGGTAGGCGATGCGGTGCTCCGGGCCGTGCACGAGGGCGACCAGGGCCGGCACGCGGTCGAGGACGTCCCGCACGGGCAGTTCGTCGACGGCGGACGGCGGGTGTGCGCCGCCGGCGAGCCGCCGTTCGGCGCGGGCCGCGGGCACGGAGCCTTCCCCCCGCCGGTCCGGGGGGACCGGGGTGTCGGTCCGCGCGGCGGCGCGGCGCTGCGTTCCGGGGAGCCGGGCGCTCCAGCGCGTGAAGTTCACTGTGGGCAAGGCCTCGTGGGTGCTAGGGCGGGTGGCCCGTCCGACGTCGCAGGCGGTCCGGCGTCGTAGGGCAGTCTGGCAGGGAGCGGGCCGCGGCGAGCGACAACCGTCAGACGCCTGGGCGATCCGGGGAGTTCCTCGGTCCGGTCAGGTCGACCCCTTCGGGTCGTCGGTGGGACTGTGCGGCGGTTTTCGACCGGCCGCCAGTTCGAACTCCGCCCGCGGGTGTTCGAGCGAACCGAGCGAGACGATCTCCCGTTCGAACAGTCCGGCGAGGATCCATTCGGCGAGCACCCGGGCCTTGCGGTTGACGGTGGGAACCCGGCTGAGGTGGTACGCGCGGTGCATGAACCAGGCAGGGTAGCCCTTCAGCCGGCGCCCGTAGACCTGGGCGACGCCCTTGTGCAGGCCGAGGGAGGCGACCGAGCCGGCGTACCGGTGCGCGTACGTCTGCAGGGGCTCGCCGCGCAGGGAGCGGACGATGTTGTCGCCGAGGAGCTTCGCCTGGCGGACCGCGTGCTGGGCGTTGGGGGCGGTCTCGGCGCCGGGCTCGGCGGCCGTGACGTCGGGCACGGCGGCGGCGTCGCCCGCGGCCCAGGCGTGCTCCGTGCCGTCGATCCTGAGCTGGGCCGTGCAGCGGAGCCGGCCGCGGGCGGTGCGCGGCAGGTCGGTGGCGTCGAGCAGCGGGTGCGGTCTGACACCCGCGGTCCACACGACCGTGCGGGTCGGGAAGCGCTGGCCGTCGCTGAGGACGGCGACGCGGTCGGCGCAGGACTCCAGGCGGGTGCCGAGGAGCACCTGGATGTTGCGGCGGCGCAGCTGGGTGACGGTGTAGCGGCCCAGCTCGGCGCCGACCTCCGGCAGGATGCGGTCGGAGGCCTCCACGAGGATCCACCTCATGTCCTCGGGGCGGATGTTGCGGTAGTAGCGCGCGGCGTAGCGGGCCATGTCCTCCAGCTCGCCGAGCGCCTCGACGCCCGCGTAGCCGCCGCCGACGAAGACGAAGGTGAGGGCGGCGTCGCGGATCGCCAGGTCGCGGGTGGAGGAGGCGATGTCCATCTGTTCGATGACGTGGTTGCGCAGGCCGATGGCCTCCTCCACGGTCCTGAAGCCGATTCCGTGATCGGCGAGGCCGGGGACGGGCAGGGTGCGGGAGACCGAGCCGGGGGCGAGCACGAGCTCGTCGTAGCCGAGGAGGTCGGGCGCCGCGCCCCGTTCGGCGGTGGCGAGCGTGCTGACGGCGGCGGTGCGGGCGGCGTGGTCGACGGCAGTGACCTCGCCGATGACGACGTGGCACCGGTCCAGGACGCGGCGCAGCGGTACGACGACGTGGCGCGGGGAGATCGAGCCGGCCGCGGCCTCGGGAAGGAACGGCTGGTACGTCATGTAGGGGTCGGGGGTGACGACCGTGATCTCGGCCTCGCCCCGCCGGAGCTCGGCCCTCAGTCTCCGCTGGAGGCGCAGGGCCGTGTACATCCCGACGTAGCCGCCGCCGACAACCAGAATGCGCGCACGTTCCTTCACCCTCCCATGACGCACCCGGCGCTGTTGTTTGTCCACAGCCCCGGCAATTCGTGTGACCGGCGACCGGGTGTGCGCAAGGCCGGTCGCGGTGTCCGCGCGGGACGAAACGGGGCAGGTCAGCGGGGGCGGACGACGGGGCACGAAGGTAAGGATTCGGGGCGTACGCGCCGCGTACTCCGATCGGGGGGCGCACGGTGCGGAACCTGCCCCTTCTGAATTGACTTCCTCTCAACTATGTTCGTGTGTCGACGGGGTGTAGGGAATGTGGTCGAACGGGTTCGCAACGGGCGGGTCCGATCGGGACCGATGCCGCTTTCGCGCACTTCGCATCCAGTGGCGGGGAGTCTCCGGGGGGAGACGTCATTACCGGGGGAATCACATGACTGTTCAGGGCACGCACTGGTCGTCCGCAGCCTCCGTCGCGCCCGGTGGCGCGGCGGTGAACGCGGCGACGGGCTCGGCGGGGAGCGCGACGACGAGCGCGGCGGCGGGCAACGGGCGCGCGGACGGGGCGCGTACGACGCCGCTGCGGGTGGACGCACAGCGCAATCTGGAGCACGTGTTGCGTGCGGCGCGTGAGGTGTTCGGCGAGCTGGGGTACGGCGCGCCGATGGAGGACGTGGCGCGGCGCGCGCGGGTCGGGGTCGGCACGGTGTACCGGCGCTTCCCCAGCAAGGACGTGCTGGTCCGGCGGATCGCCGAGGAGGAGACGGCGCGGCTGACCGAGCAGGCGCGGGCCGCGCTCGGACAGGAGGACGAGCCGTGGTCGGCGCTGTCGCGCTTCCTGCGGACGTCCGTGGCGTCGGGGGCGGGGCGGTTGCTGCCGCCGCAGGTCCTGCGGGTCGGCTCCGCCGGGTCGGGCGAGTCCGGGGCGGGTGCCGGTGCCGGCGGCCCGGTCCGGTCCGTTGCGGCGGTGGGGGCGGTCGATCCGGTGGAGCCGGTCGGGTCGGTCGAGGGGGCTCGGTTGCCTCAGCAGCGGGTGCAGCCGGGCGGTGGCGAGCTGCGGCTCGTCGCGGAGGAGCCGGCGCCCGTCGCCGATGACGCCGGGGCCGGCGCGCTGCTCGAGGTGGTCGGGCAGTTGGTGGAGCGGGCGCGGGCGGCGGGGGAGCTGCGGACGGACGTGTCCGTGGCCGACGTGCTGCTGGTGATCGCCACGGCGGCGCCGGCGTTGCCGGATGCGGCGCAGCAGGAGGCGGCGTCCGCGCGGTTGCTGGACATCCTGCTGAACGGGCTCCGGTCCCGGCCCGCGTAGGTCGGCAGCGGGGGTTCGTCTCCGACGGGGTGTCGGCTCGGGCGGGGTGTCGGCTCGGGCGGGGGCTCGTCTCCGACGAGGTGTCGGCTCGGGCGGGGGGTCGGCTCGGGCGGGGTCGCCGCCCACCTGCCCGTGTGCGGCTTCCGCGGGGTGCGGGTGGGCTCCGGCCCGGTGGCGGATCGCTCCGGTGGCACGGGCGGCTCGGGGGAGGCGTCGCCGTCGCCGGGTGCGTTCGGGCGGGGCGCGCCGTTCCCCGCGCCCCTCGGGAGAGTTGCCCGCGCCGTCTATCCGAGCGGTGCCCGGGGTACGGGCTGCCTCACGGCACGTACGAGGTGGCCGGCGCACCGTTCCCCGCGCCGCTCGGGGGAGTTGCGCGCGCCGCGACATCGGACGGTGCTCGGACGGATGGGGCGGGGCGCGCGGTGACGACGGGGACGCGGAGACCCGTGGACCGACCTCGCCGCAGGTGCCGGCCCGGCGCGGAGGCAGTGAGCCGCCGCCGGGGAGGCTGCCTCCGGCGGACGGTGAGCTGATCGGGCGGATCGGCGCCGGGGACGGCACCGCCTACGAGGAGCTGTACCGGCGGCACGCCGATGCGGTGCGCCACCAGTTCGGCGACCTGCGCCACGACGTCGATGGCGACGGCGCCCGGCCGGAGGTGTCCCTGGGCGGCAGCGGCCTGGGTGCGGCGGCGGCACGGCATGTCGATCGGCGGCAGGCGCTGCGCGGGCGGGGTGACCGTGCACGCCGGGCCCTCCCTCACCGTCGCCCTGCACCGGCGGTGCACCGCCTGCGAGGCACGAGCAGGGGTGGACGACCTGGCCCTTGGCCTCGCGGCGTCTCCTTCTCCGTCCACGCCGACGGGGTCCGGCAGCGGCGGTCCGCCCGGTCGGCGGAGATGACCAGGCCCTCCCCGGCCACGTGGACCTGACCGGCCGCAGCTCCGCGCTGCTCGTGGCGCAGCCGCACGGCGACCCCTCCGGCCGGGCGGCGCCCGCGGACCGGGCGGAGTCCCGGTTCACCCGCCGGTAGGCGTGTCCTGCCGGGCCTCGCCGGCCGCCGCGCGGGCCCCCAGCTCCCGCAGGACGTCCGCCGTGCCGAGAGAGGCGCCCCGGGCGCGCTCGGCCGCGTAGCGGTCGGCCGGGAGGGCGGCGCGGGCGCGGGCCAGCACCCGGTCGGCCTCGCTGCGCTCCGGCTCGGGACGCGGGCGGCCCTCGCGCCAGCGGTCCGCGGCCGTGTACAGCCGGAGCGCGCCCGGCAGGTCGCCGAGCCGGCCCAGCAGTCCGGCCGCGACGTCCGCCAGCCCCGCCATGATCACCTCGGCGCACTCCTGCTCCACCACCTGCCGCAGGGCGGCCGCGAGGATCGGCAGGCCGTGCGCCGGACCGGACTCGTCGGCCACGAGCAGCGCCTCGACCACCCGCTGGGCCGCCACGAACTGCGGGGGCGGGGTGCCGTGGTGCAGCACCGCGCGCATCTCCCCGTACAGTTCGCGGGCGCGGGCCGTCTCCCCGTCCTGCAGCGCCATCTGGGCGCGCAGCAGCAGCACGAAGGCGTGCGACTCCGGCACCGTGTACCGGTCGGCCGCCGTCGCCGCCTCGTCCAGGGCGGCCAGCGCGGCCTCGCGGTCGCCGGTGCGGATGGAGATCTCGGCGAGCCGGGCGATCAGGAACGGCGACTCGGCGTACGCGCCGACCTCGTAGGACAGGCGCAGCGCCTCCCGGTACTCGCCGCGCGCCTCCTCGAACCGGCCCCGCGCCATGGCCGCCTCGCCGGCCGCGCTGCACACCTGCGCCCGCACCCAGCGGTCGCCGACGCGCCGTGTCAGGGTCCGCAGCTCGGCGAGGTCCTCGTCCACGCCCTCCAGGTGGCCCGGCGAGTCGACGGTCACGTGGGCGCGGTACATGAGGGCGACCGCGACCTCCCAGTCGCCGCCGTAGCGGCGGCAGTTGTCGACGGTCGACGTCAGGTCCGGGCGGACGTCGACCGGGCCGCCCAGGTAGTAGACGGTCAGCGGCCAGACGACGCCGGGGAGGCGGGCGGCCTGTGGACCGCCCCGCTCGTAGGCGGCCCGCAACCGCGCGAGGTACTCCTGGGCGCGCTTGCCGTCCGCGAGGCTCCGCATGCCCGACTCGGAGCTCAGGAACAGGTCGAGCATGTGCAGGTCCGTGCGCAGCTCGTGCAGCGGGTGACCGCGCTCGCCGTCGGGGGCGGCGAGGAAGGCGCTCACCGGGTCGGCCGACTCCGTCAGCGCCGCCAGCTCGCCGGCCGGTGCGTCCGCGGGCAGGGCGTCCAGGGCGGCGCCCAGGCGGAGCACCCGCCGTACCCAGGTCACCGCCTCCTGGCGGTGGTTGCGCAGCCACCAGAACCAGCTGACGGCCAGGACGACGGCGCCCGCCTCCGCCTCGTCGCCCGCGCGCACCGCCCGGTCCAGGGCCGCGCGGATGTTGTCCATCTCGGTCTCCAGGCGGGGGAACCAGGACAGCTGGGCCGCGGACCGCACCTGCGGTTCGGCCTCCTCCACCAGCGCGCGCACCCACGCGCGGTGGCGCCGCTCGGCCGCCGCGCGCAGGCCGGGGACCTCGTCCGCGCGCTCGGCGGCGTACTCGTGGATCGTCTCCAGCATGCGGTAGCGCATGCCGCCGCCGGGGCCGTGCGGGGCGGCGACCACGAGGGACTTGTCGACCAGGGCGCCGACCAGCTCCGCCGCGGGGCCGGTGCACACGGCCTCGGCCGCCGCGAGGTCCCAGCCGCCGGCGAACACCGACGCCTCGCGCAGGACCGTCCGCTCGCGCTCGTCGAGCAGCCCCCAGGACCAGTCGACGACCGCGCGCAGGGTCTGCTGTCGGGGCAGGGCGGTGCGGCTGCCGGAGGTGAGCAGGCGGAAGCGGTCGTCCAGGCGGTCGGCGATCTGCCGCGGGGTCAGCAGCCTGAGCCGGGCCGCGGCCAGCTCGATGGCGAGGGGCAGCCCGTCCAGGCGGCGGCAGATCTCCGCCACGGCCTCGGTGTCGCCGAGCACGGCGTCGGCGTCGGGGCGGACGGCCCGGGCGCGCTCGGCGAACAGGCGGTGCGCCTGCTCCGGGGCGAGGGGCTCCACCGGGCGCACCGACTCGCCGGGGACGCCCAGGGGTTCACGGCTGGTCGCGAGGATCGTGAGGCCGGGGCAGTGGGTGAGGAGGGTCTCGGCGAGGGCGGCCGCCGCGTCGACGACGTGCTCGCAGTTGTCGAGGATCAGAAGGTGGCTGCGCGGGGCGCAGTACTGGATCAGCAAGGTGGTGGGGTCGGCCTGCGGGGTCGCCGACTCGCTGGTCAGCAGCACGGTCTCGCGCAGGCCGAGGGCGCTGACCACCGCGTCCGGCACCGCCTCCGGCCGGTCGAGCGGGGCCAGCTCGACCAGCCAGGCCGAGGGGAACGCCGCGGCGGCCTCCTCGGCGAGACGGGTCTTCCCGGAGCCGCCCGGTCCGGTGAGGGTGACCAGGCGGGCCCTGTTCATCTCCGCGCGGATGGCCGTGAGTTCCGGTTCCCGTCCGACGAAGGACGTCAGACGGGGCCGGAGGTTGCCGGTCCGCTCGGGGGGCGGGGACTGCGGCGCCGGATGCTCCTGCTTCAGCAACGACTCGTGCAGGGCGCGCAGTTCCGGGCCGGGATCGGCGCCGAGGGCCTCGGCGAGGGTGCGGCGGGCGGACTCGTAGGCGGCGAGGGCGTCGGCTGTCCGGCCCGTGTCGCGCAGGGCGCGGATGAGGAGGACGTGCAGGGGTTCGTCGTAGGGGTGGGCCGCGGTCAGCTCCTGCAGCTCCGTCACGGTCTCCGGGGCGCGGCCCAGGGCGAGCGCGGCGGCGGCGCGGGCGCGGGTCGCCTCCAGCCGGAGCGCCTCCGGGCGGGTGGCGGCGGTGCGGTCGGGCAGGTCGGCCAGGGCCGGGCCGTGCCACAGGGCGAGGGCCTCGGTGAGGACGCGGTGGGCGGTGGCCGGGTCGCCGGCGGTGAGGGCCCGGGTGCCGGTGCGGGTGAGGCGCTCGAAGACGTGGAGGTCCACGTCGTCCTCGGTCGCTTCGAGGCGGTAGCCGCCCGGGGCGGAGGTGACGGCGTCCCTGCCGAGGGTGCGGCGCAGGCGGCCGACAAGGGCCTGGAGGGCGGCGGGAGCGTCCTGGGGCGGGTCGTCCGCCCAGACCTCGTCGATCAGGGTGCCGGGGGCGGCGGTGCGGCCGGGGCGCACGGCGAGGGCGGCGAGCAGCGCGCGCAGGCGCCGGCCGCCGAGGGGCAGGGGGGTGCCCTGGTCGTCTGCTGCCTGGGTCACGCCCAGGATCCTGTACCGCACGTCGCCATTGTCGCGGGGCGTGCGGGACCGGGGCACGGGGGTTTCGGCGGCGGCGGACGGCCGACGCGGCGGAAGCGTCCCGGGACCGCCCCTGCTCCGGCCCGCGCACGGCACGGCGAACGACGCCCGAGCCGCGTGGATGCACGCGCCCCCGCCCCGCGCCCGCGCCAGGCCGGTGTCCCGCGCCCGGCCTCACACCCGCGCCAGCGCCCGCGCCCGCCACACACCCGCGCCCGCGCCAAGCCGGTATCCCGCGCCCCGCCTCACACCCGCGCCCGCATTCGCGCCAAGCCGGTATCCCGCGCCCGCGCCAAGCCGGTATCCCGCGCCCGCGCCCGCGCCAAGCCGGTGTCCCGCGCCCGCGCCAAGCCGGTATCTCGCGTCCCGTCACACACCCGCGCCCCGCCGGCAGCGCGCGGCCCCCGCCTCCGCTGTCCGACGCGGGCGTCACGCGCCGGGGGTCAGCGCCCCCCGGCGCGGCTGGATGCCCGAAGGGACCGCGCGGGCGCGGGAGGGGGTGCCCGTCCAGCAGGTGCCCCGGCGGGACAGGAGGCGGCGCAGCCAGAGCTCCAGGGAGACGAGGTCGGCCAGGCCGTCCAGGGGGAGGGGTTCGCCGGCCGCGGCGGCGCGCAGGGCCTTGCGGACGACGCGTGCCTCCACCAGCCCGGCGTCGGCGAGCAGCGGGGTGGAGAAGAGGTCCACGAGGGAGTCGGCAGCGGCGCGGAGGCCCGCGCGGGCGGCCGCCGCCGAGGACGCGTGGGAGGGGGCGCCCCAGCCGGGCGGGAGGTCGGTGACGCCGGAGCCCGCCAGGACGGTGCGCAGGACGGCGGCCCGGGCGCCGGGCTGGACGCGCAGGGCTTCGGGCAGGTCGCGGCAGGCGCGGACGACCTGGTTGTCGAGGAACGGCGCGTGCAGCCGCTGGGAGCGGATCTCCGCGGCCTGTTCCAGGACGCGGAGGTCGGCGGCGTGCCGGGCGAGCGCCGCACGGGCCCGGTAGTCGCCGGGGCGCTGGGCGCCGGTGCCGGAGCGGACCGCCTCCGCCTGCAGCAGAACCGATACTTCAGCCAGTGCCTCGCCCGTCAGCCAGCGGGCGGCGGGACCGGGTCCGGCCCAGGTCAGCGCGGCGAGGGACGCGCCGACCGCCCCCTTGGGCTCGTCGAAGCGGCGCCGCATCAGCCGTTCGGCCAGTGTCTCCAGACCCGCGCGGTAGGGGGTGCGGGCGAGCCGCCGGGCCGCGCCGTACACGCGCGCGGGGACCAGCACGGAACCGTCGGCCCGGGCGAGCGCGGCGACCGGCCGGACGAGGTGGCGCCGCCGGCGGTCCATCAGCAGGTCGGCGAGGCGGGCGGGGTGGGCGTCGAGGACCTGCCGGGCGCCGTGGCCCGTGAAGTGGTCGGCGCTGCCGGCGGCCAGCCGCGCGCGGTGCCGGGCGGCCGTGACGAGGGAGGGCCCGGGTTCGTCGGTGAGGGGGCCGTCGAGGTCGGCGTACGGCAGGGTCTCCTCGCCGCCGGTGACCACGACGTGGTGCAGGCGCGGGTTGGCGGCGAGAGCGCCGGCGCGTTCCAGTTCGGCCTCGTGCCCGGCGACGGCCAGGTCGTTGAAGGTGACGGCGAGGAGGCGCTCGCCGGCGCCCGTGCCGTGGCCGAGGAGCGTGCCGGGTCTGCCGGGCAGCCCGGCGGCGAGCAGCGCGAGGGCGCCGGAGGCGGGCCCGCCGGACAGGTCGGCGCCGATGCCGGGCACCGGCATCCCGCGGGCGGCCCGCCGCTCGGCCGGGCCCATGCCGGGCACCGGGCCGGGGTCCAGGTCGGGCACGTGCCGGGGGGCGGACAGCCGCGTGCGGACCGCCTCCACGAGGGCGTCCCGTACGGCGTCCACGGCGCGGTCGGGGTCGGCGGGCGGTGCGGCGACGGCCAGGGAGGCGACCTGCTCGTACCCGGCGACCTCCCGCGCTCCGGCGCGCAGCACGAGGGCGTGCCCCGGCGGAATGCGCCGTACGCCCTCGTAGGGGGTCGTCTCGCGCAGCGCGGCCGGGACGTCCGGGGCGGCGAGCAGCGCGGCGAGGTGGGTGAAGTCGAGGTTGGCCTCGACGAGGTCGGCGAGGGGCAGGGCGGCGGTGGCGTAGGCGGTGCCGCCGGCCCAGGGCGTGTGGAACACCGGCCGGGCGCCCGCGAGATCGCCGCAGACGGTGATGCGGCGGCCGACCTGGACGACGGCCGTGTAGCTGCCGGGCCAGGTGGTCAGGTGGCGCAGCGCGCCCCCGCGCGCGGTGAACAGGCCGCGCCGCAGCTCGTCGTCGGAGGCGCCGCAGATGCCGAGGACGGCGATCCGGTTCTGCGGGTCGGCGTGGACCACGCGCACCTCGTCGGGACGCCAGTCGCCGACGGCCCACAGCGGATCCGGGTCGCCCCACAGGAGCTGGGAGCCGACCGGTTGCAGGGTCTCGCCGTCGTAGCCGGTGGCGCCGGCGGTGCCGGTCCGGGCGGCGCCCGCGGCGGTGCTGCTCCATCCCACCAACCACCGCATCGACGCCTCCACATGCCGTGGACAACCAGTGCCACCGTCCGAACCGACCCCATGCTGCCATGAAGAAAGCGCCGGGGAGGGGCGTCGGCGCCGCCTCGGGCCGGGGCGGGTGAGCGGCATGTGCCAGGGGAGTCGGCGAGCGGGCGGGGGGTGCGGCACGGGCCGGGCGCGGGTGGCATCGCAGGGGCACGGCGCGAATGCGCCCCCAATGCGCTCCCCCAAACCGCCCTTCGCGCCCTCAAGTTGCATGGTCGGAGCGGCAATCCGGTAGCGGAAAAAGGGATCGGCTTTCGGCCAAATATGCGGAGCGGCACCGAAGATGAGCACGCTCCGTACAGGCCCTGCGGAGCGCACGGCGGCCCGGGCACGCGCACGGTCCGGGAGGCGGGTATCGCCTCCCGGACCGGTCCGCCACCCGCGGGGATGAAGGCGGCGGTGTCCCCCAGCCCACTGGATCCAGTACAGCGGGCCGACCCACGCACGAGCCATGGAACCGCTCCCGAGGTGGCGGAGACAGAGCGCACGGACAGGCGCACGGCCACACGGCGGGGGCACGCCGCGACAGGCCGTGCACGGTGCGTACAGGACCGTCCTCCCCTGCGGACCACAATCCCGCCATCCGGAACAATGCCCCTTAACGCTTGGGATGCGGCGAACTACGCTGGGTTTACGAATGCCGCGGGGTTATGCCAGCGCGGCAGCCGTCTGTGTCGAGGGGTGGCGCATGTCCAGGGAGCAACGCGGGCCGAACGAAAAGCTCGGCACCGTTCTCGCCCTCGCGGGAATAAGCAACGCAGGACTCGCGCGGCGCGTCAACGACCTCGGCGCGCAGCGCGGGCTGACGCTTCGCTACGACAAGACGTCCGTGGCGCGCTGGGTGTCGAAGGGCATGGTGCCGCAGGGTGCGGCGCCGCACCTCATCGCGGCCGCCATCGGCCAGAAGCTCGGCCGGCCCGTGCCGCTGCACGAGATCGGCCTGGCGGACGCGGACCCCGCGCCCGAAGTGGGCCTCGCCTTCCCCCGGGACGTGGGACAGGCGGTGAAGTCGGCGACGGAGCTGTACCGCCTCGACCTCGCCGGGCGGCGGGCCGGCTCCGGCGGCATCTGGCAGTCCCTCGCCGGGTCGTTCGCAGTGAGCGCGTACGCAACGCCCGCGTCGCGCTGGCTGATAACCCCCGCCGACAGCTCGGTCGCGCGGGAGGCGGGCTCCGCCGAGGGGTCCGGCGCACCGATCAAAGTCGGCCACAGCGATGTGCAGAAGCTGCGGGAGGCCGCCGAGGACGCCCGGCGCTGGGACTCCAAGTACGGAGGCGGTGACTGGCGTTCCTCCATGGTGCCGGAGTGCCTGCGCGTGGAGGCGGCGCCGCTGCTGCTCGCCTCCTACTCCGACGAGGTCGGCCGTGCCCTGTTCGGGGCCACCGCCGAACTCACCCGGCTGGCCGGCTGGATGGCGTTCGACACCGGGCAGCAGGAGGCCGCGCAGCGGTACTACATCCAGGCGCTGCGCCTCGCGCGCGCGGCGGCCGACGTCCCGCTGGGGGGGTACGTCCTGGCCTCCATGTCGCTGCAGGCGACCTACCGGGGGTTCGGCGACGAGGGCGTCGACCTGGCGCAGGCCGCGCTGGAGCGGAACCGGGGGCTGGCGACCGCCCGCACCATGAGCTTCTTCCGGCTGGTCGAGGCGCGGGCCCACGCGCGCGCGGGGGACGCGCAGGCCGCGGGCGCGGCGCTGAAGGCGGCCGAGGGCTGGCTGGAGCGGTCCCGGGAGGGCGACAGCGACCCCTCGTGGCTGGGTTTCTACGGCTACGACCGGTTCGCCGCCGACGCCGCGGAGTGCTACCGCGATCTGAAGGCGCCGCGCCAGGTCCGCCGCTTCACCGAGCAGGCCCTGTCGAAACCGACGGAGGAGTTCGTGCGGTCGCACGGGCTGCGGCTGGTCGTCTCGGCGGTGGCCGAACTGGAGTCGGGGAACCTGGACGCGGCCTGCGAGCAGGGCGTGCGGGCCGTGGAGGTGGCCGGCCGGATCTCGTCCGCCCGCACCACCGAGTACGTGAAGGACCTGCTGAACCGGCTGGAGCCGTACGGGGACGAGCCGCGGGTGGTGGAGCTGCGGGAGCGGGCCCGGCCGCTCCTGATGGCGCCGGCGTAGCGGGCCTCGGCGTCCGCCGCGGCCGCCCTGCCTTCCGCGGGCGGTGGGCCCCCGCGGGCCGGGCGCCGGCACCGGGGGGGCACGCTGTCGGCCGCGGTCCCCCGCGCCGCCCGGCGGTGTCCGCGCCTCGCCGCGTTTGAGGCGGCTGTCAGTGGCGCAGTGCACTATCGAGGGCGGAGGTGGTGCGGGTGCGGGCCGGTGGGTACGACTGCGATGTGCTCGTCGTCGGCGGGGGGATCGTCGGGCTGTCGACGGCGTACGCCCTCACCCGGACCGCGCCCGGCACGCGGGTCACCGTCCTGGAGAAGGAGCCCGGGCCGGCCCGGCACCAGACGGGACGCAACAGCGGGGTCATCCACAGCGGCATCTACTACCGCCCCGGCTCCCTCAAGGCGCGGTACGCGGTGCGGGGCGCCACCGAGATGGTGAAGTTCTGCGCCGAGTACGGCATCGCGCACGCCGTCACCGGCAAGCTGATCGTCGCCACCGGGCGGGAGGAGCTGCCGCGGCTGCACGCGCTGGTGCAGCGGGGCCGGGAGAACGGCATCCCGGTGCGGGAGCTGGGGCCCGCGCAGATCACCGAGTACGAGCCCGAGGTGCGGGGCCTCGCCGCCATACACGTCGGCACGACGGGGGTGTGCGACTTCACCGGCGTCGCGCGGGAGCTGGCCCGGGCGTCGGGGGCGGAGCTCCGGTACGGCGCGCGGGCCGTCCGGGTGGACCGGCGGCCGGAACGCGGCGTGGCCGTGCTCACCGCCGGCGGGGACGTCGTGCGCGCGCGTGTGCTGGTGAACTGCGCCGGCCTGCACTGCGACGAGGTGGCGCGGCTCGCCGGGGACGAGCCCGGGGTGCGGATCGTGCCCTTCCGCGGGGAGTACTACGAGCTCGCCCGGCCGGAGCTGGTGCGGGGCCTGGTGTATCCGGTGCCCGACCCGGCGTTCCCGTTCCTCGGTGTGCATCTGACCCGCGGCGTCGACGGCAGCGTGCACGTCGGCCCCAACGCGGTGCCGGCGCTGGCCCGGGAGGGGTACGGCTGGGGGGTCGTACGGCCCCGGGAGCTGGCCGGCACGGTGGCGTGGCCGGGATCGTGGGCGATCGCCCGGCGGCACTGGCGGTACGGGGCGGGAGAACTGCGCCGCTCGCTGTCCAAGACCGCCTTCGTGGACGCCGTGCGCAGACTGCTGCCCGGGGTGGGGGCGGAGGACCTGGTGCGGGCCCCGGCCGGGGTGCGGGCGCAGGCGGTGCTGCGGGACGGCACGCTGGTGGACGACTTCCTGATCCGGGAGGGGCCGCGGACCGTGCATGTGCTCAACGCGCCCTCGCCCGCGGCCACCGCCTCGCTCCCCATCGGCCGGGAGATCGGGCGCCGGGCGCTGCGGATGCTGGGCTCGGCGTAGTGCCGCGCCGGGGGCCGCACCCGCCGCCGCCGCATCCGTGCGGCCCTAGGGGCTCCGCCCCGACCGTGGGCGGGAGGGCTCCGCCCCGGACCGCGGGCCGGGGGGCTCCGCCCGGGTACCGCGGCCGGGGGGACGCCGCACCGGGGGCGCTTAAAATCGGTCGTACTGTGGCTGACTCCCTGAACACCCCCGACGCCCCGCCCTCGGCACCGCACACCCCCGGTGCCCCCGTCCGGCATGCCCGGGCCAAGGGGGAGCCGCGCTTCCCGGACGGCCCCAAGGCCGATCCCGCCGGGTCCCACTTCGAGCGGCGGATCCGCAGTTTCCAGCCGCGGCGCAGCCGGGTGACGGCCGGGCAGGCCGACGCCCTGCAGCGGCTGTGGCCCACGTGGGGGCTGGACATCGACGGACAGCGGGTGCTCGACCTCGGCGAGCTGTTCGGCAACGACCGCCCCGTGGTCCTGGAGATCGGGTTCGGGATGGGGGAGGCCACCGCGCAGATGGCCGCGGCCGATCCGGACACCAACATCCTCGCCGTGGACGTGCACACCCCGGGCCAGGGCAACCTGCTCAACCTCGCCGAGCGCAACGGCCTGTCCAACATCCGGGTGGGCAACGGCGACGCGATCATCCTGCTCCGGGAGATGCTCCGCCCGGACTCGCTGGACGGGCTGCGCGTCTACTTCCCCGACCCCTGGCCCAAGAAGCGGCACCACAAGCGGCGGCTGATCCAGCCCGCCTTCCTCACGCTGGCCGCGACCCGGCTGAAGCCCGGCGCGATCGTGCACTGCGCGACCGACTGGGAGCCGTACGCCGAGCAGATGCTGGACGTGCTCACCGCGCACCCCGACTTCGAGAACACCCGGGCGGACGGCGGCTTCGCGCCACGCCCGGAGTTCCGTCCGCTGACCCGTTTCGAGGGCCAGGGACTGGACAAGGGTCATGTGGTGAACGATCTGCTGTTCCGGCGCGTACCGCACCGGGACCGCTGAGCGGCACCACCGGGCGGTGACCACCGGGCGGCGAGCGCCGTGCGGTACCGGTGATCCGCTCCAGCCCCTCGCCCCGTCACCGTTAGGGTCGATGCCGTGGCCACCAGTCCTCCGTTCCCGCCGAGCCAGCCCAGTCCCGGTGGCGGTGCGCTCCGTCCCGCGCACCGGTGGCGGCGCGGGGGACGCCCCGCCGCCCGGGCGCGGCCCGGAGCCGGGCGCCGGCTCGGGTACGCGGCGCTGAGCACGCTGCTGGCGCTGTCCGGTCTGGTGATCCTCGCGCTCGTGCGGCGGCAGACCGGCACGGAGGGGTTCCTCGTCGGGCTCGGTCTGGCCGTGCTGCCCGTGCCCTGGCTGACAGCCGCGTTCCGGTGGCTGGACCGGGTGGAGCCGGGACCCTGGCGGAACCTGGTCTTCTCCTTCGCCTGGGGGGCGTGCGCGGCGGCGCTCATAGCCATCGTGGCCAACAGCTTCGCCACGCGGTGGGTCGCCACCGCCACCGCCGACCCGGCCGGCGCCGACACCCTCGGCGCCACCGTGATCGCGCCCGTGGTGGAGGAGTCCGCGAAGGCCGCGGCCGTGCTGCTGGTCTTCCTCTTCCGCAGACGGCACTTCACCGGACTGGTGGACGGGGTGGTCATCGCGGGGACCACCGCGACCGGGTTCGCGTTCACCGAGAACATCCTCTACCTCGGCACGGCCTTCGGAACCGACCAGCTCACCGGCGGCCGCGGCATCGCCTCCCTCACCGCCGCCACCTTCTTCGTGCGCGTGGTGATGTCCCCGTTCGCGCACCCCCTCTTCACCGTCCTCACCGGCATCGGCTTCGGCGTCGCCGCGATGTCCGGCGAGCGCCGGCGGGTGCGGCGGGTCCTGCCGCCGGTCTGCGGGCTGCTGCTGGCGATGGGCATGCACGCCTTGTGGAACGGCTCCGCCGCCTTCGGCGAGTACGGCTTCTTCGCCGTCTACGGCGCCTTCATGGTGCCCGCCTTCGCGCTGGTGACGTGGCTCGCGATCTGGACCCGGCAGCGCGAGCTGCGGACCGTCCGGACGGAGCTGCCGGCGTATGCGCTGGCCGGGTGGCTGGGTCCCGCCGAGCCGTTCGCGCTGGGGTCGATGCGGGCGCGGCGGACGGCCCGGGACTACGCCCGGCACCACCACGGCCGCCCGGCCGCGCGCGCCGTGGCCCAGTACGAGGCGTACGCCACCTCGCTGGCGTTCCTGCGGCGCCGGGGCCGCGAGGGGAAGGCCGGGGCCGACTTCGCGGCACGGGAGCGGGAGCTGCTGGACGAGCTGTGGAGGCGCAGGCACGTGGCGCGGCCGGCGCTGGAGTACGCGGCGCGGGCACAGGCGCCGGTCCGGCCGGTGCACACGGCGCCGGTCCCGCAGGGGTACGGACATCCGGCGGCGCCATTCCCGCAGTGGTACGGCGGCTACGCGGCGGTGCCGTACACCGCGTACAACCCGTACCGCACCTGAGTCCCGCCTCCCTTCGGCCCGTACCGGACCCGAGTCCCGCCTCCGCGGCCCGCCCCGGGCCCGAGTCCCGCCTCCGCCCGGCCCGCCCCGGCCGGGCGCCGGCGCGGGCCGACGGCGCCGGCGCGGGCCGGGCCGCCTCAGGCCGAGGCTGCCGTCAGGGCCGCCAGCTCGCCCTCCGTGAGGCGCAGCTCCGCCACTCCCAGCAGCGCGGGGAGCTGTTCCACGGTCCTCGCGGAGGCGATCGGGGCGGTGACCGTCGGCCGGGCGGCCAGCCAGGCCAGGGCGACCGTGGCGACCGGGACCTCGTGGGCGGCGGCGATCTCGTCCAGGGCCGCCAGGACCCGCCGGCCGCGTGCGGACTCCAGGTGCCGGGCGGCCGAGCCGGCGCGGGCGCTGCCGACGCTCGCGCCGGGGCGGTACTTGCCGGTCAGAAAACCGGAGGCGAGGGCGAAGTAGGGGACGGCGGCGAGGCCCTCGCGGGCGGCGAGCTCCTGCAGCGGGCCCTCGTAGGTGTCGCGGGAGACCAGGTTGTAGTGCGGCTGCAGGGCGACGTAGCGGGCCAGGCCCTCGCGGTCGGAGAAGTCCAGGGAGGCCCGCAGGCGCTCGGGGGTGATGTTGGAGGCGGCGATGTGCCGGACCTTGCCGGCCCGCACCAGGTCGTCCAGCGCGCCGATGATCTCCTCGACCGGCACCTCGGGCTTGTCGTAGTGGGTGTAGTAGAGGTCGATGCGGTCGGTGCCCAGGCGGCGCAGGGAGGCGTCGGCCGCGGCCTTGATGTTCTTCGCGGACAGTCCCGGGAACTCGGGATGCTGGCTGACCTTGGTGGCGATGACGATGTCGTCGCGGTTGCCGCGGGAGCCGATCCACCTGCCGATGATCGTCTCGGACTCGCCGCCCCGGTTGCCCTCGGCCCAGGCGCTGTAGGCGTCGGCGGTGTCGATGAAGTTGCCGCCGGCGGCCGCGTAGGCGTCGAGTACCGCGAAGGAGGTCCGCTCGTCGGCGGTCCAGCCGAAGACGTTGCCGCCGAGGGCGAGCGGGAAGACCCGGAGGCCGGAGGAGCCGAGTGTGTGCAGTGCTGTCATGCCTCACTGCAACACCGGCGGCGGGCGGTCGCATCCCGCGCCGGGTCGCGGCGGGACACGGTCAGGGGTTGAGGCCCTTGTCCCGCAGCCACGCCATCGGGTCGATGCCGGTGGCCTGGCCGCCGGCGTGGACCTCCAGGTGCAGGTGCGGGCCGGTGACGTTGCCCGTGGCGCCGACGCGGCCGATGACCTCGCCGGTGGAGACCTTCTGGCCGACCGAGACGCTGATCGAGGACTGGTGGCAGAACCACAGCTCGGTGCCGTCGTCGAGGGTGAGGATCGTGCGGTAGCCGTAGGAGCCGGCCCAGCCCGCCTCGGTGATCGTGCCGCTGTGGACGGCCTTGATGAGGGTGCCGGTGGGCGCGGCGAAGTCGAGGCCGGTGTGGTAGCCGGAGGACCACATCGAGCCGGCCTGGCCGAACGTCGAGGTGATCGTGTACGAGGAGGTCGGCAGCGTGTACTGCCGGGCCAGTTCGGCCAGCCGCTTCTGCTCGGCCTTCTTCTCGGCGGCGGCCTCCGCCTCCTCCTTCGCCTCGGCGGCCTGGGCGGCCGCCTCCTTCTCGGCGCGGGCGGCGGCGTCGGCGGTCCGCTTCTGGGCGGCGGCGACCGCGGCGGCGGTGGCCCTGCTGTCGGCCTGCCCCTGCTGCTGCTCGGCCTGGGCCATGATCCGGCTGCGCAGGGCCTCGCCCGCGTCGGCGCCCTGCTCGTCGGTGCCGGAGGCCACGGCGACGCTGCTGAGCGCGGTGGTGGCGACCTCGGGGGTGTCGGCGGAGCCGTCGTCGAAGAGGGAGCCGACGGAGGGCAGGTCCGGCAGGGAGAGGGCGACCGGCGGCCTGCCGGTGTCGGCGCTGGCCATGCCGCCCGCGCCGACCGCGGCGATCACGCCGACGCCGAGGACGGTGGAGCTGCGGGCGAACCCGCCGCGCTGCTTGACGACGCGGTGCCGGCCGCGGACCGGGGCGACGGACTCCTCGGTCGGGTTCCACTCCTCCCAGGGGCCCTCCTCGGCGCGGTAGGCGCCGTAGCCGAAGGTCTGGGTCCCGGCATTCGCCGGAGCGTACGGGGCTTTCGGGGCAGGCCGGTTGGACGCCACGCGGGCGTGCTCCTTTCCTTCCTCCGCCTACCGGGTTAGCTGACGGGTTCGGAGCAGGAAGGTCTCCTACGCGCGTATACCGGCGTGGACTCCATGAGTTCACGACGGCATCCGCGTGATTCACCCCAGGGTGGTGGTTCCCCGGTTCCCTTGCGGGATTCGGCGCGTGCGCACGGAGCCGCCTCTGATGACGGCTGGGACGACCGCGCTGCGTTATCGAACGTTAATAGACCTACCGGTCACTTTCCAAGCCGTTCGGCTTGATCGTTGGCGTTCAAACCTCGGGACTTTCCCGCCGAGATGCCCCTGAACCGGGCGAGTTGACCCGGACTCAGGAGTCACCGACGGTTTTGATGATGACTCAGAAGCTCTGCGCACGGCGCTCATCCGGTCACCTTCCGTGACGAGCGCGGGGGGTACGGGAACCGATGTGCATCCGGTCCCGCCCATGGCGTATGCTGGTCACACAACGACGCGGGGTGGAGCAGCTCGGTAGCTCGCTGGGCTCATAACCCAGAGGTCGCAGGTTCAAATCCTGTCCCCGCTACTGAAGGCTCAGGGCCGGAATCCACAGGATTCCGGCCCTGAGTGCTGTCGGGCCCGGATCAGCCGAGCAGGTGCCGGTTCGGCGCCTTGGCGAGGGGCTCCAGCTCCGCCAGCACCGCGACCCGGACGCCCGCGGCGGTCAGGACGCCCGCGCCGTCGGCCGCCGTGACGAACGTGTCGGGTTCGCGCCAGGCGGTGACCACCCGTCGCACCCCGGCCCGCAGGATCAGCTCGGCGCAGGGGACGGGGCGGGAGGCCCGGCGCGTGCAGGGCTCGAGGCTGCTGTAGACCGTGGCGCCGGGCAGACGCGGGTCGGCCGGGTCGATCTTCGCCAGGGCCGCCTCCTCGGCGTGGACCACGGCATCGCCGCCCTCGCGGGAGTGGCCGCGGGCCAGTTCCGTGCCGTCGGCCGCGACCACGACCGCGCCGACGCTGAACGCGGTGTCCGACGGCGGGCAGAGCGCGGCGAGTTCGCAGGCCGTGCGCAGCCAGTGGCGGTCGGCCGCGGCGGGCTCCGTGCCGGTGCCGGGGGCCGTGGGCTCGTAGCGCAGGAGGACGACGTCCTCGATGCGGCGGGTGCCGACCAGGCGCAGGCGTCCGCCCTGGTAGGTCCCGGGACCGAACAGGCGCGGGGCCGCCGGGTCGCCGACGAACAACGGCGCGACGACCAGCTGGAGTTCGTCGGCGAGGCCCTGCTGGAGGAGCTGGGTGTGCACCTGTCCGCCACCCTCCACCATCAGGCGCCCGACGCCGCGCACGTCGTGCAGGTGCTCCAGCAGGGCCCGCCAGTCGAGGGCCGGGCCGAGCGGCACCACGCCGGCGGCGCCGCCGAGGAGGCGGGAGAGCCGTTCGGCGCCCCCGTCGGTCGTGTAGACCAGCTTCTCGCCGCCGGTGTGCCAGAAGGGGGCGCCGGGGTCGAGGTCGCCGGAGGCCGTGACGGTCACCTTCAGCGGGTACTCCGGCCGGCCCGCCGCCAGCCGGGCCGCGCGCCGCTTCTCCGAGTAGACCAGCAGGCGCGGGTTGTCGGCGCGGATCGTGCCGGCGCCGATCAGGATGGCGTCGACGGAGGCCCGTACGTCGTCGACCCGGTCGAAGTCGGCCGGGCTGGACAGCAGGAGCCGCTCGGGCCCGGTGTCGTCCAGGTGGCCGTCGAGGGAGACGGCGGCGGACAGCAGGACGTACGGCAGGGGCATCGGCGCCCTCTCTTCCTGAGGCGGCTCGGTACGCGTTCGCGTATCGTTTAAGTTTCAAACAAACTACACTGGCGGTATGACGACCCGCTGGCTCTCCCCCGGGGAGCAGCGCGCCTGGCGCGCCTACCTCGCCGCGTCCCGGCTCCTGGAGGACGCCGTCGACCGGCAGCTCCAGCAGGCCGGCGGCATGCCGCACCTGTTCTACTCGGTGCTGGCCAACCTATCCGAGGCTCCCGGCCGGCGGCTGCGCATGACCGACCTCGCCGAGACGCTGAAGATCACCCGGAGCAGGCTGACGTACGCGGTGACCCGGCTGGAGCGGGACGGCCTGGTGCGCCGGGAGGACTGCCCCGAGGACAGGCGCGGCTCGCTCGCGGCGCTGACGGACGAGGGGATGGCCGTGCTGGAGCGCACGGCGCCCGGGCACGTCGAGACGGTGCGCGCCTCGCTGTTCGACCGGCTGGCCCCGGAGCAGGTGGGGCAGCTGGAGGAGATCTGCACGGGGATCGCGCGGGGACTCCAGGGCGAGGACGGGGACGGCGGGGCGGGGGCCGCGCCGGGGGACGTGCCGTGGCGCCGGCGGTCCGGCCCGTGCTCCGGGACGTGAACCGGCCGGGGCCATTGCTTCAAAATTCAAACATGCGGTAGGGTCCCGGATCACCCTCTGCTTCAAACCTGAAGCACGGGTGGGCCACGGACGTGGACCACGGAACGGAACCCGGAGACCCGCATGCCCGACATCCCCGCCGCCACCCCGCGCGCCCGCGTCCGGGTGCCGCTGCGCTTCGGCGACGGCTACAGCGCCGACGCGGAGCTCGTCACCTTCGACGGCCTCGCCGACGGCCGCGAGCACCTCGCCGTCCTCCTCGGCGACCCGGCCCCCGGCACCCCGCCCCTGGTGCGCCTGCACTCCGAGTGCCTGACCGGGGACGTCTTCGGTTCCGCCCGCTGCGACTGCGGCCCCCAGCTGCGCGAAGCGGCCGAGCGCATCGCCGGCCGCGGCGGCGTCCTGCTCTACCTCCGCCAGGAGGGCCGCGGCATCGGCCTCTACAACAAGCTCGACGCCTACGCCCTCCAGGACCAGGGCCTCGACACCTACGAGGCGAACGCCGCCCTCGGCCTCCCCGAGGACGCCCGGGACTACACGGCCGCCGCGCAGATGCTCGCCGCCCTCGGCATCGCCGAACTGGACCTGCTCTCCAACAACCCCGACAAGGCCGCCCAGTTGCGCTCCCTGGGCGTCACCGTGCGGGACCGGGTGCCGACCGGCGTCTTCACCACCGCCCACAACGTCCGCTACCTGCGCGCGAAGGTCCTCCAGACCCAGCACACGCTGCCACTGGCCGAACTGACGGCGCTCTAGGCCCTGCCGCCGGGTCGGGTGGCTGCGGCACCGCGCCGGCCCCGGTCCCGCGGGCGCCCGTGCCCGTACGCGAGGGCGCGACTGCGGCGCCCGCCGGCCGACCCGGCGGGCGGGCGGCGGCGAGGCGGACTTCCCCCAGCCGTCGCCGTCGGCTTCCCGCGGGCGTCGCGCACGTGCTTCCGCCGGCCCCAGGGCAACGGCCTCGGACATCGCGGGGCACGCAACCGCCCACCTGTGCGGGGTGCGCGCGACGACCCCGCCGGCGGCTTCGGCGGGAGCGAGGGCCTCACCCCGGCGCGCTCGCCCACGACCGCCGGGTCGGCGTGGCCACCGGCGCCCTCGCCGCCCTGAGCTGCCTCGGCTTCCCCGGCGTCGCGGACTTCCCGGCGTCGCGGGCTTCCCCGGCGTCGTCGGCACCCTCAGCTGCCTCGGCGTACCGAGCTGTCCCGGTGCCCCGGCCCCCGGCGTCCTCGGCGCCCCGGCGATCCGCTGCCCCGGCTGCCCCCGCCGCGCGGCGAGGCCGGCCGCGCGGCGGGCGACGGCGGCCCGGCTCCGCGGTGGCCGCGTGGACCGGCATGCCGGAGCCCGCGACGCCGGGGTGATCCGGAGGGCAGGGCCCGCTGTCCCTGAGCCGACGCGACGCCCCCCGCGCGGGCGGAGCCGGGCGTGGGGAACCGGGACCGAAGACGCCGTCGCCGATGCCTGCGCCAGGTTTCGCGATCCCGGCGGGACCCCTGGGCGGGAGGCGAGGAGCTTCTCAGGCCCGGCCCCGGCCCGGAAGGCGCAGTGCCGACAGGGCGCCGAGGGCGAGCAGCACCGCCGCCACGGCGTAGGCGAGCCGGAACCCCGCGGGGTCCGGGCCGGCCGCGCCCAGCACGACCGAGAGCACGGCCGTGCCGACGGAGGCGGCCAGCTGGGCGTTGATGCTCAGGGCGGTGCTCGCGCCGGCCAGCCGGGCCGCGGGCAGGTCGCGGGTCGCGGTGGTCATCGCCGGCATCAGCGTCATCCCGGCGCCCACGCCCATGACCATGCCCGCGGCGACGATCCGCCAGGGCGCCGCCCCCGCCGTCCCGGTCTGCCAGGCCAGCAGGGCCATGCCGAGCGCGGCCACCGCGCATCCCGCCGCGACCAGCCGGCGCGGAGCCACCCGGTCGATCCGCCGGGCCGCGACCTGCATGGTCGTACCCACCACGAGCCCGGCCGGCGCCCCGAGCAGCCCCGCCGCCGTCGCGCTCAGGCCCCGCTCCTGCTGCCAGTACAGCGGACCGAGCAGCATCGACCCGAAGTAGCCGCAGGTGAACGGGGCCAGCGTGCCAATGCCCGCGGCGAAGGTACGGTCCCGCAGCAGCCGCAGGTCCAGCAGCGGCGCGGGGACCGTGAGCGCCCGCCGCACGAAGGCCGCGGCGAGCACGGCACCGGCGAGCGTCGGCGCCAGCGTGCCGGGGGCCGCGAAGTCGCCGCGTTCGCCGCCGCGGGCCAGGCCGTACAGCAGCAGGGCCATACCGGGCGGGAGCATCAGCAGGCCGGACAGGTCCAGGCGGGGCGGGTCCGGACGGCCGGCGGCCGGGGCGTCCCGCGGCAGCAGCACGACGGCGAGGACCAGGGCCAGGACCCCGACCGGCAGATTGATCAGGAAGATCCACCGCCAGGACGCCGCGTCGACCAGCCGGCCGCCGAGCACCGGGCCCGCCACCGGGCCGACCAGGATCGGCAGCCCCAGCAGGCCCATCGCCCGGCCGAGCCGGGCCCGGTCGGCGACCCGCATCCCCATCGCCATGCCGACCGGCTGCAGCAGCCCGCCGCCCAGTCCCTGCAGCGCCCGGAACGCGATCAGACTGGCCGCGTCCCAGGCGCACGCGGCCAGCACGGAGCCCAGCGTGAACAGGGCGAGCGCGAGCACGTAGGCGCGTCTGGAGCCGATCCGGTCCATCGCCCAGGCGGCGGTCGGGACGACCGCGGCGAGCGCGAGGGTGTACGCGGTCGCGGTCCACTGGATGGTCTCCAGCGGGGCGCCGAAGGACTCCGAGAGGCGGCGCAGCGCGACGTTGACGATCGTCGTGTCGAGCACGGACATCGTGGTGCCGAGGACGACCACGGCGACGACCCGGTGGAGAGCGGTCGCCGGGGCGGGCCCCGCCCCGGCGGCCGGCCGCACGGGCCGGGCGGGCCGGAGGGCGCGCATCGCCTGCGCCCCCTCAGCCGGCGTACGGGCGCTCGGCGCGCGCGGCCCGCAGCACCCGTCCCCACCAGACGAGCTGGCCCAGCATGCCCTTGGCGGCGCCGGTGCACACGTCCGCGTCGCGCGGGACGCCGTCCTCCCCGAGACCGGACCAGGGCCCGTGCAGGCTGACCGAGTCGCGCACGCTCACCGCGTGCAGCTCGGCGAAGACCAGCCGCAGCTGCTCGACCGCGCGCAGCCCGCCGCCGAGGCCGCCGTACGACACGAAACCGACCGGCTTGGCCTGCCATTCGCGGTGGTGCCAGTCGATGAGGTTCTTCAGGGACGCCGGGAAGCTGTGGTTGTACTCGGGCGTCACGACGACGAACGCGTCGGCGGCGGCGAGCCGCGGCGACACCTCCCGCAGCGCGGCCACGGCACCCGGAGGGGGCGTGCCGCCCCAGCCGGGCAGCACCAGCGGCAGCTCCGCCTCGGCCAGGTCGACGACGTCGAGGTCGAGGCCCGGGTCGGCGCCGGCGACGGCGAGGAACCAGTCGGCGACGGCCCGGCCCTGGCGCCCCTCGCGCACGCTGCCGACGACGACGGCGACGCGGAGCGGCGGCTCCTCGGCGGTACGGGCGAGGGCGGCGGGATCGGTGACGGCATCGGTGACGGACATGGCTGTCTCCCCCTCAGTGGTGGTTCATCCGGATCTGCCGGCGAGGCGCGGCGGCGCTCGCCGGCAACAAAGTACAACGACCGTTGTAGAAATTACAACGCTCGTTGCACTTCGGATAAGGTGAGCCGGTCACGGAGGAGGCGAGCGTGGGCGAGACGAACGAGACCCGGCTGGAGCGCGCACGGCGGGAGGTGCCGCCGCGCAAACTGCAGAAGCAGATGGCCATCGCGAGCGCGGCCTGCACCGTCTTCGGCCGCGAGGGCTACGCCCGCGCCTCGGTCGACGCGCTCGCCGCCGCGGCCGGCGTCTCCACGCGCACGCTCTACAACCACTTCCCCGGCGGCAAGGCCCAGCTCTTCCAGACCGTGGTCACCTGGACGTCGAGCGAGGTCCGCGACGCCC
Organism: Streptomyces sp. NPDC006193; assembly: GCF_040613915.1. Lineage (NCBI taxonomy): Bacteria > Bacillati > Actinomycetota > Actinomycetes > Kitasatosporales > Streptomycetaceae > Streptomyces > Streptomyces sp. NPDC006193. The sequence continues at coordinate 28,262 of NZ_JBEXTB010000002.1, forward strand.
AACTGGCCCGCCTGCACGCCGTCCTGGACCCAGAGCGCCCGCCGCGGCCCGACGAGCTGGAACGCGACCTCGTCGCCCTGGCCCGGGCCTTCGTCGGACTGATGGCCGACTACGCCAGCCACTACGCCCTGGTCCGCCACATCCACGCCGAGGCCGACCACGTGCCGGCGGAGGTCCTCCGGGCCTGGCACGAGGCCGGCCCGGAACCGGTCGGCCGGGCCGTCACCGAGGCGATGGCCCGCCTGGAGGACGCCGGTCTGCTCGACCTCCACGGCGACGCGGCCCTGGCGGCAGGGCACTTCACGGCCCTGATCTCGCACACGATCGTCCAGTTCACCCACTACGGGGTACGGCCGCTGCCGGCGGCGGAGACGGACCGGCTGATCCGGGGCGGGGTCGGCGCGTTCCTCCGGGCCTACGCGAGGACGTGAGGCACGTCCGGCACCGGACAACTCCATGTGAAGCGGACGCTCTTTCAGCCGTGCTGGCCATGAATTCCTGAAGGACGCTCAGACAAACTCGTTCCACGTCGAGTTGGAGTCCGGCAAGCGCCCCGAGCCGCTCCTCTGGACCGATGAGCGGGTGCGGCGCTGGCGCGAGGCGGGAGAGATCCCAGGCCCGGTCATGGTCTGGACTCCGCAGCAGTTCGGCACCTTCCTCGACGCCGCCGAGACCGGCTGTATGCCGTCTTCCACTGGTGGGCACCCGCGGCCTCCGTCGCGGCGAGGCGGTCGGCCAGGACTGGCACGAGATCGACCTCTGCGCCGGCCTCATCACCCCGGCCAGGGGAATCGTGGTCGACGGCTGGGACCCCTGCGAGTCGGAGCCGAAGACGGACGGCAGCGCGAACACGATCGCGCTCGACAGTACGAACATCGCCGTGCTGCGCGACCACAGGGCCCGCCATGACAAGGAGCGTGCGGAGTGGGGCGATGCCTGGCAGGACACGGGCAAGGTCTTCACGAAGGAGGACGGCTCCTGGCTCCACCCGGAGACGGTCTCGGAGACCTTCCGGCACATCCTCGCCACGACCGACCTGCCCCCATCACACTGCGGGACCTGCGCCACGTGGCCGCGGCGCTCACGCATGGAGGCGGCGGTGACATCCGTCCGCCACGGCCCCAGCCGATCCGCAGGACACAGGCGCATCCGCTCACGCATCGCTCACGCAAGAGCCGGAAAACGAAGCAGCGCCCGAGCCGACCGGAGCCGACCCGAGCGCTGCCTGGCAGTTCAGAGGGGGTGAACCCTCTCCCCCAGCCGTAGGCCCTGTGGGACTCGAACCCACAACCAATGGATTAAAAGTCCACTGCTCTGCCAATTGAGCTAAGGGCCCGGGCACTGCTGCCTGTCCGAGCATAGCCGGACCGAGCCGCCTCTCCGATCGGGTATCGGGACACGGCCGCGTCGCGGGGCGGGAGTGCGGGCGGGCGACGGGTCAGTTCCCGGCCGGTGCCGGGGCGGGCGCGGGGGCGCCGGCCAGGAACCAGCGGCGGGCCGAGACCAGCCACCAGGTGGCCGCGAAGCCCAGGACGACCAGGACGGCGGCCGGGGCGTAGTTGAAGGTCCTCCAGGTGACCGGGGACACCTGCGGGAGCATGAAGAGGACGGTGATCACCGCCACCCAGCTCACGGAGACGATCCCGACGGCACGGGACCAGCGGCCCAGATGCCAGGGGCCCCGGTCGAACGCGCTGCCCTTGCGGACGCGGAGGAAGGTCGGGATGACGTACGCGATGTACAGGCCGATGACCGCGATCGACGTCACGGCCGCGTACGCCGTCGTGTTGATCAGGTAGGGCAGTCCGAGCGCCAGGGCGCCCAGCGCGGCCAGCCAGACCGCCGCCACGGGGGTGCGGGTGCGCGGGCTGACCGTGCGCCAGACGCGGGAGAAGGGCAGCGCTCCGTCCCGCGAGAAGGCGTAGATCATGCGGCTGTTGGCGGTGACGGAGGCCATGCCGCAGAAGAGCTGGGCGCCGATGACGACCAGCAGCAGGAGGGTGCCGGCCGTGGCGCCGAGGGCGTCCAGGAGGATCTGGGCGGGCGGGGCGCCCGTGGGGGAGGCCAGCTCGTCGTCGTAGGACTGGATGGCGGACGTGAAGCCGAGCAGCAGCACGAAGCCGGCGATCCAGGAGGACCAGATCGAGCGGACGATGCCTTGGGGGCCCGCCGTCGCCGCGTCGCGGGTCTCCTCGGTCATGTGGGCGGAGGCGTCGTAGCCGGTGAAGGTGTACTGGGCCATGAGGAGACCCAGGAGGACCACGTAGGGGCCGCTGCCCCAGCCCGTGCCGTTGACGAAGTGCGTGAACACGAAGGACGCCGACTGGTGGCGGTCGGGGACGAACGCGAGCGCGGTGACGATCACCGCGACCCCGAGCACGTGCCACCACACGCTGACGCCGTTCAGGAACGCGACGATCCGCACGCCGAAGGTGTTCAGCAGGCCGTGCAGGACGAGGATCGCCGCGAACAGCGCCACCGTGCGGCCCGGAGTCACCTCGAAGTCGAAGCGGAGGTTCAGGTAGGCGCCGAGGAAGGAGGCCGCGCCGAAGTCGACGCCCGCGGTCACCGCCACCTGGCCCAGCACGTTGAACCAGCCGGTGAACCACGCCCAGGCCGCCGCGGAACGCGGGGGTGCGAGACGGTGGGCCCAGAAGTACAGGCCCGCGGACGTCGGGTACGCCGAGCAGATCTCGGCCATCGACAGGCCCACGAACAGCGTCATCAGGCCCACCGCCACCCAGCCCCAGGTCATCACGGCGGGGCCGCCGGTGGTCATGCCGAAGAGGTAGAGGGTGAGGCAGCCGGAGAGGACCGAGATGATCGTGAAGGAGACGGCGTAGTTGGAGAACGCCGACATGCGGCGGGCGAGGACCTGGGTGTAGCCGAGCTGGGCCAGCCGTTCCTCGTCCGACGGGCCGGACGTTGCCCGCGGCCCGCCCGCCCTCGTGTCGTCTGTCATGCCTCCAGCGATTCCCTCACCTGAGGTGTGACATGCAGCACAGCCCGGCCGGAAAGGGCGCGGGAAGGGGCCTTCGCGGTCCCGCGAGGCTGACGCGACCGGTCCGCAGGGCACCGGGGCCGCGCGGCCGTGCGCCCGGCCCGGAACGCGGGAAGGGCCCGTACGACCGGAGTCGTACGGGCCCTTCCCGGCCTCACTCGGCGTCAGCCGTTGCGCTTCCAGCGCGGCTTGTCCTCGCGGCGGCCGAAGGAGCCGGTGCCGCGGTGGTCGTCACGACGGCCGTAGGGGCGCTCGTGGCCGGCCGAGCGGAAGCCCGGACGGTCGTCGCGGCGGTCGCGGTTGAACGGACGGTCGCTGCCCCGGTGTCCACCGCGCTCGTCCCGGCGGAAGCCGCCGCGGTCGTCACGGCGCTCGAAGGAACGGCCGGTGCGGTCGCGGTCGCGGTCGAACGGACGGCGCTCGCCCCGGTCGTCACGCCGCTCGAAACCACGGCTGCCCCGGTCACCCCGGTCGTCACGCCGCTCGAAACCGCGGCTGCCGCGGTCGCTCCGGTCGTCACGCCGCTCGAAACCGCGGTCGCGGTCACGGTCGCGGTCGAACGGACGGCGCTCGCCCCGGTCCTCACGGCGCTCGAAGCCGCGGCTGCCCCGGTCGCCCCGGTCGTCACGGCGCTCGAAACCGCGCTCGCGGTCACGGTCGCGGTCGAACGGACGGCGCTCGCCCCGGTCCTCACGGCGCTCGAAACCACGGCTGCCCCGGTCACCCCGGTCGTCACGCCGCTCGAAACCGCGCTCGCGGTCCCGGTCGAAGCGCCGCTCCCGGCGCTCGTACGGCGCCGCGGCGGCCGGGCGCTCCTCGCGCTCGGTCTCGCGCTCCACCGGCTCCTCGGCCACAGCCGGCTCGGCCGCCGCCGTCGCCTGGGCCTCGGCCACCGCGGTCTCCGGGTCCTCGCCGCGCTCGCGGGCGGCCCGGGCGACCAGCCGGTCGGCCTCCTCGCGCAGCTCGGTCGCACGCCGCTGGGCGCGCTCCAGCTGCTTGGTCAGCTGGGCGACCTCGCGCTCGGCCTGCTGCGCGGCGTTGGCCGCGGACTCGGCCTGGACCTCGGTCATGGAGCGGGCGCCGGTGATCTCGGCGACCTCCGGGTCGAAGGCGGCGCCGCCCTGGATGATGTGGCGGGCCGCGTCGACGCCGGCGTCCTCCATGAGGCGGAAGATCTGGCGCCGCTGGTGCGGCAGGGACAGGGAGACCACGGTGCCGGTGCGGCCGGCGCGCGCGGTACGGCCCGCACGGTGCAGGTAGTCCTTGTGGTCGCCGGCCGGGTCCACGTTCAGGACCAGGTCGATGCCGTCGACGTGGATGCCGCGGGCGGCGACGTCCGTGGCGACGAGGACGTTGACGTAACCGTCCTTGAAGTCGGCCAGCGTGCGGGTGCGGGCGCCCTGGGTCATGCCGCCGTGCAGCGCGTCGGCCTTCACACCGGCCTCGCGCAGCTGCTCGGCGACGCGGTCGGCGCCCAGCTGGGTGCGGACGAAGATGATCGTGCGGCCCTTGCGGGAGGCGATCGCGGCCGTGACCGGCGCCTTGTCCTTGGGCTTCACGATGAGGATGTGGTGCGACATGGTCGTCACCGCGCCCTGGGCCGCGTCCACCTCGTGCAGGACGGGCTCGTTCAGGTAGCGGTCGACCAGGGTCTTGATCTCGTTCTCCATCGTGGCGGAGAAGAGCATCCGCTGACCGCCGGCCGGAACCTGGTCGAGCAGCTCGGTGACCTCGGGCAGGAAGCCCAGGTCGGACATCTGGTCGGCCTCGTCCAGGACGGCGATCCGCACGTCCTCCAGGGAGCAGGCGCCGCGGTTGATGATGTCGCGCAGCCGGCCCGGGGTGGCGACCAGGACGTCGACGCCGCGCTCCAGGGCGTAGATCTGGTTGCCCATGGAGGTGCCGCCGCAGACGACCTTCATCTTCAGGCCGAGGACGTCGCCGTACGGCTGGAGGGCGTCCGCGACCTGCATGGCCAGCTCGCGGGTCGGGGTCAGGATGACCGCGCGGGGCTTGTGCTTCTGGGTGCGGCCGCCGGCCAGCTGGGCCAGGGTGGGCAGACCGAAGGAGAGGGTCTTGCCGGAGCCGGTGCGGCCCCGCCCGAGGATGTCCTTGCCGGCCAGGGCGTCCGGGATGGTCGCGGCCTGGATCGGGAAGGGGGTCGTCACGCCGTTCTGTGCGAGCTTGCGCACGATGCCCTCGGGGAGGCCGAGGTCGGCGAAGGTGATCTGGGGGGTGGTGTCAGCGGCCTCGGTGGCCTCGGCGACCTCGGTCGTCACGTCGACGAGTTCGTTCTCGTTCTCGGACACGACGATCTGGTCAGTACTGGACACGGACATGCGAATGGGAAACCTTCCGGAGTCTCTTCGGCACGCGCCCGTCAACTCCGTGATTCGCTCACGACCGCCTCGATGCGGTCCGCCACGGCAAAGGAGAGTACGCGCCACACGGCGCGCTCTGCGATGGCGCCGGGCAAATGGGATCAAACGATCTACCACCATACGCACCCATCCCCCCTGATGGCAAACCGAGCCCCGACGCGCAGCTCAGCGGGCCTTCACCCGCCCCCCGCACCACCCCCCGCACCGCCCCCCGCACCGGCCTCCGCGAGGCATCACGCGGCCATGCCCGCCGCCGGGGCCGGCTCGCGCCGCAGCAGCTGCGGGCCCGTCTCCTCGTGCGCCGAGGACGACGGCTCGGCCGACGGCACCTGCGACACCGGCGGAGGCGGCGTGGAGGCGGGCGGCTCGGGCGGCGCGGAGCTGGCCGGGGGCGGCGTCGGCGCCCCGCTCGGCGCGGGCTGCCCGGGCTCGGCGGTCTCCCCCGGCTCGACCGGGTCCGGGGAGGCGCTGCCCGCCTCGGTCGGGCCGGCCGGCGCCGAGGCCGTCCTGCCCCGCTTCGCCTTGGCGCCGCGCCGGTGCTCGGCGCCGGCCGCGGCCTCCCGGTGGCCGCCGAGCCCGCCCGGGCCGCCCGGGCCGCCCGCCGGACCGCCGCCGGACCCCTCCGCGCCGCGCTGCCCCGCGGAGTGGGAGGGCCGGGCCCGGCCCGCGTCGTCGCCCACGCTGACACAGCCCGCGGCGGCGGTGACGGCCAGCACCGTGACGGCGAGACGGACGGGTACGTTCAAGGGGCGCACGGCGGCCACCTCCGAGGCAAGGGAAGGAGTCGACCTCCCAACTCCCGTCGCCCGCAAGAGGACACGCACACCGGGTCCGCATCCGGTCCCGGCCGCGCGGCGCCGCCTCCCCCGTCCCCCGCGATCGTCGCCGACAATGGCCCTGTGCTGACGATGACGCGCGACAGGTTCGAAGAACTGGTGAGTGAGGCCCTGGACCGGATCCCGCCGGAGCTGACGCGGGTCATGGACAACGTGGCCGTGTTCGTCGAGGACGAGCCGCCCGCCGACGACCCGGAGCTCCTGGGTCTGTACGAGGGGACCCCCCTCACCGAGCGCGGCGAGTGGTACGCGGGGGTGCTGCCCGACCGCATCACGATCTACATGGGCCCGATCCTGCGCTTCTGCGAGACGGCGGACGACGTGGTCCACGAGGTGGCCGTGACGGTGGTGCACGAGGTGGCGCACCACTTCGGCATCGAGGACGCCCGGCTGCACGAACTGGGCTGGGGCTGACGCCCCGGGGACACGGCGGCCGCATGGCCGCGCCGGGACACGGGCATACGGGACCAATGGCCCGCGTCCCCGTCGCAGTCCTGGAACGCATGCTGAACCGGATGCCGCACCGCACCCGCCGCTCCCGCGGGAGCACGCCGCCCTGCCCCGGCCCGGCCGACCGGCCGCGCCCCTGGCTGCGCGCCCTCGGCCTCACGGCGGTCGTCCTCGTCGGAGCCTGGCTGGGCCTGCTGGTCGTCGGCAACGTCCGGGCCCCGGTCGGCCCGATGGACACGACGATGGCGCTGCGCCCGTCGTTCACCGGGGGCACGAGGATCGACGTGTCCCCGCTGGGCGCGCTCACCCTGGACAGCCATGTGGCGCCGGTCCGCCTGGACGTCGACGTCGACCGGCTGGACCCGCTGCGCTCCCAGGCGCTGGTCGACCGCCCCGAGCGGATCTCGGGCCTCCAGGACGAGGTGGCCCGCGACGTCCGGCACGGCACGCTCGACCTGGCCGTCCGCTCCTGCGTCGCCGTGGTCTCCGGGGCCACGGCCCTCGGTCTCGCCGTCTACCGCCGCCCGCGCCGGGCCCTGGCCGCCGGCGGACTGGCGCTGGCCCTGCTGGCCGCCTCGGGCGCGTCGGCGTACGCCACCTGGAACCCGAAGTCGGTCCTGGAGCCGAGGTTCTCCGGACTGCTGAGCTCGGCGCCGTCGGTGGTCGGCAACGCCCGCAGCATCGTCACGGAGTTCGACGTCTACCAGAAGGAGCTGGCGCGCCTGGTGACGAACGTGACCAAGCTCTACGACGTCACGTCCACCCTGCCCGCCTACCGGCCGGACCCCTCCACCATCCGGGTCCTGCACGTGTCGGACATCCACCTCAACCCGGCGAGCTGGAAGATCATCGCCTCGCTGGTGCGCCAGTACAAGGTGAACGCGATCGTCGACTCCGGCGACACCATGGACCACGGCACGGCGGCGGAGAACGGCTTTCTGGACCCGATCCGGGATTTGGGCGCGCCGTACGTCTGGGTGCGGGGCAACCACGACTCCCGGACCACCCAGCGCTATCTGCGGCGCATGAGGAACGTGCACGTCCTCGACGACGGCCGGGCGGAGACGGTCGCGGGTCTGCGCTTCGCGGGGATGGGCGACCCGCAGTTCACCCCGGACCGCTCGGCGGCGCCCGGCGGCGGCGCGTCGGAGCGGCTGGCGGGCGACCGGCTGGCCAGCGCCCTGCGCGACCAGCGGGCGGCCGGCACTCCGGTGGACGTGGCGGTCGTCCACGAGCCGTCCGCCGCCCGGGAGACGGACGGCGAGGTGCCGCTCGTGCTCTGCGGCCACCTGCACCGCGAGGGGACGGAGCTGCTGCCGTACGGCACCCGGCTGCGCCGGGAGGGATCGACCGGTGGCAGCGGGCTGCGCGCCGTGGAGCGGCGGTACCCCGACCCGATCCAGGCGTCGATCCTCTACTTCGACCGGGACAGCCACCGGCTCCAGGCCTGGGACGCCATCCAGCTCGGGGGGCTGGGACTGACGAAGGCCGAGGTCAGCCGCCATCTGGCGGAGGAGAACCAGCCGGGCGGCACCGGCGTCCCCCGTTCACCGTCTCCCTCCCCCCCGGCTCCCTCCGCCTCCCCCTCCGGCACCTCTCCGTAAAGCGTTTTGGCGATACCCCTCGGCATCCCATATGCTTCTCACGTCCCCGACGCGCTGAGAAGCGCCCAGGCGGGCCGATAGCCCTCATCGTCTAGCGGCCTAGGACGCCGCCCTTTCAAGGCGGTAGCACGGGTTCGAATCCCGTTGGGGGCACGCAATACCGTGTGCGACACTGTTGCACGCACGCTGGGTCCTGTGGAGCAGTTTGGAGTGCTCGCCACCCTGTCAAGGTGGAGGCCGCGGGTTCAAATCCCGTCAGGACCGCTGGTGTTTCACGTGAAACGCCGTGGCTGGGTAGCTCAGTTGGTACGAGCGTCCGCCTGAAAAGCGGAAGGTCGCCGGTTCGACCCCGGCCCCAGCCACAGGAACGAAACCCCCCTCGGGCGACCCGAGGGGGGTTTCGTCGTCTCCGGCCCATCGGCGATCGCTGAGCCGCCGAGCAGTGCGCAGCCGCCGTGCAGTGCGGGGCCCGGCGAGACGACACGGGGACGATCAGGTGGAGGGCCGTGGCGGGGAGGACGCGCCGGGCGGGTCCCCGCGTTGCTTCCGGGGGCGCCGGCCCCGCCGCGTTCAAATCGTTCGCCTGTCTTTCGGCGGAGGTGAGATCCTGGAAGCCGTATGTCTACGCATCCCGCCCCCGCCCTCGGCACCCTCGCCACCCGTCTGACCGAGCTGTCGCTGCGCGACGCGCACCGGCTGGGCAGGCGGCTGGAGGGCGCACGCAAGATCCGCAAGCCGGAGGCCCGTGCCGCCGTCCTCGCCGAGATCGAGACGGAGATAGGCCGCGCCGAGGAGCGGATGGCCGAGCGGCGCTCCCGCCTGCCCGCCGTCACCTACCCCGAGCAGCTGCCGGTCAGCCAGAAGAAGGACGAGATCGCGGCCGCCGTCCGCGATCACCAGGTCGTCATCGTGGCCGGTGAGACCGGGTCCGGCAAGACCACCCAGATCCCGAAGATCTGTCTGGAGCTGGGCCGCGGCGTGCGCGGCATGATCGGGCACACCCAGCCGCGCCGGATCGCGGCCCGGACCGTCGCCGAGCGGGTCGCGGAGGAGCTGAAGACGCCCCTCGGCGAGGCCGTCGGCTGGAAGGTCCGCTTCACCGACCAGGTGAACCCGGACGCCACCTTCATCAAGCTGATGACGGACGGCATCCTGCTCGCCGAGATCCAGACCGACCGCGAGCTGCGCGCCTACGACACGATCATCATCGACGAGGCCCACGAACGGTCCCTCAACATCGACTTCCTGCTCGGCTACCTCGCCCAGCTGCTGCCGAAGCGCCCCGACCTGAAGGTCGTCATCACCTCGGCGACCATCGACCCGGAGCGGTTCTCCCGGCACTTCGACGACGCGCCGATCATCGAGGTCAGCGGCCGGACCTATCCGGTCGAGGTGCGCTACCGGCCCCTGCTGGAGGAGGACTCCGAGGACGCCGACCGGGACCAGATCACCGCGATCACCGACGCCGTCGAGGAGCTGACGGCGGAGGGGCCGGGCGACATCCTGGTGTTCCTCTCCGGCGAGCGGGAGATCCGGGACACCGCGGACGCGCTGGAGAAGAAGTACGCCCGCGCCGGCGGCCCCCAGGGGCAGCGCATGGAGGTGCTGCCCCTGTACGCCCGGCTCTCGCACGCCGAGCAGCACCGGGTGTTCCAGCCGCACACCGGGCGCAGGATCGTTCTGGCGACCAACGTCGCCGAGACCTCCCTCACCGTCCCCGGCATCAAGTACGTCATCGACCCCGGCTTCGCCCGGATCAGCCGCTACAGCCACCGCACCAAGGTCCAGCGGCTGCCGATCGAGCCGATCTCGCAGGCCAGTGCCAACCAGCGCAAGGGCCGCTGCGGCCGTACGTCCGACGGCATCTGCATCCGGCTGTACTCCGAGGACGACTTCCTCTCCCGTCCCGAGTTCACCGACGCGGAGATCCTCCGGACCAACCTCGCCTCCGTCATCCTGCAGATGACCGCGGCCGGCCTCGGCGACATCGAGAAGTTCCCCTTCATCGACCCGCCGGACCACCGCAACATCCGCGACGGCGTGCAGCTGCTGCAGGAACTGGGCGCACTGGACCCGGCCCAGAAGGACCCCCGCAAGCGGCTCACCGAGACCGGCCGCAAGCTGGCCCAGCTGCCCGTGGACCCGCGCCTGGCCCGCATGGTCCTGGAGGCCGAACGCAACGGCTGTGTCCGCGAGGTCATGGTCATCGCCGCCGCGCTGTCCATCCAGGACCCGCGCGAGCGTCCGGCCGACAAGCAGACCCAGGCCGACCAGCAGCACGCCCGCTTCAAGGACGAGACCAGCGACTTCCTCGCCTACCTCAACCTGTGGCGGTACATCCGCGAGCAGCAGAAGGAGCGCGGTTCCAGCTCCTTCCGCCGGATGTGCAAGCAGGAGTACCTCAACTTCCTGCGCATTCGCGAATGGCAGGACATCTACACCCAGCTGCGCACGGTCGCCAAGCAGATGGGCCTCCACCTCAACGACCAGGACGCCCCCGCCGACCGCATCCACGTCTCCCTCCTCGCGGGCCTGCTCTCCCACATCGGGATGAAGGACGTGAAGGACGGCAACAAGAACGAGTACCTGGGCGCCCGCAACGCCAAGTTCGCGATCTTCCCGGGGTCGGCGCTGTTCAAGAAGCAGCCGAAGTTCGTGATGTCGGCCGAGCTGGTGGAGACCAGCCGCCTCTGGGCGCGGGTCAACGCGAAGATCGAGCCGGAGTGGGTCGAGCCGCTGGCCGGGCACCTGCTGAAGCGGACGTACAGCGAACCGCACTGGGAGAAGGACCAGGCGGCCGTGATGGCGTACGAGAAGGTCACGCTGTACGGCGTCCCGATCGTCGCCCAGCGGAAGGTGAACTACGGCCGCATCGACCCCGAGGTCTCGCGCGAGCTGTTCATCCGCAACGCGCTCGTGGAGGGCGACTGGCGCACCCACCACAAGTTCTTCGCCGACAACCGCCGGCTGCTCAGCGAGGTCGAGGAGCTGGAGCACCGGGCCCGGCGCCGGGACATCGTGGTCGACGACGAGACCCTCTTCGACTTCTACGACCAGCGGGTGCCCGAGCACGTGGTGTCCGGCGCCCACTTCGACTCCTGGTGGAAGCGGAAGCGGCACGAGCAGCCGGACTTCCTGGATTTCGAGCGGGAGATGCTGATCCGGGAGTCGGCGGAGGCGGTCACGAAGGCCGACTACCCGGACGTCTGGCGCCAGGGCGGCCTGAAGTTCCGGGTCACCTACCAGTTCGAGCCGGGCGCGGACGCCGACGGCGTGACCGTGCACATCCCCCTCCAGGTCCTCAACCAGGTCACGGACGAGGGCTTCGACTGGCAGATCCCCGGCCTGCGCGAGGAGTTGGTGACCGAGCTGATCCGCTCCCTGCCGAAGCCGGTCCGGCGCCACTACGTGCCGGCGCCGAACTACGCGCGGGCGTTCCTGGAGAAGGCGCAGCCGCTGCGGGAGCCGCTGACCGCCACGATGGCCCGTGAGCTGAAGCGCATGGTCGGGGTCCCGTTCGAGGCGGACGACTTCGACTGGGCGAAGGTCCCCGACCACCTCAGGATCACGTTCCGGATCGTCGACGAGCGGCGCCGGAAGCTGGCCGAGGACAAGGACCTCGAGGCGCTGAAGCTCCAGCTCAAGCCGAAGGCCCGCAAGGCCCTCTCCCAGGCCGCCGCGGCGACCGCCTCCCGCGAGGGCGGCGAGTCCCTGGAGCGCACGGGGCTGACCGACTGGACGATCGGCACCCTCAACCGGGTGTTCGAGACCCGCCGGGCGGGACAGCCGGTCAAGGCGTACCCGGCGCTGGTCGACGACGGGGACACGGTCTCCGTGCGCCTCTTCGACACCGAGGCCGAGCAGGCGGAAGCCATGTGGAAGGGCACCCGGCGGCTCATCCTGCGCAACATCCCCGTGAACCCGGCGAAGTTCGCCTCCGAGAAGCTGACGAACCAGCAGAAGCTCGCCCTGTCCGCGAACCCGCACGGATCCGTGCAGGCGCTGTTCGACGACTGCGCGACGGCCGCCGCGGACAAGCTGATCGCCGACTTCGGCGGGCCCGCGTGGGACGAGGAGTCGTACCGCAAGCTGTACGACAGGGTGCGCGCCGAGATCGTCGACACCACGGTCCGCACGGTCGCCCAGGTGCAGCAGGTGCTGGCCGCCTGGCAGGCCTGCGAACGCCGTCTGAAGGCCGTGAGCAGCCCCACCCTGCTCGCGAACCTCACGGACGTGCGCAAGCAGCTGGACGCCCTCGTGAAGCCCGGCTTCGTGACGTGGGCGGGCATACGCCGGCTGCCCGACCTCGTGCGCTACCTGGTGGCCGCCGAGCGCCGCCTGCAGCAGATGCCGACGAACGTCCAGCGGGACACCACGCGCATGGAGAAGGTCCACGAGATGCAGGACGAGTACGCCTGGCTCCTGGAGCAGCTCCCCGCGGGGCGCCCGGTGCCGTCCTCGGTCCTGGAGATCCGCTGGATGATCGAGGAGCTGCGGGTCAGCTACTTCGCCCATGCGCTGGGCACGGCGTACCCCGTCTCGGACAAGCGGATCGTCAAGGCGATCGACGCGGCCGTGCCGTAGCCGGACCCGTACGGAGGGTGAGTTCGACCGGGGCCCTCACCCTCCTGTACAGTCTCATCTCGCAGCGCAACGCACGGCAAGCGCCGCGAAACCTGGTCCTGTGGAGCAGTTTGGAGTGCTCGCCACCCTGTCAAGGTGGAGGCCGCGGGTTCAAATCCCGTCAGGACCGCACAGCAACTGAGGCCCGCACCCGCGAGGGTGCGGGCCTCAGTCGTACCCACGCCCCCGCCCCGCCCCGTCTCGCGCAGCCCCGGCCGGTGATGACGACCCGTCATGCGGCCTGCCGCGCAGGGCGAGCCGCCGCGGGAGCGGCCGCCGGGTTGCCGGCCGGGCGGCGGTCCGGAGCCGGCGAAGCCGCCGGCGGGCTTGACGGCGTCACATTCGCTCGGTACTCCGGACAGCAGGGCCCCGTTCTCCTGTGCGGCCCCTGGAGGTGGCGTATGACGGCGTCAGCCAGGCACGAGACACGGGCGCTCCTCAGGGCGCATCTGTCGGCCGCCTCGTCCTACCGGCACCTCACCCGCGGCTGCCCCGTCTGCCACCGCCTGCTGCGGCTGGCGATGGACGCGGGCCCGGCGACCGGGGAGAGCGAGCGGGAGGCCTGCGAGGACGACCGCCCCCGCGGGGCGTGACCTCGTCCGAGGCCGGTGATGCCCAACCCCCTTGCCTGCGTGGGTATCTGACGCCGTCACGCCTCCTTTAGCGCACACATGCCACCGGCAACAAGGACTCTGGCATGTGACGGGAGTCACCGCGTAAGTTTCCGGAACAGCGGTACTTAGCCGGTTCCTACAACCAGTCAATTTAATATGTGCAATTGCACCGCCCCCGGGAGGCCGGCCCCGGTCGTTCGGACAGGCCTCCCCAGAGTCCGACACGGACGCTCACAGCACCGCCCCACGACGGCGTCCCGCGCACAAAAAAGATCGCGCTGGACTCGGCGGAGTCCAGCGCGATCGACGACGCACCCTGTGTGGCTAGCCTGCGGTGTTCCGTTCGGCTCGGGCGAGGGTCCTGTTGGGGCAGGTCCCGCGTCGCTTGGAGCTGGGGTTCCGGGCGCCTCGGACGGTTGGGGGCCGACCGGCTTGCCCGGTTATGGAGTTGTTCAGGCCTCGCTGCGCTGCTGCGGGATGCCCGCGAGCAGAGCGCGGACCTCGGCCTCGCGGTAGCGGCGGTGCCCGCCGAGCGTACGGATGGACGTGAGCTTCCCGGCCTTCGCCCACCGCGTGACCGTCTTGGGGTCGACACGGAACATGGTGGCGACCTCAGCCGGGGTCAGCAGCGGCTCAGCATCAGGGGTGCGAGCGGTCATGAGCGGCCTCCTCGGGAGAACCGAACCTTCTCGGTTCTTTCCTCTAAATTCTGCACCTTGACCCGCGTTGCCCGAAATGGCGGACGCGAGTCGAGTCGGTTATAGGACGAACGGCTTGTCCTCGGCACTACAACTACACCATCTGTCCAGCCCCGTCGGCCAAACCGATGGAATTGCCCTCCCAGGTGTTCATCAGCGACGGAAGCCGATGGACCATGCCATAGCGGACAGTCACGCCACTGTGACGATCAGTCACAGGACGATCAGGAGTCACCAGACCCCCCAAAGCGTGCAATGCTGAGAATCCGCCCGAACGTGAGCATAGTGGGGCGGACGGAGCCCTCCCCGGACTCCTTGTCCTATTTTGGCATGAGGGGTGGCTTCCAGGGCAAGGGCCATGTAAGTGCCGTCCATCACCCTTGGGGCCGAAAGTCCAGATCGGGGCCGACATCCCGTCAGATGGGCCAAGTGCCGTAGACCGTACGCCGTGCGCCGCCTTCCGGGCCGTGACGCACGTCACTGCGTGCGACGCGGCTGGCTCTCAGTTCGCCGAACGGCGGGCGCGCACCGCCCGCCACCGCTCCACCAGCCGCCCGTACGCCTCCCCGGCGGCCGCCGCGTCCCCGCGGCGCAGCGCCTCGATCCCGGCCGCCACGTCCGCCGCCGAGTGGTCGTCCTCCAGCTCGCCCGCCGGCAGCACATGCACCAGACCGCCGTAGTCCAGCTCGACCAGCGCGCGCGGGTGGAACTCCTCCAGCCACCGGCCGACGTCCACCAGGCCGTCGATCAGCGGACCCTCCTCGACGGTGTCCCGCAGCGTGCGCAGCGCCCGCGCCACCCGGCGCCGGGCCTGCACCATCGGCGTGCGGTAGCGCAGTACCGGGGGGATCTCGGCGGTCCCCTTGCCGTACCGCCGCTCCTCGTCCGCGACCAGCACGAACCAGTTCAGCGGCACCTGCCAGGTCGCCGTGCGGATCCACGGGCGGGCGTCGGGGTTGCGGGCCAGCCAGCGCTCGTAGTCCTGCGCGGCCTGGCGGCGCACCACCGGCGGCAGCACCGCGTCCAGCACCGGCGGGGGCAGCTCCTCTCCCAGCTCGCCCAGGGCCTGCCAGCCGCGCAGCCGGGTCCGCCAGGGGCACACGCACACCACCCCGTCGACCTCCAGCACGAAGGCGTCGCCGCTCTCGTGCACCGGAACCGCGACCGGCGGGGTGGGCAGCAGGTCGGCGAGGGAGCGGCGCAGCTCGTCCTGGTAGGAGGGGCGGTCGGGCCGGCGGGCGTAGTCCGCCCAGTGGCTGCGCTCCGGCTCCGGGAAGGCGCCCAGCGGTTCGTACACGCGCAGGTACGCGGCATAGGGGACGACCACGGAGGACACCTTCGGCACGCCTGCTCCCTCCCCACCGGGCCCGGCTCGAAACCACTGCAAATCGTGTCACGCCGTTACGTGCGCCGAGGGCGCGGGAGAGTGATCCTGAACACTGCGCGGTCGGTGGTCGTGCCAAGGCTCTACGCTCATGCCACGGCACCCCGCCACCCGTACGGGGACCGCACCCCACTCGCCGCTAGTACACAGGAGTCACCACAGTGACCGACGTAACCGGCGCACCTGCTGATGTCCTGCACACCCTGTTCCACTCCGACCAGGGCGGGCACGAGCAGGTCGTGCTCTGCCAGGACCGCGCCAGCGGCCTCAAGGCCGTGATCGCCATCCACTCCACCGCCCTGGGCCCCGCCCTCGGCGGCACGCGCTTCTACCCGTACGCGACCGAGGCCGAGGCCGTCGCCGACGCCCTCAACCTCGCGCGCGGGATGTCGTACAAGAACGCCATGGCCGGTCTGGACCACGGCGGCGGCAAGGCCGTGATCATCGGTGACCCGGAGCGCGACAAGAGCGAGGAGCTGCTCCTCGCCTACGGACGCATGGTCGCCTCCCTCGGCGGCCGCTACGTCACCGCGTGCGACGTCGGCACGTACGTCGCCGACATGGACGTCGTGGCCCGCGAGTGCCGCTGGACCACCGGCCGCTCCCCGGAGAACGGCGGGGCCGGCGACTCCTCCGTCCTCACCGCCTTCGGCGTCTACCAGGGCATGCGCGCCTCCGCCCAGCACCTGTGGGGCGACCCGTCGCTGCGCGGCCGCAAGGTCGGCATCGCAGGCGTCGGCAAGGTGGGCCGGCACCTGGTGCAGCACCTGCGGGACGAGGGCGCCGAGGTCGTGATCACGGACGTCCGCGCGGACGCCGTCCGGCGGATCCTCGACCAGTACCCCGAAGGGGTGACGGCCGTCGCCGGCACCGAGGAGCTGATCCGGGTGGAGGGGCTGGACGTCTACGCGCCCTGCGCCCTCGGCGGCGCCCTGAACGACGACTCCGTGCCGGTGCTCACCGCCAAGGTGGTGTGCGGCGCGGCCAACAACCAGCTCGCCCACCCGGGCGTCGAGAAGGACCTCGCGGACCGCGGGATCCTCTACGCGCCGGACTACGTGGTGAACGCCGGCGGGGTCATCCAGGTGGCCGACGAGCTGCACGGGTTCGACTTCGACCGGTGCCGGGCGAAGGCGGCGAAGATCTTCGACACCACGCTGGCAATATTCGCACGTGCGAAGGACGATGGCATTCCGCCGGCCGCGGCGGCCGACCGGATCGCCGAGCAGCGGATGGCCGACGCCCGCGCGCGGAGCACCGCACGCTGACGCGTCCGAACAGATGAGCGGTACCCGTCGGCGGGAATGTGGAGACAACTCTCACTTCCCCCGGCGGGTCGTTCTCCGATAAGTGGTTAAAATCGCCACTGACCAGCGAGGACAGGGCGCCTCGAAGGTCCTGGGCACACGCGCGTGCCGCGGGCGACGTACCGTATGGGCGCGGGCTCAGGTACCGTGGAAGCCCTACGGACCGGCCTCTCCCCGGAGAGTCCGTTCCAGATCATGAACGCGTGTCAGACTCTGGGGCCGTCGAGCCCCGTCGTTGAGGGGGTCGAGCCATGGGGCGCGGCCGGGCCAAGGCCAAGCAGGCGAAGGTTGCCCGTCAGCTGAAGTACAACAGCGGTGGGACAGACCTCTCACGCCTGGCCGAGGAGCTGGGCGCATCGACGTCGAACCAGTCGCGGAACGGCGACCGATTCGCGGACGATGAGCACGACGACGACCTGTATGCACGGTACGCCGACCTCTACGAGGACGACGACGACGAGGACGAGGATCCCTCGCAGCACCGTCGCGGCGCTTGACCTTGCACGGACCAGTCCGGTCGGTGGCCCAGCCACCGACCGGATTTTGTGCTGTCCGGACGGTCAGGCGGCGTAGTCGCCCACCAGCTCCGCGCCGGTCTCCTTGTCGCCCCGCTCGGTGATCTCGCCGGCGACCCAGGCCTCGACGCCCCGGTCGGCCAGCGTCGCGAGGGCCACCTCGGTGGACTCCTGCGGCACGACCGCCATCATGCCGACGCCCATGTTGAGCGTCCTCTCCAGCTCCAGGCGCTCGACGCCGCCGGTCCTGCCGACCAGGTCGAAGATCGCACCCGGGGTCCAGGTGGCCCGGTCGACCACGGCCTGCAGGTGGTCCGGGACGACACGGGCCAGGTTGGCCGCGAGACCGCCGCCGGTGATGTGGCTGAACGCGTGCACATCGGTGGTGCGGGTGAGCGCCAGGCAGTCCAGCGAGTAGATCTTCGTGGGCTCCAGCAGTTCCTCGCCGAGGGTGCGGCCGAGCTCCGCGACCTCTGTCTCCAGGGCCATCCCGGCGCGGTCCAGCAGCACATGGCGGACCAGCGAGTACCCGTTGGAGTGAAGTCCGGAGGACGCCATGGCGATCACGGCGTCACCCGTGCGGATGCGGTCCGCGCCCAGCAGCCGGTCGGCCTCCACGACGCCCGTGCCGGCGCCGGCGACGTCGAAGTCGTCCGGGCCCAGCAGCCCCGGGTGCTCGGCCGTCTCGCCGCCCACCAGGGCGCAGCCGGCCAGCACACAGCCCTCGGCGATGCCCTTGACGACGGCGGCGACCCGCTCGGGGTGGACCTTGCCGACGCAGATGTAGTCCGTCATGAAGAGCGGCTCCGCGCCGCACACCACGATGTCGTCCATGACCATGGCGACCAGGTCGTGGCCGATGGTGTCGTAGACGCCCATGCGGCGCGCGATGTCGACCTTGGTGCCGACGCCGTCCGTGGCGGAGGCCAGCAGCGGGCGCTCGTAGCGCTTGAGGGCGGAGGCGTCGAAGAGCCCGGCGAAACCGCCGAGGCCGCCCAGCACCTCGGGGCGCCGGGTCTTCTTCACCCACTCCTTCATCAGCTCGACCGCGCGGTCGCCCGCCTCGATGTCGACGCCCGCGCTCGCATAGCTGGCGCCGCCCACGGCAGTAGGGGTCTCAGAAGACATGACCTTGAGAACTTTCGTGTCGTACTGCGTGAAACAGCGGGGGTTACGGGCGGCGGATCGCGTCGGTCGCGGCCGTGGCGGCCGGGCCCGCGGCCAGCTCGGTCTCCAGCAGCTGCTTGCCGAGCAGCTCCGGGTCCGGCAGCTCCATCGGGTACTCGCCGTCGAAGCAGGCGCGGCAGAGGTTCGGCTTGGCGATCGTGGTCGCCTCGATCATGCCGTCGATGGAGATGTAGGCCAGGGAGTCGGCGCCCAGGCTGGTGCCGATCTCCTCGATGGTCATGCCGTTGGCGATCAGCTCCGCGCGCGTGGCGAAGTCGATGCCGAAGAAGCAGGGCCACTTCACGGGCGGGGAGGAGATCCGGATGTGGACCTCGGCGGCGCCCGCCTCGCGGAGCATGCGCACCAGGGCCCGCTGGGTGTTGCCGCGCACGATGGAGTCGTCCACGACGACCAGGCGCTTGCCCTTGATGACTTCCTTCAGCGGGTTCAGCTTCAGGCGGATGCCCAGCTGGCGGATCGTCTGCGAGGGCTGGATGAAGGTCCGGCCGACGTAGGCGTTCTTCACCAGGCCGTTGCCGAAGGGGATCCCGGAGGCCTCCGCGTAGCCGATGGCGGCCGGGGTGCCGGACTCCGGGGTCGCTATGACCAGGTCGGCCTCGACGGGCGCCTCCTTCGCCAGGCGGCGGCCCATCTCGACGCGGGAGAGGTACACGTTCCGGCCGGCGATGTCGGTGTCCGGACGGGCCAGGTACACGTACTCGAAGACACAGCCCTTGGGCTTCGCTTCCGCGAATCGGGAGCTGCGCAGGCCGTTCTCGTCGACGGCGACGAACTCGCCCGGCTCGATCTCCCGCACGAAGCTCGCGCCGGTGATGTCCAGGGCGGCGGTCTCGGAGGCGACCACCCAGCCGCGCTCCAGCCGGCCGAGCACCAGCGGGCGGATGCCCTGCGGGTCACGGGCGGCGTAGAGGGTGTGCTCGTCCATGAAGACGAGCGAGAAGGCCCCGCGGACCTGGGGGAGGACCTGGTGGGCCGCCTCCTCGATGGTCAGCGGCTTGCCGTCCTCGTCGACCTGGGCGGCCAGCAGAGCCGTCAGCAGGTCGGTGTCGTTGGTGGCCGCGACCCGGGTGGAGCGGCTGTTGTTGTCGTTCGGCAGGTCGGCGACCATCTCGGCGAGCTGCGCCGTGTTGACCAGGTTGCCGTTGTGGCCGAGCGCGATCGAGCCGTGCGCGGTGGCGCGGAACGTCGGCTGGGCGTTCTCCCACACGGAGGCGCCGGTGGTCGAGTAACGGGCGTGTCCGACCGCGATGTGACCCTGGAGCGAACCGAGCGAGGTCTCGTCGAAGACCTGGGAGACCAGGCCCATGTCCTTGAAGACGAGGATCTGGGAGCCGTTGCTGACCGCGATGCCCGCGGATTCCTGGCCCCGGTGCTGGAGGGCGTAGAGCCCGAAGTACGTGAGCTTTGCGACCTCTTCACCCGGAGCCCAGACACCGAAGACGCCGCAAGCGTCCTGGGGGCCCTTTTCGCCGGGAAGCAGATCGTGATTGAGTCGACCGTCACCACGTGGCACGCCATCGAGTGTAGGCGAGATCGTCCACTGGTCCGAATTGGGGATACGTGGTCCTCGCCGACGGCGCGACCGCGATCACCTTGGGTGTTTCTGCGTCTTTCCAGGTCAGCGCGGTGCGTCCGCGCCGGCCGACGTCCGGGCGCGCTCCCACGGTCCGGTCCTGGGGACCTTCCCGGCGGGCCTGAGTGAGGTGTCGCACACCAGCCGGCCTCCGCGGGCCTCCGGCGCGCCACGGGCGTCCCCGAGCGCTACGGCGTCCCCGAGCGCTACGGCGTCCCGGACGCGCCGGGGCTCTCCGGTGCGCCGGGCCTCTCCGGTGCCCCGCGGCTCTCCCGCGCCGGGCCGCGGCTGAGGTGGACGCGGTCGCCGTCGCCGTCGGTGAGCGTCAGCTTCGACGCGCCGGTCTCGGCGCGGAGCGTGCCGGTGGTGAGGATGCGGGCGAGGGTGCGCTCGAAGTCCATCCGCTCCCGGTCGCAGGCCATCCTGGTGGTGCGCAGGTCTCCGAAGGTGATCCGGTCCCCGCGCACGGTGGCCCGGGCGCTGAAGTGGTTGCAGCCGAGGTTGCCCGCCGCCCTGCCGTCCTCGTCGATGCGGAGGCGGGCGGCCGCGGGCGCGTGCCGGTCGGAGCCGCCGGCGGTGATGCCGTCGACCCGCCAGTCGATCCCGGTCACCTCCTGCCGGCCCACCGCACCACTGTCCCCCTTCTCGCCGCCGCAGGCCACCGCGAACGGCAGGAGCACGGTGGCCGCCGTCAGAGTCAGGCGCTGCTTGTACCGGTTCATACGGGTTCGACGGGCGAGCGGTAGGACCGGTTCCCCTCCGGCGCGCGGGCCGGGCGGCCTACGACATCACCGGCAGCAGTCCCCCGAGGTCCGCCCGCTCCCCGCTGGCGCTGACCTTCGCCCCGGCGACGGCGTCCTTCCACGCCACCCGCCCCGTGGCCAGCCGGATCCAGGTGAGCGGGTCGGTCTCCACGACGTTGGGCGGGGTGCCGCGGGTGTGCCGGGGGCCCTCGACGCACTGCACGACGGCGTACGGCGGCACCCGCACCTCGGTCGAGCCGCCGGGCGCCTTCACGGCGAGGGCGTCGGCGAGCAGCCGGGTGGCGGCGGCCAGGGCCTGCCGGTCGCAGGGCGCCTCCAGGCCGGGGACGGCCGCGTTCAGGTCGTCGGTGTGGACGACCAGCTCGACGGTCCGGGTGACCAGGTAGTCGTCCAGCGGCATCGCGCCCGCGTTGGTCGCCAGGAGCCGCCCGCCGGGGTGCTCGGCGAGCAGGGCGCGCAGGCTCCGGTCGATGTCACCGAGGTAGGCGTCGAGGTCGGGGTGTTCCGCGGCCAGCTCGCGGGTGAAGCCGGCGATCGCGGCGGCGCTGCCGGCGGTCGCGAAGGGCCAGTCGAGCGGCTGGGCGTCCTGCCGGGGCGGGGCCGGCCGGTCCAGGGCGCGGTGCACGGCGGTGAGGGCCATGCCGATGTGCGCGATCAGGTCCCGCACGGTCCAGTCGCCGAGCCGGGTCGGCAGGGCGAGCTGCTCGGGTGCGAGGCCGCGTACGGCCTCCCGTACGTTGCCGAACTGGGCGAGGACCGCGGCGCGGGTCCGGTCGGGGTCATAGCTGCGGGCGCGCTTCTTGGCCTGGGGCATGGGAGTGACCTTATGCCTGCGCGGGCGGGCGCTTCAGCGGGGTGCGCGCCTCACCCGGACGCCCTCGCGCGCGGTGGCGGCCGCGCCCGGCGCCGACGCGCGCGCAGGCCCCGCCCGGCGGTCCGGGCAGGGCCTGCGGGAGGCCGCGGCGGTTACGCCAGCAGGGCCGGGATCGTCCGCTCGTGGGCCTCGCGCAGCTCGGCGAGGGAGAGCGTGAACTCGCCCTGGACCTCCACCGCGTCTCCGTCCACGACGCCGATCCGGGTGGCCGGCAGGCCGCGCGCACCGCACATGTCGGTGAAGCGGAGCTCCTCCGAGCGGGGCACGGCGACGATCGCGCGGCCGGCCGACTCGGAGAAGAGGAAGGTGAAGGCGTCCAGACCGTCCGGGACGATCAGGCGGGCGCCCTTGCCGCCGAGCAGCGCGGACTCCACGACCGCCTGGACCAGACCGCCGTCGGACAGGTCGTGCGCGGAGTCGATCATGCCGTCGCGGGAGGCGGAGATCAGGATCTCGGCCAGCAGCCGCTCGCGCTCCAGGTCGACCTTCGGGGGCAGGCCGCCGAGGTGGTCGTGGATCACCTGGGACCAGGCCGAGCCGCCGAACTCCTCCCGGGTGTCGCCGAGGAGGTAGATCAGCTGGCCCTCCTCCTGGAAGGCGACCGGGGTGCGGCGGGCGACGTCGTCGATCACACCGAGGACGGCCACGACCGGCGTCGGGTGGATCGCCGCCTCGCCCGTCTGGTTGTACAGCGAGACGTTGCCGCCGGTCACCGGGGTGCCGAGCTGCAGGCAGCCGTCGGCGAGACCGCGGACGGCCTCCGCGAACTGCCACATCACCGCCGGGTCCTCCGGCGAGCCGAAGTTCAGGCAGTCGGAGACGGCGAGCGGCTTGGCGCCGGTGGTCGCCACGTTCCGGTAGGCCTCGGCCAACGCCAGCTGGGCGCCCGTGTACGGGTCCAGCTTGGCGTAGCGGCCGTTGCCGTCGGTGGCGATCGCGACGCCGAGACCGGTCTCCTCGTCCACGCGGATCATGCCGGAGTCCTCCGGCTGGGCGAGGACGGTGTTGCCCTGCACGAAGTGGTCGTACTGGGAGGTGATCCACTTCTTGGACGCCTGGTTCGGCGAGGCCACCAGCTTCAGGACCTGGTCCCTGAGCTCCTCGGAGGTCTCCGGGCGCGGCAGCTTGTTCGCGTCGTCGGCCTGGAGGGCGTCCTGCCACTCGGGGCGCGCGTACGGGCGCTCGTAGACCGGGCCCTCGTGCGCGACCGTGCGCGGGTCCACATCGACGATCTTCTCGCCGTGCCAGTAGATCTCCAGGCGGTCGCCGTCCGTCACCTCGCCGATCACGGTGGCGATGACGTCCCACTTGGCGCAGATCTCCAGGAACCGGTCGACCTTGTCCGGCTCCACGACCGCGCACATGCGCTCCTGGGACTCGCTCATGAGGATCTCCTCGGGCGAGAGCGTGGAGTCGCGCAGCGGGACGTCGTCCAGGGTGACGCGCATGCCGCCGGAGCCGTTGGAGGCCAGCTCGGAGGTGGCGCAGGACAGGCCGGCGGCGCCGAGGTCCTGGATGCCGACGACCAGCTTCTCCCGGAACGCCTCCAGGGTGCACTCGATGAGGAGCTTCTCCTGGAAGGGGTCGCCGACCTGGACCGCGGGGCGCTTGGACGGCTTGGCGTCGTCGAAGGTCTCGGAGGCGAGGATCGAGGCGCCGCCGATGCCGTCGCCGCCGGTGCGGGCGCCGTAGAGTACGACCTTGTTGCCGGCGCCGGAGGCCTTGGCGAGGTGGATGTCCTCGTGCCGCATCACACCGATGGCGCCGGCGTTGACCAGCGGGTTGCCCTGGTAGCAGGCGTCGAAGACGACCTCGCCGCCGATGTTGGGCAGGCCCAGGCAGTTGCCGTAGCCGCCGATGCCCGCGACCACGCCCGGCAGGACGCGCTTGGTGTCGGGGTGGTCGGCCGCGCCGAACCGCAGCGGGTCGACGACCGCGACCGGGCGCGCGCCCATCGCGATGATGTCGCGGACGATGCCGCCGACGCCCGTGGCCGCGCCCTGGTAGGGCTCGACGTAGGAGGGGTGGTTGTGCGACTCGACCTTGAAGGTGACCGCGTAGCCCTGGCCGACGTCCACCACGCCGGCGTTCTCGCCGATGCCGACGAGCAGCGCGTCCGACCGGGGCGCCTTCTCGCCGAACTGGCGCAGGTGGACCTTGGAGGACTTGTACGAGCAGTGCTCGGACCACATGACCGAGTACATGGCGAGTTCGGCGCCGGTCGGGCGGCGGCCGAGGATCTCCACCACCCGCTCGTACTCGTCCTTCTTCAGGCCGAGTTCGGCCCAGGGCAGCTCGACGTCGGGGGTCGCGGCCGCGTGCTCGACCGTGTCCAGAGGCGTCCGGCTCATGCGTTGACCAGCTTCTTGAGGATCGAGGTGAAGAACGGCAGCCCGTCGGTACGGCCCGTACCGATCAGCGGCTCGACGGCGTGCTCGGGGTGCGGCATGAGGCCGACGACGTTGCCGGCCTCGTTGGTGATGCCGGCGATGTCGTTGAGCGAGCCGTTGGGGTTGAAGTCGAGGTACCGGAAGGCGACCCGGCCCTCGGCCTCCAGCTTGTCCAGGGTGTACCGGTCGGCGACGTACCGGCCGTCCATGTTCTTCAGCGGGATGTGGATCTCCTGGCCGGCGCGGTAGTCGCCGGTCCAGGCGGTCTCCGCGTTCTCCACCCGCAGCTTCTGGTCGCGGCAGATGAAGTGGAGGTGGTCGTTGCCGAGCATCGCGCCCGGGAGGAGGTGCGCCTCGGTGAGGATCTGGAAGCCGTTGCAGATGCCGAGGACCGGCAGACCGGCCTTCGCCTGCTCGACGATCGGCTCCATCACCGGCGAGAACCGGGCGATGGCGCCGGCCCGCAGGTAGTCGCCGTAGGAGAAGCCGCCGCACAGCACGACGGCGTCGACCTGCTTGAGGTCCTTGTCCTTGTGCCAGAGGGCGACGGGTTCCGCCCCGGCGATGCGGATCGCGCGCTGCGTGTCCCGGTCGTCCAGGCTGCCCGGGAAAGTGACGACGCCAATACGAGCGGTCACTTCGCCGCCTCCGCGACTTCGTCGACCCGGACGGTGAAGTCCTCGATCACGGTGTTGGCGAGGAAGGATTCCGCAAGATCGCGGATGCGGGCGAGCGCGGCCTCGTCGACCGGCCCGTCGACTTCCAGTTCGAAACGCTTTCCCTGGCGGACGTCCGAGATCCCTTCGAAACCCAGACGCGGCAGCGCTCGCTGGACCGCCTGGCCCTGGGGGTCGAGGATCTCCGGCTTGAGCATGACGTCGACTACGACGCGTGCCACTGGCACTCCCGGTGTGTGGTGCTGAGCAGGTCCCTTCAGACTACCCGCACAAAATTTCTACGCGAGTAGAGTTGGAGGAAAGCACGTGAGCCGCATCACGATCGGGTGTCGAACCGGCACGCTTCCGAAAAGTTCTGGGAAAGTTCGTCCGTCCTCCCGGCCCGCGTATTGTGCTGGGACACGCGGGGGGATTTAGTCGGGCTTCACTTTGCATTGCCGGGCACTGTACAAATGAATTGGCAATAGCCGATACTCGGCACGTCCTCGGCGGTGAGCTGTAGCGACGTGCCGCACGAAGGGACCGATATTCGTGGCGCAAAAGGTCGTGGTCACTCTCTTCGACGATATCGACGGCTCGGAAGCGGCGGAGACGATCGCCTTCGGACTCGACGGCAAGTCGTACGAGATCGACCTGAACGAAACCAACGCCAAGAAACTGCGCAAGGCGCTCGCGCCCTACGTCGAGGCCGGCCGCAAGCGGTCGCGGTCCGGCAAGGCGTACCGGCAGACGGAGGTCGCGCCCGACCCGGCGGCCGTCCGCGCCTGGGCCCAGGCCAACAAGATGGACGTCCCGGCACGCGGACGCATCCCGAAGAAGGTCTACGAGGCGTTCAGCGCCGCGCAGTGAGCCCGCGAAGGGGCGAGTCCTCAGGGTCCGTCAGCGGGCCCTGGGGACCGTGCACTTGGGACGGACGGGGGCACGGCGGAACCGACTTGCGCGACCCCCCGGGTGATCGGCTAATGTCTGGGACACGCCGAGGGGCGAGGCCGCAGGGCCGGATCCCACGGACCGTGCGGGTGTAGTTCAGTAGTAGAACATCCCCCTTCCAGGGGGAAGGCGCAGTGTGCGATTCCTGTCACCCGCTCTGCACCGCCGTACCGACCATTCCTGTGGATCAGGTAGGCTGGTGCTCGCACCGATCGGTGGGAGCCGGTCGGGAGCAGCGCGGACGTAGCTCAGTTGGTAGAGCGCAACCTTGCCAAGGTTGAGGTCGCGAGTTCGAGCCTCGTCGTCCGCTCGGGAAGAAGAACCCCGGTCCCTCGGACCGGGGTTCTTTCGTCGTCCGGCCGCTCTGACATTTGTCATGCCGGGAAAATGACACCGCACACTGCCCGTCCGGCCGCGCCGCCGGGACGCTGTCCTCATGGACATCGACGGACACGAGCACGTGATCGAGGTCACCGACCTCACACGTGTCTACGGGGGCGGGTTCGAGGCGGTGCGCGGCATCACCTTCTCCGTGGCACGCGGCGAGATCTTCGCCCTGCTGGGCACCAACGGCGCCGGCAAGACCTCCACCGTGGAACTGCTGGAAGGTCTGGCCGCGCCGGCCGGCGGCCGGGTACGGGTCCTCGGCCACGACCCGTACCGGGAGCGGGCCGCCGTACGCCCCCGCACCGGAGTGATGCTCCAGGAGGGCGGGTTCCCCGCCGAGCTGACCGTCGCCGAGACCGCCCGGATGTGGGCGGGATGCACCAGCGGGGCCCGGCCGGAGGGGCAGGCGCTGGAGCTGGTCGGGCTCGCGGGCAAGCACCGGGTGCGGGTCAAGCAGCTCTCCGGCGGCGAGCGGCGGCGCCTGGACCTGGCGCTCGCGCTGCTCGGCGACCCCGAGGTGCTGTTCCTCGACGAGCCGACGACCGGGCTCGACGCGGAGGGCCGCCGGGACACCTGGACGTTGGTGCGGCAACTGCGGGAGACGGGCACGACCGTCCTGCTCACCACGCACTACCTGGAGGAGGCCGAGGGCCTCGCCGACCGGCTCGCCATCCTCCACGAGGGCCGCATCGCCGCCTCCGGCACCCCGGCCGAGGTCACCGCCGGCCGCCCCTCCCGGATGTCCTTCGAACTGCCCGACGGGTACCACCTCGGCGACCTGCCGCCCCTCGCCGAGCTCGGCGTGTGCGGGCACGAGAGCGACGGCAGGGTCGTACGGCTGCGCACCCGCGAACTCCAGCGGACCGCCACCGCCGTCCTCGCCTGGGCCGAACGGGCCGGCGTCGAACTGCGCGGACTGGACGTGCGCTCGGCGTCCCTGGAGGAGGCGTTCCTCGGCATCGCCCGGACGGGAGTCCCCGCGGCCGGACGGAGCCTCGAGCCGGGGACGGAGGCGGCGGCATGAGCGGCGTGATCCCGGGCGCCCTCACGCCCTCCCTACGGCGGCTGCGGGCGCTGGCGAGGGCGGAGTTCGCCCTCCTCGGCCGCAACCGCGGCGTCGTGTTCACCGCGCTCGTCGTGCCGCTCGCGCTGCCGTTCAGCGTGCGGCCGGCCCTCGACCAACTCGACCTGGAGAAGCAGGGACTGAGCATGGGGACGGCCATGCTGACCGCCGCCATCGGCTTCTCCTTCCTCTTCGCCGTCTACACCTCGCTGGTCAACGCCTACGTCGCGCGGCGCGAGGACCTCGTCCTGAAGCGGCTGCGCACCGGCGAGCTGACCGACGGCGAGATCCTCACCGGGACCGCCCTGCCCGCCCTGGCCCTGGGCCTCGCCCAGGCGCTGGTGCTGTGCGCCGGATGCGCGGTCCTGCTGCACGCCGGGGCGCCCAAGGCGCCGCACCTGGCGCTGCTGGGGCTGCTGGCCGGGCTGGTGCTGAGCGCCGCGCTCGCCGCGCTCACCGCGTCCTTCACCCGGACCGTGGAGAGCGGCCAGGTCACCTCGCTGCCGCTGGTGTTCGTGTCGATGATCGGCTCGGGGATCATGTTCCCCACCGAGGCCATGCCGGCCAGGCTCGCCTCCGTCTGCGAACTGCTCCCGCTGTCCGCCGCGATCCGGCTCGTCCGGGCGGGCTGGACCGGCCGGCTGAGCGCGTACGAGGCCCTCGGCGCCCTCGTGACCGCACTGGCCTGGACCGTGCTGGCGGTGTTTGCTGTAGGGCGGTGGTTCCGGTGGGAGCCGCGGCGCTGAGGGACGGGGGGCGCACATGGTGGGACGGCTACGGCGGTGGCAGCAGCGGCACTGGCGGGAGCGCAGCAAGACCGAACGGGTCGAGCTGTACACCGTCGTCACCTGGTACGTCTCCACCTGGTTCTTCTCCCTCTGCTGGCTGCTGCTGCCCCTGGCCGGCGGGCTCGGCCACCGGCCCGCGGCGCACGTCCTCGGCGCCTCGCTGGCCCTGGTGGCGACCCTGCAGTGCGCGCTCTCCAACCGGCTCACCCGGTCCGCGCTCGACCACTACCTGGGGCGCGCACCGCTGCCGGCCGGCGCGCACCGCGTCCCGGCCGCCCTGATGGGGCTGGCGCTGGCCCTGCTCGTGGCCCTCGCGGCGCTGGACGCCGCCGAGCCGGTGGCGGTCCGGCTGGCCATCGGCGCCTCCGTGCTGCCGTTCGGGCTGCTGTACGGGCTCACGGTGCCCGTACGGGTGTTCCTGCGTCAGGCCGCGGTGCTCGCGGTGCTGCTCGTGGGCGCGTTCGGGCTCGCCGACCGCAGCGGCCCCGGCCTCCTCGCGACCGGCCTGGTCACCGCCTTCGGGGCGGCGTTCTCCCTGCTCGCCTGCCGCTGCGGCGCCTGGACCCTGTCCGCGCTGTGGGAGGCGGAGCGGGCCCGCGAGGTCGAGGCGCGGCTCGCCGTCGCCGAGGAACGGCTGCGGTTCGGACGCGATCTGCACGACGTGCTGGGGCGGAACCTGTCCGTCATCTCGCTCAAGAGCGAGCTGGCCGTGCAACTGGCGCGGCGCGGAAGGCCGGAGGCCGTGGAACAGATGGTGGAGGTCCAGCGCATCGCGCAGGAGTCGCAGCGCGAGGTGCGGGCCGTGGTCCGCGGCTACCGCGAAGCGGACCTCGGCGCCGAACTCGCCGGCGCCCAGGGGGTGCTGGCGGCGGCCGGGATCGACTGCGCGGTCCGCGCGGAGACCGGTGGCCTGCCTGCCGAGGTGCAGTCCGCGCTCGGCTGGGTGGTGCGCGAGGCGACCACGAACGTGCTGCGGCACGGGGACGCGGGCCGGTGCGAGGTGGGGTTGACGGTGCGAGAGGGGCGGGCGGTGCTGACGGTGGAGAACGACGGCGTGCCGGACGCCGAGGCCGGGGCGGCGGGCGCGGCCGGGGCGGCGGTGCGGGCGGGTGGCGGCACGGGGCTCGCCGGGCTGCGGGAACGGCTGGCCGCCGTGGACGGGACCCTGGAGGCGGGCGTGGTCGGCGACGGCCGGGACCGGTTCCGGGTGGTGGCTCAGGTACCCCTGGCGCCGGTGGAAGGAGTCGCCTCGTGAGCGCCCGGGTGCGGCTCCTGCTCGCCGACGACGAGCACCTGATCCGGGGCGCGCTGGCCGCGCTGCTCTCCCTGGAGGACGATCTGCTGGTCGTCGCGGAGGCGGCGAGCGGTCCCGAGGCCCTGGCGATGGCCCGGGCGCACCGGCCCGACGTGGCCGTGCTGGACCTGCAGATGCCCGGGGCCGACGGTGTGAAGGTCGCCACATCCCTGCGGGCCGAGCTGCCCGGCTGCCGGGTGCTGATCGTCACCGGGCACGGACGGCCGGGGCACCTGAAACGGGCGCTCGCGGCCGGTGTGCGGGGGTTCGTCCCGAAGACCGTCAGCGCGCAGCGGCTCGCCGAGATCATCCGGACCGTGCACGCCGGGAACCGTTACGTCGACCCGGAGTTGGCCGCCGACGCGATCTCCGCCGGGGACTCGCCGCTGACCGCGCGGGAGGCCGAGGTGCTGGAGCTGGCCGCCGACGGCGCGCCCGTCGCGGAGATCGCCGAGCGGGCCGCCCTGTCTCCGGGGACCGTGCGCAACTACCTCTCCTCGGCCGTCACGAAGCTCGGCGCCGACAACCGGCACGCGGCGGTGCGTCTCGCCCGCGAACGAGGTTGGGTATAGTTGCTCTCGCGCCACGGCGCAACGCGGACGTAGCTCAGTTGGTAGAGCGCAACCTTGCCAAGGTTGAGGTCGCGAGTTCGAGCCTCGTCGTCCGCTCCACGCGAGAAAGCCCCCGGTTCCGGCCGGGGGCTTTTCGCGTCTCCCCGGCCGGAGCGCCGGGGGCTTCTCGCGCGGCCCCCGGCGGACACCGGCGGCTCGCGCCGCCCCCGGCGGACACCGGGGGCGGCCGGGTCCGCCGGGGCGACCGGCTACGACCAGCTGGTGCCGGTCAGGCGCTCGTACGCCTCCACGTACTTCGCCCGGGTCGCCGCCACGACGTGCTCGGGCAGCGGCGGCGGGGGCTGCTCGCTCCTGCGGTCCCAGCCGGACTCCGCGGAGGTCAGCCAGTCGCGCACGAACTGCTTGTCGTACGAGGGCTGCGCCCGGCCCGGCTCCCACTGGTCGGCCGGCCAGAACCGGGAGGAGTCGGGGGTGAGGACCTCGTCGGCCAGGACGAGCGCGTCCCCGTCGAAGCCGAACTCGAACTTGGTGTCGGCCAGGACGATCCCCCGGTCGCGGGCGATGTCCCGGGCCCGGGAGTACACGGCGAGGGTGGCCTGGCGCAGCTGGGCGGCGGTCTCCGCGCCGACCTGGCGGGCCACCTCCTCGTAGGAGACGTTCTCGTCGTGCTCGCCGACCTCGGCCTTGGTGGCCGGGGTGAAGATCGGGGCGGGGAGCTCCGAGCCGTCCACGAGCCCTTCGGGCAGGGCGAGCCCGCAGACCGTGCGGGACTCCCGGTACTCGAGCAGGCCCGAGCCGGTGAGGTAGCCGCGGGCCACGCACTCCACCGGGACCATGTCCAGCGACTTGCAGACCAGGGTGCGGCCCGCCCAGTCGGCGGGGGCGCCCTCGGGGGCCTCCGTGCTGATCACATGGTTGGGGGCCAGGTCGCGCAGCCGGTCGAACCACCACAGGGAGAGCTGGGTGAGGATGCGGCCCTTGTCCGGGATCCGGGTGGGCAGCACCCAGTCGAAGGCGGAGATGCGGTCGCTGGCGACCATCACGAGGTCGCCCGCCTCGTTCCGGTACAGGTCGCGCACCTTCCCGGTGTGCAGGTGCACCAGGCCCGGAACCTCGATCGGCTCGGGCTTCTCCACGAATCCGGACACGGTTCCTCCCCGTGGTTGCATCCAGCGGGGCGCCCGCGAGGCCCGGACCGGGCGGTACGGGCGACGGGCGGCCCCAAGTGCCTCGATTCTCCCGTACGGGGGCGGGGGGACGCGTGCGGGGGGTCGGCCGCGGTCAGTCGCGTTTGCAGATGCGGTCCAGCAGGTTGGCCGTGGCCCGCTGGACGCGGGGGTCGACATGGCCGGGGCGGTCCAGCGCCGGGGACCAGGCGAAGGTGCCGGAGGCGAAGACCCAGGCGCCGGAGGGGGCGCGGTAGAGGGAGGTGTCCTGGTGGCGCAGGACGCCGTCGGCGTCGGTGTAGGGGGAGTGGGCGAGCAGGATGCGCTCGTCGTGCTCGGGCAGCGGGGTGCGCGGGAAGTAACGGTCCGCCTCGCCGGCGACCAGGCCCTCGATCTCGTCGCCCTCGTGGGCGCCGGTCCCCTCCCACAGCCAGTGGCCGCCGTTGCGGACGACCAGCGGATGCGGCTCGGGCACCCGGCCCGCGTACTGGATGCCGAGCAGC
The DNA here is from genome assembly GCF_040613915.1 of Streptomyces sp. NPDC006193. Lineage (NCBI taxonomy): Bacteria > Bacillati > Actinomycetota > Actinomycetes > Kitasatosporales > Streptomycetaceae > Streptomyces > Streptomyces sp. NPDC006193. Next base: position 59,844 of record NZ_JBEXTB010000002.1, read on the forward strand.
TGCTGCTCGGGCCGGTCGACCTCCCGCCACAGCACCGGTTTCCCCGGGCCCTTGCGCTTGCGGCAGGTCAGCAGCCGGTCGGGCACGCCGGACGGGGAGGGGCCCAGCTCCACCCGCCAGTACATGGTGTTGGCGGACAGGAACACCAGCGAGGTGCCGCGGTCGCGGGCGTCCTCGACCGCGCGGCGCATCCGCACGGACCAGTACTCGTCGTGGCCGGGGAAGACCAGGCCCCGGTAGCGGGCCGGATCGACGCGGCCGGCGTGCAGGTCGCGGGCCTCGGCGTAGGCGAGGTCGTAGCCGTAGCGCTCGGCCCAGCGGATGAAGTCGTAGGCGTGGCCGACGTGCAGGGGCAGGCCCGCGCCCGCGTAGGGGCGGTCGAAGGAGACCGTGGTCGCCGCGCCGGCCTCGCCGAGCAGCCGGCCCTCCTCGTCCCACGCGTGGTACAGGCTGGCGCCGGTGCGGCCGTCCTCCGGGTAGAGGTTGTACGCCTGCCAGGTGATGTCCGGCAGCAGCAGGAGCAGGTCGGCGGGGTGGTCGTCGCGGACCGTGAACGGCACGTGGGAGCGGTAGCCGTCGGCGGTGGTGAGGACGGCCACGTAGGCGCCGATGCTCCAGTGGGAGGGCACCTGCAGGCGCCAGGACAGCCACCAGTGGTGGCAGGAGACCGTGCGGTCGGCGGCCAGCGGCGCGGGCTGGACGATGCCGGACAGCCGCGGACTCGTGGTGATCTTGGCGGCGCCGTCGCCGCCGTAGTGGCCGATGCGGTAGATGTCGACGCCGAACTCCTGCGGCGGGTCCACCGTGATGTGGAAGTCGATCGCCTCGCCGGGCGCCACCGCGCCGGTGGAGGTGAACCCCTTGATCTGGCGGTGCACGTCGTCGGCCGAGCGCAGGCCGGCGCCGGCCGGCCGGGGTGCGGGGACGCGCGCGCCGGCCGCGCCGGAATGCTGCGGCGGAGCGGGCTCGACGTACCAGGGGACGACGTGACCGGTGTCGTCGAAGTACGTCTCGCTGCCGCGCAGCCAGGGCAGAGGACCCTGCCCGAAGGGGTCCGTGACGGCGTGCGCGAGTGCTCCGGACTCCCAGCGGCGGACGTGGTCCGAGGCCATGGTCGCTCCCCTCCCTCAGGCCCCCCGTGTCCTGTCTCGGTGGTGCTCGGGTCGTTCCGTGCGTGCTCGAAGACGCTCGGATGTGCTGGGCACGTGTGTGGAACGTGTCCGGAACGCCGCTCGGTGTGCTCGCGGGGTTCGACCGTGCTGTCGTATGTCGCGAGCTCTTGCCAACGGCGTGGTCGGTCCCAGCACATCACATGACGCGCGGGCCCGGTCACCACTCGTGATGAATTGACCTGAAGTGGAAGAAGCCTTTCCGCTAAGGCGGCCGGGGCGGACGGAACGGACGGGTCAGACGAGCCGTACGGGCTTCTCGGGACGTATCCCGGACGCGGCCAGCCAGTCGCGCAGCGGGCCCGGGTCTCCCTCCTCGATCAGGCTGAGCACCCTGGGCGTCAGATCGGCGGCCCGCTCCCCGCCCAGCAGCAGGGACGGGCCGTCCAGCCAGTCCAGGGCGGGGGCGGCGCCGGCGGTGTCGACGGCCGCGCAGCACACCATCGCCTTGACGTGGTCGGCGAGGACCTCGCGGGCGGTGCGCGGGGGCTGCAGGGGGAACAGGGGCAGCCCGCCGTCGTCCCACAGCGCGCTCTCGGGGCTCTGCCGGGCTGCGGCGCCCCCGTCCGGCGCGGCGCCCTCCTCCCGGGCCAGCGCGGCGCTCAGGCCGGCGGCGAGAACGGCACTGCGCTCGGTGGTGGGGTCGGCGTCCTCCTCGGCGTCCCCGTCGTCCACATCGTCCGGGTGGCCGAGGTGGCCCAGGGGCTCCACGGAGGTGTGCGCGGGCGGGGCGCCGGGGTGGGGAGCGGGGGGCGGAGCGGGCCGGTGGGTCGGCGGCGGGCCCGGGGTGGAACCGGGCGCGGGGGCGGGGCGGTGTCCCTCGGCTCGGGGGTGGGCGGCGTTCCCGGCGGAGGCGGTGGCCGGGAGCGCGGCGGGGGTCCCGGCGGTGGCCGGGAGCGCGGTGGAGGAGGTCCCGGCGGAGGAGGAGGTGGGCAGGGGGGCGGGGTGGTTCGGGGCGCCCGGTGTCCGCCTGCCGGAGCGGTGGGGGGCGGTGGTCACCGGCTCGGCGAGGTGGTCCAGGACGCGGGCCAGGGTGGGGCCGCCGGGGTCGGGGGCGGCCGGGTCCAGGGACGGGCGGACGCCCAGGGAGTCCAGGACGCGGTGGAGGCGGGCCGCGTCGGCGCGCCAGGTGCGGTCCACGACCTCCTCCGGATACGCCTGCCAGTCCACCGGGGCCCAGTCACGGCCGCACTCGGCGGGGCCGCCGTGGAAGAGGCGGGCGGCGAGCAGCGAGGCGGCCTCGTCCACCGCGCCGGGCTCCTCCAGCAGGTCGCAGGCGGGCCGCTCGCCGAGCCGGGACGCGAACCCCTCGGCGAGACGGTCCCGGCGGGACAGCTCCGTGAGCGCCGCGACCACGCCCGCGTCCAGCCGGGAGGGCCAGCGGCCCATGCGCCAGGCGGGCAGCGCCACCCGGGTCAGCAGCCGGTCCCAGCCGGCGTAGGCGAGCCCGACCTGCTCCTGGGCGACGATCCGCAGGCCGTAGTCCACCGTCTTGGCGCGCTCGGCCGCCGCCGCGGCGACCCCGCGCTCCATCTGCACCGCATGCTCCCGGCAGCTCCGCAGCAGCAGACGCGCCACCCAGCCGATGACCGCGCACACCCCGCGGGCCGGCGGGCAGCGCCCCGGCGTCGAGGCGACGGCCACGGCCGCGTCCAGCCCGCGCACGAAGCGGCGGGCGGCGGCTATGTCCGGCTGGGCCGAGGGACCCGTGCCGGCGATGACCGGGGCGAGGACCGCGCGCAGTTCGCCGACGCGCATCCACCACAGGAAAGGGGAGCCGATGACGAGGACCGGCGCGACCGGGGTCCGGCGGCCCGGGCCCGCCGTCCCGCCGGGCGCGGGGCGCGGAGGCGGGCCGTGGGACGCATGGGCGCGGTCCTCCAGCCAGCTGTCGCAGTCCGGGGTGAGCGCTATGGCGGAGGGCGCCGGCACGTCCATGCGGTCGGCGAGGTCGCGCACCATCCGGTACAGGTCGGGGGCGGACGCCTCCGGAACCGGCACCGTGGGACTCACGGCGGGGCGGGCCCGGGCGACGACCAGGGCGATGCCGGCCGCGGCCAGCAGCACCAGCATGGCGAGCACGCCCACGGTCCAGCGGGCCGCGTCCCAGCCGGGGCCGACGAAACGGCCGGTGGGAGCGCCGGCCAGGAGGATCACGGCGGCGCCCGCGGGCAGCAGGGCGACGGCCAGCGCCCGGGCCCGGACCCGCAGCACGGCGAGCGCCCGGGAGCGCGCGGCCTGCGCGCCCGCCTCCCTGCCGATTCCGGTCACGTGTCGACCTCGCCCCCTTCCTGCCGATCGCGTGCTGTCCTGGACTTGCTCACTCCCCCACTGTGGCACCCGCCACTGACATCGCAATGCCGGTGGGCCAAGTGCCGGAACGCTTGCGCGGCACCCTAGTTGGGGCCCACGCCCTCGTCAGCCGTATAGGGGATTGCTCACTCGATGGAATGGCTCTGGTCAGAGCTGGGTGACAGACAGCAAAGATCAGGCCCCGGATCGTGGATCCGGGGCCTGGGCGGTCCCTGGGCGGTCCCTGGGCAGGTGAGACGACGGGCCGGGAGCACGGGTGCCGCCCGGGGATGACGCGGACCGGCCGGCGGGCACGGGTGCCGCCCGGGGATGACGCGGACCGGCCGGGGCTGTCCCGGGCGGCGCGGACGGGGCCGGGCCGGGCCGGCCGTCCGCTGGGCGGACCGAGCCGGACGTCCGGGCGGGGCGGGCTGCGCGGACTGGGCCGGCTGGGCGGGCTGGACCGGCTGGGCCCCGGCCGTCCGGGCGGTGCGGACCGCCCGGGCCGGGCGGGGCCGTGCGGTTACGCGGGCCGCGCCGCCTTCGCCGCGATGTCGGTGCGGTGCTGCGAGCCCTCGAGCCGGATCCGGCCCACCGCCCGGTAAGCCCGTTCGCGCGCCTCGGCCAGGTCCTCGCCGGTCGCCGTGACGGACAGCACCCGACCGCCCGCGCTGACCACCGCGTCACCGTCCCGCCTGGTGCCGGCGTGCAGCACGTACGCGTGCGGAGCGTCCTCGGCGGCCACCTCGTCCAGGCCGGTGATCGGGTCGCCGGTACGCGGGGCGCCGGGGTAGTTGTGCGAGGCGACGACCACGGTGACGGCCGCGTCCTCGCTCCAGCGCAGGGGCGGCAGATCGGCGAGGCCGCCGGTGGCGGCGGCCATCAGGACACCGGCCAGCGGGGTCTTCAGGCGGGCCAGCACGACCTGGGTCTCCGGGTCGCCGAAGCGGGCGTTGAACTCGATGACGCGGACCCCGCGCGAGGTGATCGCGAGGCCGGCGTAGAGCAGCCCGGAGAAGGGCGTGCCCCGGCGGCGCATCTCGTCGACCGTCGGCTGCAGCACCGTCTCCAGCACCTCGCCGACCAGCTTGGGATCGGCCCACGGGAGTGGCGAGTAGGCGCCCATGCCGCCGGTGTTGGGGCCCTCGTCGCCGTCCAGCGCGCGCTTGAAGTCCTGGGCGGGCTGCAGCGGCAGGACCGTCCGCCCGTCGGTGACGGCGAACAGGGAGACCTCGGGGCCGTCGAGGAACTCCTCGATCACCACCCGCTCGCAGGCCGCGGCGTGCGCCTTGGCGGCGTCCAGGTCGGAGGTGACGACGACGCCCTTGCCGGCGGCGAGGCCGTCGTCCTTGACGACGTACGGCGCGCCGAACGCGTCGAGTGCCTCGGCGGCCTCCTCGGCGGTGGTGCAGACGTAGGAGCGGGCGGTCGGCACCCCCGCGGCCGCCATGACGTCCTTGGCGAAGGCCTTGGACCCCTCGAGCTGCGCGGCCTCCCGCGAGGGGCCGAACACGGGGATGCCCGCCGCGCGGACGGCGTCGGCCACACCGGCGACCAGCGGGGCCTCCGGGCCGACGACGACCAGGTCGGCGCCGAGCCGGGTGGCCAGCTCGGTCACCGCGGCGCCGTCGAGGGCGTCGACCTGGTGCAGCTCGGCGACCTCGGCGATGCCGGCGTTGCCGGGGGCGCAGTGCAGCGCGGTGACGTCGGGATCGAGGGACAGGGAGCGGCACAGGGCGTGTTCGCGGGCGCCGCTGCCGATGACGAGGACCTTCACGGCACTCAGCCTAATGGCAAGGTCGCCGAAGACTGAGCGCCGGGTTTGTCGTACGTTCCTCCAACAGCGCGGCCGCTCCCCGGCCGGCGGACGGCTCCTCACCGCGCCGGGACGCGGAGGCCGTCCTGCCGCAGGCCACCGCGATGGGAGAGGTCACCGCCCGGCCGGGCCCGTCACCGCCGGTCACTCGTTGGAGAACTCCTCCACCACCGTCGCCCCCAGTTCCCGCACGATCAGCTCGTGGCCGGAGAGCGCCGACTCGTCCAGATCCGGGTCGTCGTCCTCCGCGATGTCGTCCTCGGGAGCGACGGGCGGCGGCTCCGGCGCGGGGGCCGGCCGGGGCGCGGGGGCCGGCGCGGCCGGAGCGCCGCCCTGCGGTGCGGCGGGCGCCTGCGGGGCCTGCTGGGGAGCAGCGGGGCGGGGGGCCGCCGACGGGGTGCCGTAGCCACCGGCCGGAGCGCCGTAGCCACCGGCGGGAGCGCCGCCGTAGCCGCTGCCTCCGCCGCCGTGACCGGGTGAGCCGCCCGGTCCGGCAGGGGCGGAGCCGCCACCGGAGGGGTCGACGACCGCCTCGATCTTCCAGTGCACGTTGAACTGCTCGGTGAGGGCCTGCCGCAGCACGTCCTCGCTGCCGCTGCCCGCGAAGTTGTCCCGGGCGCCGGCGTTGACGAAGCCGAGCTGGAGGGTGGTGCCGTCGAAACCGGTCACCTGGGCGTTCTGGCTGAGCAGGATCCAGGTGAAGCGGCGGCGGTTCTTGACGGCCTCCAGGATGTTCGGCCAGAGCGCGCGGGGGTCGAGGCCGCCGGCCGGGGCGGCCGGAGCCGGGGCCGCGGCGGCGGACTGCCCTTGCGGGGGCTGCGGCTGCTGGTCCGGCTGTCCGGTGGGCTGCCGGGCCCCTGCCGGAGCAGCCGCGGTCGGCCAGCCACCGGGCCGCCGGCCGCCGCCGGCCGGGGCTGCGGTGGGCCAGGCTCCGGGAGCGGCGGCGGCCGGGGCGGGCGCCGCCGGAGCGGCCGCGGCCGGGGCAGGCACAGGCGCGGAAGCCGGAGCGGGGGAAGCGGCGGGAGCGGGCGCAGGCGCGGAGGCCGGGACCGCCGCGGGTGCCGGAGCGGCCGGCGTCCCGCCCGGGAGGCCCGCCCCGCCCGCGCCTCCCGGCGCGCCCGCGGTCCGTACGGCCGCCCGGGCCGCCGCGGGCCCCGCGCCGGGAGGCGCGGACACCGCACCGGCCCCCGTGCCGGAGGCGGGCAGGGCGCCGCCGTGGACCTCGGGGCCCGGGACGTACCCCATGGCCGGAGCACCGCCGCCGGAGAAGCCGGCGCCGCGCTCGAGGCGGTCGAGGCGGGCCATCACCGACCGCTGGTCGCCGTAGGCGGCGGGCAGCAGCACGCGGGCGCAGATCAGTTCCAGCTGGAGGCGGGGCGAGGTGGCGCCGCGCATCTCGGTCAGGCCTTCGTTGACCAGGTCGGCGGCGCGGCTCAGCTCGGCGGCGCCGAAGGTCTCGGCCTGGGCCTGCATGCGCTCTAGGACGTCGGCGGGAGCGTCGATGAGCCCCTTCTCCGCCGCGTCGGGCACGGCCGCCAGGATCACCAGGTCCCGCAACCGCTCCAGCAGGTCGGCGACGAACCGCCGCGGATCGTTGCCCCCCTCGATGACGCGGTCGACGACCTCGAACGCGGCGGCCCCGTCCCCGGTGGCGAAGGCCTCGACGACGGAGTCGAGGAGGGAGCCGTCGGTGTATCCGAGCAGGGAGGTCGCCATGGCGTACGTCACGCCCTGTTCCCCGGCGCCGGCGAGGAGCTGGTCCATGACGGACATGGAGTCACGCACGGAGCCGGCGCCGGCGCGCACGACGAGCGGGAGCACGCCGTCCTCGACCGGGATGTCCTCCTTGCGGCACACCTCGGCGAGGTAGTCCCGCAGGGTGCCCGGGGGGACGAGCCGGAACGGATAGTGGTGCGTACGCGAGCGGATCGTCCCGATGACCTTCTCGGGCTCGGTGGTCGCGAAGATGAACTTCAGATGCTCCGGCGGCTCCTCGACGACCTTGAGCAGCGCGTTGAAGCCGGCCGACGTGACCATGTGGGCCTCGTCGATGATGTAGATCTTGTACCGGCTCGCGGCGGGCCCGAAGAAGGCCTTCTCCCGCAGCTCACGGGCGTCGTCCACGCCACCGTGGGAGGCGGCGTCGATCTCGATGACGTCGATCGAGCCCGGCCCGTTCCTGGCCAGGTCCCGGCACGACCGGCACTCCCCGCACGGTGCGGGGGTGGGACCCTGCTCGCAGTTCAGGCAGCGGGCGAGGATGCGCGCGCTGGTGGTCTTCCCGCAGCCGCGCGGTCCGCTGAACAGGTACGCGTGATTGACCCGGTTGTTCCGCAGCGCCTGCTGCAGCGGGTCGGTCACATGCTCCTGCCCGATGACCTCCGCGAAGGTCTCCGGGCGATAGCGGCGGTACAGCGCGAGAGACGACACGCATACGAGGTTATAGGCGCTCACTGACAACGGGCTCCGCCCGCGACCCGGGAACGCGAGCGCCCCCCACGCACCCGCCAGAGCCGACCTACCCTTGCTGCCTTCCGGCCCTGGGGGAGTTCAGTCAGATAGCGCCGCGTGAGGGGCTCCGCACAGAGTACCCGATGCGGGCCTGCGGGAACGAGTTCGCGAGCACTCCCCTCGGTCATGTAATGTTTCCGGCGGAGGATTCGCCTAGAGGCCTAGGGCGCACGCTTGGAAAGCGTGTTGGGGGCAACCCCTCACGAGTTCGAATCTCGTATCCTCCGCCGGTTCAGAGGGCCGGGCCGCGCAAGCGGTCCGGCCCTCTGGCGTATGCGCGCCGCGGGCGTGCCCGCGTGGTTCTCGCCGGGTGCGGAGCCCGGCCGGCCCCGTGGATGCGCCGCAGGTCACGGCGGCCGGTCCGGGCCGGCGCAGCCGCCTTCGCCGCACGGCGGGCGCCAAGTGCCGTACCGGAGGGAGGCGCGCGGGCGCATACTGGTCGCAATGACAAAGCCAGCTGCACCGAAGCGCCACTTGCCTACCAGCCCCTTCAAGGCCCCGGTCGCGCCGCCCATCAAGCACTTCGCCGTGGGCGACCAGGTCACCCACGACGTGTACGGCCTCGGCCGGGTCATCGGCATCGAGGACGGAGTCGCGGCGCTTGTCGATTTCGGTTCGGTGCGGGAGCGGATCCTGAGCCCGTACCCGAAGATGAGCAAGCTGTAGGACCGCCGTGCCCGGTCACGGGCGTCGGCTCCTTCATGGCCCTATGACGAACGGAAGACCTCCCATCGAACCGACCTCGCTGTTCTCCGCTCCGGCGGGGACGCCCCACTACTCCACCGCCGCGTCGCCGCCGCCGGCGACCAACCCCTTCCAGGCCCCGGACTTCGGGGAGGACGAGACCTTCCTGACCGAGGAACCGCCGGCATCCGTCCCGTTCACGGGTACGGCTCGGCGCACGGCGGGCTAGCTCCGACGGGTGACCGCGGCTTCGGCAGCCGCTCATACGTCCCTGTCCACCGCCGGACCGCTGTTCACCGCCGGACCGAAGGGCCGCACCGCGACCGCGGCCGGCCCTCCGGCAGCGCGGCCTACGGCGTCACCAGCAGCACCTTGCCGATGTGACCGCTCGCCTCCACCAGGCGGTGGGCCTCCGCGGCCTGCGGTGTCGGCACCTCCCGGTCGACGACCGGGCGGATGCGGCCCGCGGCGATCAGGGGCCACACGTGTTCCCGTACGGCGGCGACGATGGCCGCCTTCTCGCCCAGCGGGCGGGCGCGCAGCGAGGTGGCGCTGATCGCGGCCCGCTTGTTGAGCAGGGCGGCGATGTTCAGCTCGCCCTTGGCCCCGCCCTGCATGCCGATGATGGCGAGGCGTCCGTTGACGGCGAGGGCCCGGACGTTGCGGTCCAGGTACTTGGCGCCCATGTTGTCGAGGATGACGTCGGCTCCCGCACCGTCGGTGGCCTGCTCGATCTCGGCGACGAAGTCCTGTTCCCGGTAGTTGATCAGCACGTCCGCGCCCAGCTCGGCGCAGTGGTCCAGCTTCTCCTTCGTGCCGGCCGTCACCGCGACCCTGGCGCCGAGGGCCTTGGCGAGCTGGATCGCCATGGTGCCGATGCCGCTGGAGCCGCCGTGCACCAGCAGGGTCTCGCCGGGGCGCAGATGGGCGACCATGAACACGTTGGACCAGACCGTGCAGACCACCTCGGGCAGCGCAGCCGCCTGCCTCAGGTCGACGCCCTCCGGCACGGGCAGCAGCTGCCCGGCCGGCACGGCGACCTTCTCGGCGTAGCCGCCGCCCGCGAGCAGCGCGCACACCTCGTCGCCGACGGCCCAGCCGGACACCCCGGGGCCGAGCGCGGCGATCCTGCCGGAGCACTCCAGTCCGGGGTAGGGGGAGGAGCCGGGCGGCGGGTCGTAGAAGCCCTGCCGCTGCAGGACGTCGGCGCGGTTGACGGCGCTGGCCACCACCTCGACCAGCACCTCGCCCTCGCCGGGCACCGGATCGGGGACCTCGTCCCACACCAGCGCCTCGGGACCGCCGGGTTCTCGAATCGTGATCGCATGCATGCCGGTGACGCTACTCCCCGCCTCCGCGCTCAATCACGCGGCAGGGGACGGGTGTCCGGTGTGATCTGCGCGCCGGGCGTGGCGCGGACGATGGTGATGAGCCGGTCCGTCAGCTGCAGGGTGCCGACGGTCGGATCGTCGTAGCCGAGGACGCGGTGTCCGCGGACGACGCTCACCACCAGGTCGTCCGTCTCGCGGGGTTTCTTGCCCACCTCGCCGCGCACCACCGGGCGTTCGATGATGTCCAGTCCGCTGCCCTGCCGGATCAGGTCCTCCATCACCATGCCGGCCGCGGGGCTGAGCACCGACAGACCGAGCAGCCTGCCTGCCGCGCCGGAGCTGGTGATGACCGCGTCGGCGCCGGACTGCTTGAGCAGCGGGACGTTCTCCTCCTCGCGCACCGCGGCCACGATCTTGGCGCTGCGGTTGAGCTGGCGGGCGGTCAGCGTGACGAGGACGGCGGTGTCGTCGCGCTGCGGGGCCACGATGATCTGCCGCGCCTTGTGGACCTCGGCCCGCTGGAGCACGTCACTGCGGGTGGCGTCGCCCATGACACCCACGTAGCCCTCGGCGGTGGCCGCGTCGATCACCCTGGAGCTGGGGTCGACGACGACCACCTGCTCCTTCTTCAGGCCGGTCGCGCAGACCGTCTGGACGGCCGACCGCCCCTTCGTGCCGAAGCCGATGACGACGGTGTGGTCGCGCAAGGTGGACCTCCAGCGGTTCAGGCGCCATTCCTCACGGGTGCGTTCGGTGAGGACCTCCAGCGTGGTGCCGACCAGGATGATCAGGAACAGCACGCGCAGGGGCGTGATCACGAAAATGTTGGTGAGGCGGGCGGCGTCGCTGACGGGGGTGATGTCGCCGTAGCCGGTGGTGGAGAGGGTGACGGTCGCGTAGTAGAAGGCGTCGAGCAGGTCGACGGCGTCGTCGGAGGCGTCGCGGTAGCCGTCGTGGTCGGCGTAGACGACCATCGCGGTGGCGACCAGCACCAGCAGAGCCATGAGCAGCCGTTCGACAACCTGGCGGACCGGGCGCTCCACCACTTTCCGCGGCAGTTTCACCCGGTGGGTCACCAGGTGTTCGTCCGCCTGGCGGGCGATGGCGTCATGGCCCGGAAGTTTCACGTGAAACACACCCCGATCCCCGCGGTCGCCCACGGCAGGTCCAGCAGTTCCGTCTCCTCGCCCGGCCGGGCCCCGCCCGGTGGGACGACGGCCAGTGCGTCGGCGGCGGCGATGCCGCGGAGCATGGCAGGTCCGTTGTAGTGGAGCGGCACCGCGTGGTCGCCGCGCAGCACCACGGGGACGAGCCGGGTGTCCTGCGGATGCCCCTGCACCGCGTCGCGGAGCGGGAGCGTGTACGGCTCGGGGGCCGGGCGGGCGGCGAGCGTCCGCAGCAGCGGTTCCGCGAGGGTGAGCAGGCCGGAGACGGCCGCGAGGGGGTTGCCGGGCAGCCCGACGAGATGCTGGTCGTCCTTGGTGCGCGCCAGCAGCATGGGATGGCCGGGACGCACCATGACGCCGTCCACGAGGAGTTCGGCACCGATGCGGTCCAGGACCGGGTGGACGTGGTCGACGGGGCCGGCCGCGGTGCCGCCGGTGGTGACGACGAGGTCGGCGGCGGATCCCGTGATTGCCTTCCGCAGGGCGCGGGCGTCGTCGCCGACGCGCCGTACGGCCACGACCTCGGCGCCGAGCGCACGCAGCCACGGCGGCAGCATGGGGCCGAGCGCGTCCCGGATCAGCCCGTCGTGCGGCAGTCCCCCGGTCAGCAACTCGTCGCCGAGAACGAGGACCTCGGCGCGGGGGCGCGGTACGGCGGTGAGGGTGTCGTATCCGGCCGCCGCGGCCAGGCCCAGCACGGCGGGGGTCACCAGGGCGCCGACGGGCAGCAGCTGGTCGCCGCTGCGGCACTCCTGGCCACGGGGGCGGATGTCCTGGCCGTGCAGCATGTCGCGGGTGGCGTGGAGGCGGCCCTGGGCGTCGATCCGGCCGTGCTCGGTGCGCAGGACGGCGGTGGTGTCGGCCGGGATGCGGGCGCCGGTGGCGATGCCGACGGCCTCGCCGTCGGTCAGCGGCTCGGGCGGGGCCTGCCCGGCGAGCACCCCCTCGTCCCGCACCTGCCAGGGGCCGGGTCCGGCGACCGCCCAGCCGTCCATCGCGGAGGTGTCGAACGAGGGCAGGTCGGTGAGGGCGTCCAGGGGAGCGGCCAGGACGAGGCCGAGGGCGTCGTGGAGGGGCACGGAGACGGGGTCGCGGCGGACGCCGGAGCGTACGGCGCGCGCGGCGATCTCCCGGGCGCGGGTCCAGGGAGTGCCCGCGTGCCGCCCGGCGGGCCGCGCGCCGGCCGGGCGCGGGGCCGCGCCGGGCGCCTGACCCGTGCTGCCGTTCTCGGCTTCCCGGTGGGCTTCCCTCACGAGGGCCAGGGCCTCCTCGACGTCGAGGTCGTCGGTGTCCTCGGCGGGCGCCGGGGTGCCGGGGGCGGTCATCCGGCGTCCGGGGCGCTCGGGCCCCCGCCGTCCGCCGGCGTGGCGCCGCCGTCCTCCACCTTGGCGCTCCCGTCCTCCACCTTGCCCCCGTCGTCCTCCGCTTCCCACCGCAGCGCCAGTGCGGTGGCCCTGCGGGCGGCCTCGGCGACGGCCTCGGGTCCGCCCCCGGCACGGGCCGCGGCGTAGCCGACGAGGAAGGTGGTCAGCGGGGCGGCGGGCCGGGCCACGCCGTGCGCGGCGTCCCGGGCCAGGTCGAGCAGGACGCCTGTGTCGACGTCCAGGTCGATGCCCAGCTCGTCCTTGACTGCGGAGATCCATTCATCCAACACGTGCCCATGCTCCCTGATGCGTGCCCTGGCGGCGGCGATGTCGTCCCAGGTGTCGCAGTCGAAGGACGCGAGCGGGTCCGGGACGCGGGTGAGGCGGAGGGCGCCGGTCAGCCGGCGCAGGGGCAGTCCGGCGAGGCCGTGGTGGGCGTCGGCGAGGGCGGTCAGCGCGCCGCGCAGCGCGGCGGTGCGGTAGGCGGCCACGAGCGGCTGGTCCCGCCCGTCGGCGTCGGTGAGCAGCGCGCCGTCGGCTCCGGTGTCCCGCAGGGCGGTCAGCAGGCGCCGCAGCGTGTCCCGCCGGAGGAAGGGCAGGTCGGCGGAGAGAACGACGGTGTGCGCGGCGCCGGTCAGCCGCAGGCCGGCCTCCAGTGCGGCGACGGGTCCGCCGCCGGGCGGCTCCTCGCGCGCCCAGCGCACCGGCCGGGCGGTGGGCCGGGGTGCGGCCACGACCACGGTCGTCCCGGCGCCCGCGCACGCCGCGAGCACCCGGTCGAGCAGCGCCCGGCCCCCGACGCGCACGCCGGGCTTGTCGGCGCCGCCGAGCCGCCGCGCGGCGCCGCCGGCCAGCACGACGGCGTCGTACGGCGCGGGCGTGCCGGGGACTCCGAAAGCGGTGTCGGTCACGCCCCGAGTATGTCCTGCCGGCCCCCGCTCCCGGGGCCGGCGGACGTCATACCGGGCGCACCGGCTCGCTCACAGGGTGCGCAGGAGCACCGCCGGCTGCTCCACGCAGTCCGCCACGTACCGCAGGAAGCCGCCTGCCGTGCCGCCGTCGCACACCCGGTGGTCGAAGGTGAGCGAGAGCTGCACCACCTGGCGGACGGCCAGCTCGCCCTCGTGCACCCACGGCTTGGGGACGATGCGGCCGACGCCGAGCATGGCCGCCTCGGGGTGGTTGACGATCGGCGTGGAGCCGTCGACGCCGAAGACGCCGTAGTTGTTCAGCGTGAAGGTCCCGCCGGTGAGTTCCCCGGGGGTGAGCGTCCCCGCGCGGGCCGACTCGGTCAGCCGGGCGAACTCGGCGGTCAGCGACTCGGCGTCGCGCGCGTGGGCGTCGCGGACGACCGGCACGACCAGGCCGCGGTCGGTCTGGGCGGCGAATCCCAGGTGGACGTGGTCGAGCCGGACGACCTCGCGGGCCTCGGTGTCGACGAAGGAGTTCAGCTCGGGGAAGCGGGCCAGGGCGGCCGTGCAGATGCGGGCGAGCAGCGCCAGGAGGGAGATCTTCGGGCCGCCGGCCGCGTTCATCGCGGCCCGCGCGCGCATGAGCTCCGTCGCGTCGGCGTCGACCCAGCAGGTGGCGTCCGGGATCTCCCGGCGGCTGCGGGAGAGCTTGTCGGCGACCGCGCCGCGCACCCCCTTGAGGGGGATGCGCGTCCCGCTTCCGGTCGGGGCCGCCGTCGGCGCCGTCGGGGTGCGGGCGGCCGGTTCCTCGGCCGTGCGGGCCCGCGCGCTCCTGGTCCGCAGCACGTCCTCGACGTCCGCGCGCAGGATGAGCCCGTCCGGCCCCGAGCCGGCCAGCTCCCGCAGGTCCACGCCGTTGTCACGGGCGAGTCTGCGGACGAGGGGGGAGATCACCGGGACCGGACCGTCGGCGGACGCGGGTGCCGGGGCAGGCGCGGGCGCCTGGGCCGGTGCGGGCGCCGCTGCGGGTGCGGGCGCCGCTGCGGCCGCGCGGGCCCGGGGTGCCGACCCGGCGGCACCCGGCTGCGCGGCCCGCCCGTCGACGGCGCCCGGTCCCCGACCGGCGCCCTGCCCGTTCCCCGCCGTCGTGCCGGCCGCGCCCGCGGCCCCCGCCCGTACCCGGCGCCGACGGGCCGCCGGAGCCTGGGTGCCGTAGCCGACGAGGACATTGCCGGAGCCCTCCGGCTCCGTCGACGTCCCGCCTACCGCGACCGTCAGCAGCGGCGCGCCGACGGGCAGCTCGGTGCCCTCCTCGCCGAAGCGGGCGGTGACCACGCCGCCGTAGGGGCAGGGCACCTCGACCATCGCCTTGGCCGTCTCGACCTCGACCACCGGCTGGTCGACGGCGACCACGTCGCCGACCTTCACCAGCCAGCGGACGATCTCCGCCTCGGTGAGCCCTTCACCGAGGTCGGGCAGCTTGAACTCCAGCACCTGAGCCATCAGCCCTCGGCCTCCCACTGCAGCCGGGCCACGGCGTCCAGGATGCGGTCGACGCCGGGCAGGTGGTGCCGCTCCAGCATGGGCGGCGGATACGGGATGTCGAATCCGGCCACTCGGAGCACCGGCGCCTCCAGGTGGTGGAAGCAGCGCTCGGTGATGCGGGCCGCGATCTCGCCGCCCGGCCCGCCGAAGCCGGTCGACTCGTGGACCACCACCGCGCGTCCGGTGCGCCGGACGGCCGCGCAGACCGTCTCGTCGTCGAAGGGCACCAGGGAGCGCAGGTCGACGACCTCCAGGTCCCAGCCCTCGGCCCGGGCCGCCTCGGCGGCCTCCAGGCACACCGGCAGCGAGGGGCCGTAGGTGATGAGCGTGGCGCTGCGGCCGGTCCGCCGGACCACGGCTCGCCCGATGGGCTCCACGTCCGCCGGCTGCTCGGGGTTCCAGGAGTCCTTCGACCAGTACAGGCGCTTGGGCTCCAGGAAGACGACCGGGTCGTCGGAGGCGATGGCCTGGCGCAGCAGCCCGTAGGCGTCGGCGACGGTCGCCGGGGTGACGACGTGCAGGCCCGGGGTGGCCATGTAGTAGGCCTCGGAGGAGTCGCTGTGGTGCTCGACGCCGCCGATGCCGCCGCCGTAGGGGATGCGGACGGTGATCGGCAGGGGCATCCTGCCGCGCGTGCGGTTGCGCATCCGGGAGACATGGCTGATCAGCTGCTCGAACGCCGGGTAGGCGAAGGCGTCGAACTGCATCTCCACCACGGGCCGCAGGCCGTACATGGCCATGCCGACCGCGGTGCCGAGGATGCCCGCCTCGGCGAGCGGGGTGTCGGTGCAGCGGTCCTCGCCGAACTCCTTGGCGAGTCCGTCGGTGACCCGGAAGACACCGCCGAGGGTGCCGACGTCCTCGCCCAGGACGTGCACGGTCGGGTCGGCTGCCATGGCGTCGCGCATCGCGCGGGTGAGGGCCTGCGCCATGGTGGCGGGCTTGACGGCGACGGTGGTCATCGGGCGCCGCCTTCCTGTGCGCCGTGGCCGCCGTGCTCCTCCTGCTCGGCCTCCAGCTCGGCCTGCAGCAGGGCGCGCTGCTCGCGCAGCTGCCCGGTGGGGGCGGCGTAGACGTGGTCGAAGAGTTCCATGGGGTCGAGTTCCGGGTCCCGGTTCATGCGTTCGCGCAGGTCGGCGGCCATCGTCTCGGCGTCCTGGCGGGCGGCCTCGATGCCGTCCCCGTCGAGCAGCCCGCGCCTGGTCAGTTCGCGTTCCAGCAGCTGGATCGGGTCGTGCGCGCGCCAGGCCTCGACCTCGGCGTCGCTGCGGTAGCGGGTGGCGTCGTCGGCGTTGGTGTGGGCGTCGACGCGGTACGTCACCGCCTCCACCAGGGTCGGGCCGCCCCCCGCTCGCGCGTGCCGCACGGCGTCGCCGAGGACCTGGTGGACGGCCGCGGCGTCGTTGCCGTCGACCAGCCGGCCGGGCATGCCGTACCCGACGGCCTTGTGGGCCAGGGAGGGGGCGGCGGTCTGCTTGGCGAGCGGGACGGAGATGGCGAAGCCGTTGTTCTGCACCAGGAAGACCACCGGCGCCTGCCAGACGGCGGCGAAGTTCAGCGCCTCGTGGAAGTCGCCCTCGCTGGTGCCGCCGTCGCCGACCATGGCGAGCGCGACCACGTCGTCGCCCTTGAGGCGGGCGGCGTGCGCGAGGCCGACGGCGTGCGGCAGCTGGGTGGCCAGCGGGGTGCTGAGGGGGGCCACCCGGTGGGCGTGGGGGTCGTAGCCGCTGTGCCAGTCGCCGCGCAGCAGGGTGAGTGCTTCCACCGGGTCCACGCCGCGGGCGACGACGGCGAGCGTGTCGCGGTAGCTGGGGAAGAGCCAGTCGCGCTCCTCCAGGACCAGGGCGGCCGCGATCTCGCACGCCTCCTGGCCGGTGCTGGAGGGGTAGACGGCCAGCCGGCCCTGCTTCGTGAGGGCGGTCGCCTGCGTGTTGTAGCGGCGTCCGCGCACCAGCTGGGCGTACAGCCGGAGCAGCAGCTCCGGGTCGGCCTCGTCCGCGGCCTCGGTGCCGAGGACGCGGTAGGGCTCGGCGTCGGGCAGCAGCGGCGCGGGGTCCATACGGGGCTGCCAGGCGGGCGGCGGCGATGGCCGGTACGCGCCCCGCTGCTCCAGAACCGTCATGACGGCACCTCCTCGTGGGAGCGGCTACGGGAGGCGTGTCGGCCGTGACCCGCCTCACCAACCGATTGTTCGGTCGTCGGCACATTTTGGCTACAGGCCCCGTCAGGCTGTGGACAAACGGTTCTCCACAACCTGCAATGAACGCAGGACGTCCACGGCGAGGAAGCGGGGGGACATGGGACCTGAACAAATGGCCGACGCACCGCCCGACGGCGCCGTACTGCCGCCGCCGCGCCCGCTGGACGCCGTGGATCAGGACATCCTGAAGATCCTGCAGGCGGACGGCCGCGCCTCCGTGCGGTCCGTCGCCGAACGCGTGCACGTCTCGCGCGCCAACGCCTACGCGCGCATCAACCGGCTCGTCGAGGACGGGGTGATCCGGGGCTTCGGCGCCCGTGTGGACCACGAACGGGCGGGCCACGGCACCTCGGCGTACATCACGCTGAAGATCGTCCAGAACACCTGGCGCACGGTCCGCGAGCAGCTCAGGCAGCTGCCCGGCGCCTCCCACATCGCTCTGGTGGGCGGCGACTTCGATGTGCTGCTGCTGGTGCACACGCCCGACAACCGGGCGCTGCGCGAGCTGGTGCTGACCCGGCTCCAGGCCATCCCCGAGGTGCTGAGCACCCGCACGCTGCTGGTGTTCGAGGAGGAGGACCTGGAGCCGGACGGGTGAGTCAGGCCCGGCGCAGCCCGGAGAAGACCAGCCGGACCACCGCGTCGGCCACTTCCCGCTCGCTGGCTCCCCGCGGGTCGGGCCGGTACCACTCCACGATCGAGTTGATCATGCCGAAGACCAGCCGGGTGACCAGGCGGACCTCCACGTCGCCGCGGACCTCCCCGTCGGCGGCCGCCGCCTTCAGCAGCTCGGCGACCCGGTGGTCGAAGTCGCGCCGCCGCTCCAGCGCCCACCGCTCGGTGGCGGTGTTGCCGCGCACGCGCAGCAGCAGCGTCACATAGGGCAGCTCGGCTATGAGCACCTCGACCATGCGGCGCACGACGTGCTCCAGCCGGTCGGCGGGCCGCCCCACACGCGCGGGCTCCTCCTCCAGGATGGCGAACAGACCGTCCAGGGCACGGCTGACGGCCCGGCGCAGCAGTTCCTCCTTGCCGCTGACATGGTGGTAGATCGACGACTTGGAGATGCCGGCCGCCTTCGACAGGTGCTCCATGGAGGTGCCGTCGTAGCCGCGCTCGTTGAAGACGCGGACGGCGACGGAGAGCAGCGTCTCCGGGGTGTACGTGTCACGCCTGGCCGTGGTCATGAGGTGCCCTCCCGCTTGTCGACGGCGTACGCGTGGCGGTACAGCGCCAGGGAGGGCGCGTACCGTCCGGAGGGGTCGCGCTCGTGCATCTCGTCCAGCACCCCGAAGGCGAAGTCGCGGCCGAGCCTGCGGTCCCACTCGAAGGGGCCCAGCGGGTAGTTGACCCCCAGGCGCATCGCCGTGTCGATGTCCTCCTCGGTGGCGACGCCCTTGGCGACGGCGTCGTGGGCGAGGTCGATGATCCGGGCGACCGTGCGGGCGACGATCATGCCGGGCACGTCGCCGATGACGCTGACCTCCTTGCCGAGCGCCTGGAACAGCCCGGTGGCCTCGGCGAGGGTCCGCGGCGAGGTGTCCTGGGCGGCGGACAGGGCGATGCGGGTGGCCGCGCGGTAGTCCAGGGCGAGGTCGAAGTGGACGACGTCCCGGAACTCCGCGGAGGTCCGGCCGTCGGCGAGGACCAGCTGGCCGCCGCTCGGCAGCACCAGGCGGGTGCCGTTGTCCTCGTCCTCCTCGCGGACCGGGATGCCCGCCTCGCGGATGAGCGCGAGCAGCTCGGCCGCCGGGCCCAGGTTGCCCTCGGCGACGACGTGGGCGGGCGGCTGCTCCTTGTCCGCGGTGTGCGGTGCGGGCCGCTCGGCGCCGTCGGCGTAGTCGTACCAGCCGCGCCCGCTCTTGCGGCCCAGGCGGCCGGACTCCACCAGGCGGCGCTGGGCGAGGGAGGGCGCGAAGCGCACGTCCTGGAAGAAGGACTGCCACACCGAGCGGGTGACGGACTCGTTGACGTCCTGCCCGATCAGGTCGGTCAGCTCGAAGGCGCCCATCCGGAAACCGCCGCACTCGCGCAGCACCGCGTCGATCGTGGCCGGGTCGGCCGCCTGGGCCTCGTACACGGCGAACGCCTCGGCGTAGAAGGGCCGGGCGATGCGGTTGACGATGAAGCCGGGGGTGTCCGCGCACGCCACCGGGGTCTTGCCCCAGGCGCGGGCGGTCTCGTACGCGCGCGTGGCGCTCGTGACGTCGGTGGCGAACCCGGAGACCACCTCGACCAGCGGCAGCAGCGGCGCCGGGTTGAAGAAGTGCAGGCCGACGAGGCGGC
Organism: Streptomyces sp. NPDC006193; assembly: GCF_040613915.1. Classification (NCBI taxonomy): domain Bacteria; kingdom Bacillati; phylum Actinomycetota; class Actinomycetes; order Kitasatosporales; family Streptomycetaceae; genus Streptomyces; species Streptomyces sp. NPDC006193. The sequence continues at coordinate 79,119 of NZ_JBEXTB010000002.1, forward strand.
CGGGACGGCGCAGGGAGCCGGCGACGGCCGTCACCGACAGCGAGGAGGTGTTGGTGGCGAGCAGGCAGTCCTCGGCGACGACGTCCTCCAGTTCGCCGAAGAGCCGCTGTTTGACGTCCAGCCGCTCCAGGACGGCCTCCACGACCAGGGCGCTGTCGGCGAGCTCCGCGAGGGCGTCGGCGGGCTTCAGACGTGCGCGGGCCGCGTCCCGGTCGGGGCCGCTGAGCCGGCCCTTCTCCACCAGCCGGTCGAGGCGGGCGCCGATCGCTTCGGCCGCGTCCCGGGCACGCCCGGGGACGGCGTCGTACAGCCGCACGGGGTGGCCGGCGACCAGCGCGACCTGGGCGATGCCCTGGCCCATGGTGCCGGTGCCGACGACGGCCACGGGGCTGCTGAGGTCGAGTGCTGTCATGTGCGCGATCCTCCCGCACGGCGTTCTCCACAGATGCGGCGGACCCCCTTGTCCCGACCGATCGTTCGGTTACTCTAGCTCTGACTGGCCGTCCACGCCCAGGTTTCCGCCAGGTCGCGGACTCGGCGAAGAGTTTCTCCAGACAGGAGTTGGTCCCGCATGGCCGCCGAACTGACCGCCCCCGAGTTGATCGCTGAGCACCGGCCCACTCTCGACCAGGCCCTGGAAGCGATCCGCACGCGCGCGTACTGGTCCCCGCACCCCGAGCACCCCAAGGCGTACGGCGAGCACGGCAGCCTGGACGCGGCGGCGGGCAAGGCGGCCTTCGACGCCCTGCTGGGCACCCGACTGGACCTCGGCCAGCCGGGCACGGACGACTGGGTCGGCGGCGAGGTCTCGCCCTACGGCATCGAGCTGGGCGTGACGTACCCGCACGCGGACATCGACGTGCTGCTCCCCGCGATGCGGGCCGGGCAGCGGGCCTGGCGGGACGCGGGCCCGGAGGTCCGGGCGGTGGTCTGCCTGGAGATCCTCAAGCGGATCAGCGACCGGACGCACGAGTTCGCCCACGCCGTCATGCACACCAGCGGACAGGCGTTCATGATGGCGTTCCAGGCGGGCGGCCCGCACGCCCAGGACCGCGGCCTCGAGGCGGTGGCGTACGCCTACGCGGAGCAGGTCCGCACGCCGGCCGCGGCGGAGTGGACCAAGCCGCAGGGCAAGCGCGAGCCGCTGGCGCTCACCAAGCGCTTCACGGCGGTGCCGCGCGGCATCGGCCTGGTCATCGGCTGCAACACCTTCCCCACCTGGAACGGCTACCCGGGCCTGTTCGCCTCCCTCGCCACCGGCAACGCGGTCCTGGTCAAGCCCCACCCGCGCGCGGTGCTGCCGCTCGCGCTGACCGTGCAGGTCGCGCGGGACGTCCTCGGCGCGGCGGGTTTCGACCCGAACCTGGTGGCGCTGGCGGCCGAGCGCCCCGGCGAGGGCATCGCCAAGACCCTGGCCACCCGCCCCGAGATCCGGATCATCGACTACACCGGTTCGACGTCCTTCGGCGACTGGCTGGAGGCCAACGCCCGGCAGGCGCAGGTCTACACCGAGAAGGCCGGCGTCAACACGGTGATCGTGCACTCCACGGACGACTACCGGGGCATGCTGTCCAACCTGGCGTTCTCGCTGTCGCTGTACAGCGGCCAGATGTGCACCACCCCGCAGAACCTGCTGATCCCCCGCGACGGCATCGCCACCGACCAGGGGCACAAGAGCTTCGACGAGGTCACCGCCGACCTCGCCCGCGCGGTCGACGGCCTGCTCGGCGACGACGCACGCGCGAACGCCCTGCTGGGCGCGATCGTCAACCCGGACGTCAAGGCCCGCCTGGAGGCCGCGGCCGGCCTCGGCGAAGTCGCCCTCGCCTCCCGCGAGATCGGCAACCCGGAGTTCCCGGACGCGGTGGTCCGCACCCCGGTCCTCGTCAAGCTGGACGGCGCCAAGCCGGACGACGAGGCGGCCTACATGAGCGAGTGCTTCGGCCCCGTCTCCTTCGCCGTCGCCGTCGACTCGGTGACGGACGCGGTCGAGCTGCTGCGCCGCACGGTCCGCGAGAAGGGCGCGATGACGGTCGGCGCGTACACCACCGACGCCGAGACGGAGCGGGCCGTCGAGGAGGTCTGCCTGGAGGAGGCCGCGCAGCTCTCCCTCAACCTGACCGGCGGGGTGTACGTCAACCAGACGGCCGCGTTCTCCGACTTCCACGGCTCGGGCGGCAACCCGGCGGCGAACGCGGCGCTGTGCGACGGCGCGTTCGTGGCCAACCGCTTCCGGGTGGTGGAGGTCCGCAGGCAGGCCTAGCTGAAGGCGGTGGCGGCGGCGCCGGTCGCGCTCCAGTGGTACAGCGCCATCGCCACGCTCGTGGCGAGGTTGTAGCTGGAGACCTGCGGGCGCATCGGCAGCCGCAGCAGGTGGTCGGCACGCCCGCGCAGTTCCGCCGACAGCCCGCTGCGCTCCGAGCCGAACGCGAGCACGGCGTCGTCCGGCAGCCGGACGCCGCGGATGTCCTCGCCCTCCGGATCGAGGGCGAACAGCGGTCCCGCGGGCAGCTCGGCGACGTCGAGGCGCTCCACGGCCGTCGCGAAGTGCAGGCCCGCGCCGCCGCGGACCACCGTGGGGTGCCAGGGGTCGAGCGTGCCCGTGGTGACGACGCCGGTCGCCCCGAAGCCGGCGGCCAGCCGGATCACGGCGCCGGCGTTGCCGAGGTTGCGGGGGTCGTCCAGGACCACCACGGGCGCGGTGCGGGGCGTCTGGGCGAACGCCCGCAGGTTGGCCTGGCGGGACGGCCGTACCGCGAGCGCGGCCACACCCGTCGGGTGGGGGCGCGGCACGAGCGAGGCGTACGCCTGCTCGGGCACCTCCGTGAGCAGGGCGTCCAGCACGTCCCGTAGGTCCGCGGCGAGCTCCGCCGCCAGGGCCAGCGCGGCCTTCCGGTCGGTGGCGACCGCGACCGGCACCCGGGCCCCGAAGCGCAGCGCGTGCTTCAGGGCGTGGAAGCCGTCGAGCAGCACGGCGCCCTCCGCGTGCGCGCGCCAGCGGATCAGCGGATCGGTCATGCGGTGAACCCTACGCGGCCCGCCGTGCTCTCCTCCGGGGAGCGCGGCGGGGGCACCGCACGGCCGTCGCGCCGCGTCAGCCGCCCGCCCGCGCGTGCCGCCAGGCCGCCCAGCCGCCGCAGGAAGGACGTCGGCAGGAACACCGCGTCCGCGGCGATCATCGCCATGGAGAAGAACGGCAGGCCGAGGACGACCGCGATCACCGCGTGCTCGGTCATCATCAGCACCAGCAGGACGTTCTTGGCCCGCCGGTCGAGCAGGGCGAACGGGAACGCGACCTGCACCATGACCGTCCCGTAGGCCGCGAGCAGCATGATCGTGCCGCTGGCGGACATCAGGTCGGCGAGTGCCGGCCAGGGCGAGAAGTAGTCCAGGTGGAGGGGGTAGTAGACGGCGGTGCCGTCCTGCCACCGGGAGCCCTGGATCTTGTACCAGCCGGCCGTGGCGTAGATCAGGCACGCCTCCGCCATGATCACGGCAAGGGCCGCGTTGTGCAGGACGTTGGCGATGACGTCCAGCAGGATCCGGGACTGCCGCCAGGCCGCCCGGAGCCCGGCGGCCCACCACAGGCCGAGCACCGCCCAGACCGTCCACAGCAGCGCGGGGACGAGCCAGCCGTTGTCGAAGCGCCCGGTCAGCGTCACCGTGCCGAGCGCCAGGCCGAGCACCGCCCACAGCGCCGGCCCGACCCGGTCGGCGGGCACGTGCTCCCCCCGCGCGCGTGCCGCCTCCTCGTGCGCCGTACGCCGCGCGTCCAGCGACCAGACCTGCCCGCAGCGCGTGAACACCAGGTAGATGGACATCAGGTGCACAACGTTGTCGCCGCCGTCGCCGACGAAGACGCTGCGGTTCTGCAACGACAGCACGCCCACCATGAACAGCACGGACGCCGTCCGGGTGCGCCAGCCCAGCAGCAGGGCCGCGCTCGCCAGGACCGCCAGCGTGTAGCAGCACTCGAACCAGAGCTGTCCGTCCGACCAGAGCAACGCCGTGAAGGCGTGGTTGTCGGCGGTCAGCTGCCTGGCCAGGTTCCAGCCCCACGGGCCGGAGGGTCCGTACAGCTCCTGGCGGTGGGGGGACTCGCGCAGCAGGAACAGCAGCCAGGTCGCGGCGAAGCCGATCCGGACCACGGCACTCTGGTACGGCCCGAGGGCCGCCTCGGTCACACGCGCGACACCGCGCGACAGCGTCGGGGGGAGAGCGTTCACCGCACGCCTCCCGCCGCCTCGTCGGCCGGCACGGGCCACCAGGGCAGCAGCCGGTAGACGGGCTTGCCGGACACCCGCTCACGGCTCCACGCGGGCGGCTGGACGTCGGTGGTGCTGGAGCGGACCTGCACGCGCTGGATCACGCCTTCCCGGCTCGTCGGATCGTCCCGGTACAGGCGCATGACCACGATCCGGCGCAGGTAGTGCTCGGAGAGGGAGCCGCGCAGGCCCACGGGACGGTTGTCGGCACTGTGCGTGGCCGCGAAGAAGTCCCAGGCGCGGCGCAGCATGTTCTGCTGGGTGTGGCTGGGCACGAGGTTGCCGTCGATGGCGGCGCCGTCCTGGGCGGAGAGGTCGGTCCAGCCGGTGGTGCGCAGCTCGCCGCCGTGCAGGCGGACCTGGGCGCGCACCTGGACGGCGATGTTCTGCTGCAGCGGGTTCGGCGCGAACAGCTTCCAGTTCTGCTCGAACTCGGGGTTCACCCAGTCCGCTATCGCCTTGCCGTGCTGCTTGGTCACCGTGTTGGCGGGCGCGAGGCTGAGGAACACCATCAGCAGGTGCGTACAGGCGGCGACGGCGACCACCGCGAGGGCCAGCGCGGCGCCGACCCGGTAGCGGGGGGAGAGCGCCGCCAGCCCGGTGGGGGGCGCGGACGGCGGAGGCGGCTGAGGGGCGGGCGGACCGGCGGGGGCCGGACCGGCCCCGGGCGGAGTGCCGGGTGCCGCACCGGCCGGGGAATCCGCAGGGGAGGGTGCAGGGGAGGGTGCAGTGGAGGGCGCCGCGGCGGGCGCCTGAGGGGCCTCGGGGGGATCGTCCCGGGCGTCCTCGGAGGCGTCCTCCGGGAGACGCGTCCCGGTCGGCCCATCCGGGCGCTGCGGGCCCCGCGAGTCCTCGTCGTGCGCGTCCATGGCGTCCCGTCCCCCGTCTCGGCTCATGCGGTCGGCTCGTCGTCCTCGGCTCGTCGTCCGGCTCAGCGGCGCGCTGAGCGGTCGTCCAGGTGCGCGGAGCGTCACAGACGCCGCACGCGGCACGTGCGCCGCGTGGCGGCGCTCGCACGGAACGGTACTCAGCCCCGGGCACCGTGCGCAGCCCCGGGGTACGGGCGGACGGCGGTGGTACTCGCCACGCGGCACGCCTCCGGCCGGATCCCGGCCCCGGAGCACACCTCCGGCCGGCTCACAGCCCCGTCGGACGGGTCCGGCCGGAGCGCGGCCCCGTCGGACGGCTCCCTCCGCAGCGCGACCGTGCCGGACCGGCTCCGGTACCGCCCGCGCGGGACCGGCGGGCACCGCCCGTCCGCCCTCCGCCCGTCCGCCCTCCGCCCGATCCTTCGTCGGGCCGCGTGTGTCCGGCGGCCGGCCCTCGCCCTTGCCCTACGGCCGGCCCGCCGCCCTGTTCCCGGCGACCGCCCCTTTCCGGCCCGCCGCCCCTTTCCGGGCGGTCGCCCGGGGGGGGGACCGGCACGTCCTACCGCGTGGCTGGGCCCGCCGGTCCTCGGGCGCAGCCTCATGCGTCCGGCACCAGCCGCCGCTTCGCCCGGACACCTCTCGGGAACGGCCCTCCGCCTGTTCCGCCGGTCTGCACAGCCGGGTGGTCGGGGAGTTTTCCACAGCGGTTGACACCCCGCGGCGGCCCGGCACACCATAAATGCGCATGGACCGAACGATCGGTCGGGACGGATCGATCCGAGGAAGACACCGCAGAGCCCGAGCCCAGGGGGACCGCATGGCCACAGCAGCCGCGCAGCGCACGGCCCGTCCGGAGGCGGACGGCGCACCGGACACCGTCGACACGACGGCCTACCAGCGCGCCTTCGACGCGGCCGTGGCCGCGGACGAACGCATCGAGCCGCGCGACTGGATGCCGGACGCCTACCGCGCGACGCTGGTCCGGCAGATCGCCCAGCACGCGCACTCCGAGATCATCGGCATGCAGCCGGAGGCCAACTGGATTACCCGCGCGCCCTCCCTGCGCCGCAAGGCGATCCTGATGGCCAAGGTCCAGGACGAGGCGGGCCACGGCCTGTACCTGTACAGCGCGGCCGAGACGCTCGGCACCAGCCGCGACGAACTGCTCGACAAGCTGCACAGCGGCCGCCAGAAGTACTCCTCGATCTTCAACTACCCGACGCTGACCTGGGCCGACGTCGGCGCGATCGGCTGGCTGGTGGACGGCGCCGCGATCACCAACCAGGTCCCCCTGTGCCGCTGCTCCTACGGCCCCTACGCCCGCGCGATGGTCCGGATCTGCAAGGAGGAGTCCTTCCACCAGCGCCAGGGGTACGAGCTGCTGCTGGCCCTCAGCAAGGGCACCCCGGAGCAGCACGCGATGGCGCAGGACGCGGTGAATCGCTGGTGGTGGCCGTCGCTGATGATGTTCGGCCCGCCCGACGACGAGTCCCAGCACTCCGCGCAGTCGATGGAGTGGAAGATCAAGCGGCACTCCAACGACGAACTGCGTCAGCGCTTCGTGGACATCTGCGTCCCGCAGGCCGAGTCCCTGGGCCTCACCCTCCCCGACCCGGACCTGCGGTGGAACGAGGAGCGGGGGCACTACGACTTCGGGCCGATCGACTGGACGGAGTTCTGGGAGGTCCTCAAGGGCAACGGCCCGTGCAACGAACAGCGGATCGGCCAGCGCAGGCGCGCCCACGACGAGGGCGCATGGGTACGGGAAGCGGCCGCGGCCTACGCGGCCAAGCGCACCGGCAGCACCGGTGAGACGGGAGCGACGCGAGCATGAGCACCACCGACTGGCCCCTGTGGGAGGTCTTCGTGCGTTCCCGGCGCGGCCTCTCCCACACCCACGCCGGCAGCCTGCACGCCCCCGACGCCGAACTGGCCCTGCGCAACGCCCGCGACCTGTACACGCGGCGCGGCGAGGGCGTCTCGATCTGGGTCGTCCCGGCCTCGGCGATCACCGCGTCCTCGCCGGACGAGAAGGACCCGTTCTTCGAGCCGGCCGCCGACAAGCCCTACCGGCACCCGACCTTCTACGAGATCCCGGAAGGGGTGAAGCACCTGTGACCGCCACCGGCCCCGCCACCGTCCCGGTGACCGCCGCGCTCGCTCTCGGCGACGACGCCCTGGTGCTCTCCCACCGCCTGGGGGAGTGGGCCGGGCACGCCCCCGTCCTGGAGGAGGAGGTCGCCCTGGCCAACATCGCCCTGGACCTGCTCGGCCAGGCCCGGGTGCTGCTGTCGCTGGTCGGCGACGAGGACGAGCTGGCCTACCTGCGCGAGGAACGCGCCTTCCGCAACCTGCAGTTGGTCGAGCAGCCGAACGGCGACTTCGCGCACACCATCGCCCGCCAGCTGTACTTCTCCACCTACCAGCACCTGCTCTACGGCGAACTGGCCGCCGGGGACGGCCCGTTCGCGCCGCTCGCCGCCAAGGCGGTGAAGGAGGTCGCCTACCACCGCGACCACGCCGAGCAGTGGACGCTGCGGCTCGGCGACGGCACGGAGACCAGCCGCGAGCGGATGCGGCGGGCCTGCGCGGCGCTGTGGCGGTTCACCGGGGAGATGTTCCAGCCGGTGGAGGGCCTGGACGCCGACTGGGCGGGGCTGGAGGAGCGCTGGCTGGCATCCGTCGGGGACGTCCTCGTCCGGGCCACCCTCACCCTGCCCGAGGGGCCGCGCACCGGGGCCTGGTCGGCGGGCGCCGGCCGGCAGGGACTGCACACCGAGCCGTTCGGGCGCATGCTCGCCGAGATGCAGCACCTGCACCGCAGCCACCCGGGGGCGTCATGGTGACCGCCACCGCCCTGGAGGCGGAGCTGCTGGAGCTCGCCGGCGCGGTGCCCGACCCGGAGCTGCCCGTGCTCACCCTGCACGAGCTGGGCGTGGTGCGCGCGGTGCACGTCCGGGGCACGGACGCGGTGGAGGTCGACCTCACCCCGACCTACACCGGCTGCCCGGCGATCGAGGCGATGCGCTCCGACATCGAGCGGGTCCTGCGGGAGCACGGCATGCGCGAGGTCACCGTCCGCACCGTGCTCACGCCCGCCTGGTCGACGGACGACATCACCCCCGAAGGGCGGCGCAAGCTCCAGGAGTTCGGCATCGCTCCCCCGCGCGTGCACGCCGCCTCCGGCCCCGTCCCGCTGACCCTCGGCCCCACCCGCACCCAGGGCGCCGGGACCGGGACCGTGGAGGGGACCGAGCCGGTCCGCTGCCCGCACTGCGGCTCGGCCGCCACCGAGCTGCTCAGCCGGTTCTCCTCCACCGCGTGCAAGGCGCTGCGCCGCTGCCTGGCCTGCCGTGAACCGTTCGACCACTTCAAGGAGTTGTGATGGCGCGCTTCCACCCGCTCCCGGTGGCCGCGGTCGACCGGATCACCGACGACTCCGTCGCCGTCACCCTCGCCGTTCCGCCCCGGCTGCGCGCGGAGTACCGGCACGCGCCGGGCCAGCACCTCACGCTGCGCCGCCGGATCGACGGCGCGGAGATCCGGCGCACCTACTCGATCTGCTCCCCCGCCCCGGACCCGGCCGGCGAGGGCCCGGAGACCCTGCGGGTGGGGGTGCGGCTGGTCGAGGGCGGGGCGTTCTCGACGTACGCGCTGAAGGAGATCGACATCGGTGACGAACTGGAGGTGATGACCCCGGCGGGCCGCTTCACCCTGGAACCGGCGCCGGGTCTGTACGCGGCGGTCGTCGGCGGCAGCGGCATCACCCCGGTGCTGTCGATCGTCTCCACGCTGCTGGCGCGCGAGCCGGCGGCCCGGTTCTGCCTGATACGCAGCGACCGTACGGCCGCGTCGACGATGTTCCTCGAGGAGGTCGCCGATCTGAAGGACCGCTATCCGCAGCGGTTGCAGCTGGTGACGGTGCTCTCCCGGGAGGAGCAGCAGGCGGGCCTGCCGTCGGGCCGGCTGGACCGGGAGCGGCTCGTGGGGCTGCTGCCCGCGCTGCTGCCGGTGCAGCAGGTGGCGGGCTGGTTCCTGTGCGGGCCGTACGGGCTGGTGCAGGGCGCGGAACGGGCCCTGCGCGAGCTGGGCGTGGACCGGGCGCGCATCCACCAGGAGATCTTCCACGTGGACGCGGGTTCGGCTCCTGCGGCCACCGCGGCGGCGCCCTCGCACAGCTCCGTCACCGCCCGGCTCGACGGACGCGGCGGCACCTGGCCGGTGCGGGAGGGCGAGACGCTGCTGGACACGGTGCTGCGCAACCGGCCCGACGCGCCCTACGCCTGCAAGGGCGGGGTGTGCGGGACGTGCCGGGCCTTCCTGGTCGCGGGCGAGGTCCGGATGGACCGCAACTTCGCGCTGGAGGAGGAGGAGACGGAGGCCGGGTATGTGCTGGCCTGCCAGTCTCATCCGCTGACGGAGCGAGTGGAGCTCGACTTCGACCGCTGACGCGCGGTCAGGTCAGGACTGGCACGAGCGGCCCGCCGCGGGAGCCGTACAGGCCGGCGCCTGCGGAGAGCCGGCGGGACGGACGGGCGGCACGGAGCCGGGCGGGGTGGACCGCCGATGTCCGTCACGGCCCGGTGTCCGTCACGGCCCGGTCGCCGGCCGCACCGGCGGCCATGACCGCACCGGGCCGGGCGGGCGCCCCCCGCAGGGCCGGGCCGGCCGTCAGTCACGGCTACAGGACGATGCCCGGCTTGCCGTCGTCGGTGATCACCGGGCGGCCCGCGGCCTCCCAGTGCTGCATGCCGCCGTCGACGTTCACCGCGTCGATGCCCTGCTGGACCAGGTACATGGTGACCTGGGCCGAGCGGCCGCCGGAGCGGCAGATGACGTGGACGCGGCCGTCCTGCGGGGCGGCCTCGGTCAGCTCGCCGTAGCGGGCCACGAACTCGCTGAGGGGAATGTGCAGCGCTCCCTCGGCGTGGCCCGCCTGCCACTCGTCGTCCTCGCGGACGTCCAGCAGGAAGTCGCCGTCCTCGAGGTCCGCGACCGGGACCGTGGGCACACCAGCTCCGAAAGTCATGACTCCGACGCTACCGGAAGCGACAGGGGGCCCAGGACCGCGCGGGCGGTACGGGCCGGGCCGCGCGGATCAGGCCTGTCCCCGCAGCCCCGCCAGCTCCGCCTCCCGGTCGGCGATGTCGGCGCGCAGCCGGGCGGCGATCTCGTCGAGCAGCCCGTCGGGATCGTCGGGGGCGAGGCGGAGCATGCCGGCGATCGCGGACTCCTCCAGCTCGCGGGCGACGAGAGTGAGCAGCTCCTTGCGCTCGCTCAGCCACTCCAGGCGGGCGTACAGCTCCTCGGCGGGACTGGGGCGCCGCTCGGGCGGCACCGGACCGGCCGCCCACTCCTCGGCCAGCTCCTTGAGCAGGGACTCGTCACCGCGGGCGTAGGCGGCGTTGACCCGGGTGAGAAACTCCTCGCGCCGGGCGCGCTCCTCGTCCTCCTGGGCCAGGTCCGGGTGGGCCTTGCGGGCCAGCTCGCGGTACAGCTTGCGGGCCTCCTCGCTGGGCCGGACCCGCTGCGGGGGCCGCACCGCCTGGTCGGTGAGCATCGCGGCGGCCTCCGGGAACAGGCCGTCGCCGTCCATCCAGCCGTGCAGCAGCTCCTCCACGCCCGGGATCGGCAGGACGCGGGCGCGGGCCTCCGCGGCGAGCCGCACATCCTCGGGATCACCGGTACGGGCGGCCTTCGCCTCGGCGATCTCCGCTTCCAGTTCCTCGATGCGGCTGTAGAGCGGGCCGAGGCGCTGCTCGTGCAGGCGGGAGAAGTTCTCGACCTCCACGCGGAAGGTCTCCACGGCGATCTCGTACTCGATCAGCGCCTGCTCGGCGGCGCGTACGGCCTGCTCCAGCCGTTCCTCGGGGCGCGGGGCCTGGGACTGATCGGCTTCCGGGGTCGTCACCCGACCAGCGTAGCCGCTGCGCCGGCCCCGGACCGATCACAGCGGGAGGGCCGGTGACAGGGCCTCTGCCGGCGCGGGTGGCCGCGGTGGGCCGCGGCGGTGTCTTCCGCCGGACCGCGGACGGTGTGCCGGCCGCGTGTCCGCCATGGTCACTCGCGCGGTCCGCCACGCCCCCGCGAAGCCGCGGCGCCCCGCGCCTGCGGAGCTGCGGCAGCCCAACCGCTGCGAGCCGCGCTTCCCCGCTCCGCCCGGGAGGCCGCGGCACTCCGCCTGCGGAGCCGCAGCGCGCAGGCGCCGGGTCGGGGGTCCCCCTCGGCCCGGATCGCCCTCAGACACCCGGCTCGGCGGCTATGCGGCCCGCGCGGACGGCTGCCACCAGGTCGCTGTGATCGGCTTCGGTGCGGTCGGCGTAGGCGACGGCGAAGTCGGCGACGGCCTCGTCCAGTTCCTCGTTCTTGCCGCAGTATCCGGCGATCAGCCGCGGGTCGGCGCTGTGGGAGTGGGCGCGGGCCAGCAGGGCGCCGGTCATGCGGCCGTAGTCGTCGATCTGGTCGGCGGCGAGCGCGGCCGGGTCGACGCTGCCCTTGCGGTTGCGGAACTGGCGCACCTGGAAGGGCCGCCCCTCCACGGTGGTCCAGCCCAGCAGGAAGTCGCTGACCACCTGCATCCGCTTCTGCCCGGAGACCACCCGGCGCCCCTCGTGCGCGACCGGCGGCGTCGTGAAGCCGGCCGTGGCCAGGTGCGGGACGAGCGCGGACGGGCGGGCCTCCTTCACCTGCAGCACCAGCGGCTCCCCGCGGTGGTCGAGGAGCAGGACGACGTACGACCGGGTGCCGACGCTGCCGGTGCCGACCACCCGGAAGGCCACGTCGTGCACCGCGTGCCGGGCGAGCAGCGGGTGCCGGTCCTCGCCGAGGGTGCCGGCGTACTCCTCCAGGGATGCGGCGACGGCGGCGGCCTCGGCGTCGGGGACGCGGCGCAGCACCGGCGGGGCGTCCACGAACCGGCGTCCGCCGTCGGCCGCCGCCTCGGTCGACTTGGCCGCGAACCGGCCGCTGGTGTTGGCCCGCGCCTTCTCCGAGACGCGCTGCAGCGTGCCGAGCAGGTCGTGGGCGTCGCTGTGGGAGACCAGTTCCTCGTCGGCGATGGCGTTCCACGCGTCGAGCGCGGGCAGTCGGGCCAGCAGGCGCATGGTGCGCCGGTAGGCGCCGGCCGCGTCCAGCGCCGCGTCGCGGCAGGTGTCCTCGTCGGCCCCGGCCTCCCGTCCGGCGAGCACCAGCGAGGCCGCGAGCCGCTTCAGGTCCCATTCCCAGGGGCCGTGCACGGTCTCGTCGAAGTCGTTGAGGTCGATGACGAGGTCGCCGCGGGCGTCGCCGTACAGGCCGAAGTTGGCCGCGTGCGCGTCACCGCAGATCTGGGTGCCGATACCGGTCACGGGGGTACGGGCGAGGTCGTACGCCATGAGTCCGGCCGAGCCGCGCAGGAAGGCGAACGGGGTGGCCGCCATCCGGCCCACCCGTATCGGGGTCAGGTCGGGGAGCCGGCCGGCGTTCGACTCGGTCACCGCGCTCACCGCGTCGGGGCGGCCGGCGTCCGGGGCGAACGTGCGGTGCGCTCCGCGCGGCACGTCCGACCTGAGGGCCTTGCCCTCCTTCTTCGGCGAGCCCTGCGGCGGCCACGGGGCGAATCCGGGCACCCGGGGCAGCCGTCGCCCACCGCGGCCCGCCTCGTCCTCCACCGCCGTCACGTCCACCCCCGTCACGTCCCCCGCCGTCACGTCCTGCGCCGTCACGTCCTGCGCCACGCCACCGGTTCCGGTCACCGCGACCGCCTCCCCCGCGCTCCCCGCGTTCCCCGCACGCCTGACGGGCAGGCGCCGGAACATCAACTCGCGAGGACCGTACCGCCGGTGGCCGAAACCCGTCAGGTCCCGCGTCCGACTCGCGCCGCGCGCGGGCCCCCGCCCCCGGCGAGCCACCCGCTCCCGGCAGCCGCCGGCCCGCGACCGCCGCGGGTGACGGACTGCCACGCCCGCACCGAACCGGCGCGCGGCACCGCCACCCCGTCCGTGAGATAGCTCACGCTCCGCAGTCCCCGACCCAACGAGAAACGGGCCCCCGCCGTGACTTCCGTCACCGGCGGAGACCCGTGTCTCCTGTGTGCGCGAGGGGGGAGTTGAACCCCCACGCCCTTGCGGGCACTGGAACCTGAATCCAGCGCGTCTGCCTATTCCGCCACCCGCGCATTGGGTGTGTCTTCCGGTCCCGGCCCTTTCGGGCTGGCCCCTTCCGACACCCAGAACATTAGCACGCCGTACGGGGTGGATTCACATCGCTTCCCGACGCCCCCACCAGGGCTCCGGCGCGTCCCCGGCCTTCCGCGCGGCGGCGCGCGTATCAAGGAGGCGCGGTGCACGTATCAACCTCGTACCGGTCCCGGCCATCTCACCGGGAGGCGGACCGGGTCCGCAGCCGGGTGCGGGACACTGGTCTTCGCCCGCCTCTACGATCCATGCAGCAGGACACGCACCCGGTAGTTCGAAGGGCAGCCGCTGGGGGAACCGGCTGTTTGGCGGGCGCGTAGATACGATCAGTGAGCAGTACGGCAGTACCGGCAGTACCGGGCAAGGCAGCGGCACGCAGCAGGGCAAGACAGCGGCAGGGACGGAGGAGGTGCCCCATGGGAGTCCTGAAGAAGTTCGAGCAGCGTCTCGAAGGTCTGGTGAACGGCACCTTCGCCAAGGTCTTCAAGTCCGAGGTCCAGCCCGTGGAGATCGCCGGCGCGCTCCAGCGGGAGTGCGACAACAACGCCACCATCTGGAACCGCGACCGGACCGTCGTGCCCAACGACTTCATCGTGGAGCTGAGCGCGCCGGACTTCGAGCGCCTCAGCCCCTACTCGGGGCAGCTCGGCGACGAGCTGGCCGGCATGGTCCGCGACTACGCGAAGCAGCAGCGCTACACCTTCATGGGCCCGATCAAGGTCAACCTGGAGAAGGCCGAGGACCTGGACACCGGGCTGTACCGGGTGCGCTCGCGCACCCTCGCCTCCTCCAGCAGCCAGCAGGCCCCAGCCGGCCCGGCTGCCGGCCGCCCCGCGCCGAGCGCCCCGGGCGGCTACGGCTACCCGCCCGCCGCGCCCGCGGGAGCGCCGCCCATGCCGGCCGCGCCGCCGCCCGGCGCCCGCCCCGGTGGCTACGGCTACCCCCAGCCCGCCACCCAGCGGCCCGCCGCGGCCCCGATGGCAGGCGCGCGCACCCGCTACTGGATCGAGATCAACGGCACCCGCCACCAGATCTCCCGCCCGACGCTGGTGCTGGGCCGCAGCACCGACGCCGACGTGCGGATCGACGACCCCGGCGTGTCCCGCCGGCACTGCGAGATCCGGACCGGAACGCCCTCGACGATCCAGGATCTCGGGTCCACCAACGGCATCGTGGTGGACGGGCAGCACACCACCCGCGCTACGCTCCGCGACGGCTCGCGGATCGTCGTGGGCAGCACCACTGTTATCTATAGGCAAGCCGAAGGGTGAAGCGGGGGCAATGTCAGAGCTGACCCTCACGGTCATGCGGCTGGGTTTCCTGGCCGTACTGTGGCTGTTCGTGATCGTGGCCGTGCAGGTCATCCGGAGCGACCTGTTCGGGACGCGCGTCACCCAGCGCGGATCGCGTAGGGAGGCGGCCCGCCCGCAGCAGCCGGGCCGGCAGCAGGCGCGCCAGCAGGCCGCGCCCCCGCCCCAGCGCGGGCAGCAGGGCGGCGGCCGGCGCGGGCGCAACGCCCCCACCAAGCTGGTGGTGACCGAGGGCACCCTGACCGGCACCACCGTCGCGCTGCAGGGCCAGACCATCACCCTGGGCCGGGCGCACGACTCCACGATCGTGCTGGACGACGACTACGCCTCCAGCCGCCACGCCAGGATCTACCCGGACCGCGACGGCCAGTGGATCATCGAGGATCTCGGCTCCACCAACGGCACCTACCTGGACCGGTCCCGGCTGACGACCCCCACGCCGATCCCGCTGGGCGCGCCGATCCGCATCGGCAAGACCGCAATCGAGCTGCGGAAGTAGTACGACAATGAGCGAGCGGAGCGAGCACGCAGCGGCAGGCCGCCACCCGGTCTCCGGCGCGCTCCCAACCGGAGGGTGGGCAGTGTGGCTCGACACGACCGGCTGTACCCGGAGCCGACGGGCGAGGTGCGCATGAGTCTGTCACTGCGCTTTGCCGCCGGATCGCACAAGGGCATGATCCGGGAGGGCAACGAGGACTCCGGTTACGCCGGTCCGCGCCTGCTCGCCATCGCCGACGGCATGGGCGGCCAGGCGGCGGGCGAGGTCGCCTCCTCCGAGGTGATCTCCACCCTGGTCACGCTCGACGACGACGTGCCCGGCTCCGACCTCCTCACCTCCCTCGGCACGGCCGTGCAGCGCGCCAACGACCAGCTGCGCGCCATGGTCGAGGAGGATCCCCAGCTGGAGGGCATGGGGACCACCCTGACCGCGCTGCTGTGGACCGGGCAGCGGCTCGGTCTCGTGCACGTCGGCGACTCGCGCGCGTACCTGCTCCGGGACGGCGTGCTCACGCAGATCACGCAGGACCACACCTGGGTGCAGCGGCTGGTGGACGAGGGCCGGATCACCGAGGAGGAGGCCACCACCCACCCGCAGCGCTCCCTGCTGATGCGCGCCCTCGGCAGCGGCGACCACGTCGAGCCGGACCTGTCCATCCGCGAGGTCCGGGCCGGCGACCGCTACCTGATCTGCTCCGACGGGCTGTCCGGGGTCGTCTCCCACCAGACGATGGAGGAGACCCTCGCCAGCTACCAGGGCCCGCAGGAGACCGTGCAGGAGCTGATCCAGCTCGCGCTGCGCGGCGGCGGCCCCGACAACATCACGGTCATCGTCGCCGACGTGCTCGACCTGGACACCGGCGACACCCTCGCCGGGCAGCTGTCCGACCAGCCGGTCGTGGTCGGCGCCGTCGCCGAGAACCAGCAGCACCTGCAGGACAACGGCATCATGCAGACGCCGGCCGGCCGCGCCTCCCACCTGGGCCGCCAGGGCCACGGGGGCGGCGAGTTCGGTCCGCCCGGCTCCGGGGACACCACCGGCTACATCCCGGCGGGCGGCTTCGGCGACTACGCCGAGGGCGACTTCACCAAGGGGCGCGGGCAGCGCAGGTGGCTGAAGCGGTCCCTGTACAGCGTCCTCGCCCTCGCCGTCATCGGCGGCGGCCTGTACGGCGGCTACCGGTGGACGCAGACGCAGTACTACGTCGGCGTCAAGGACGAGCACGTGGCGCTGTACCGCGGCATCAGCCAGGACCTGGCCTGGGTCTCGCTGTCGAAGGTGGAGAAGGACCACCCCGAGATCGAACTCAAGTACCTGCCGCCGTACCAGCAGAAGCAGGTGAAGGCCACGATCGCGGAGGGCGGTCTGAAGGCCGCCCGGACGAAGGTGCAGGAGCTGGCCGTGCAGGCCTCCGCGTGCCGCAAGCAGACCGAGCGCCAGGCCGCCGAGAAGGCGGGCGACGCCCGCAAGGGCGCCGGCGCGGCCGCGGGCACCGCCACGCACACCGCCTTCACCAAGGCCTCCCCGACGCCGAACACGACCCCGAATCCGGCGGCCTCGAAGACGTCCCCGACGTCCCCGACGTCTCCGTCGACCCCTCCGAAGTCTCCGTCCACGACCCCGTCCGCGACCCCCAGCCCCGGCCCCACTCTCTCGGAGGACGAGCAGAAGGTCGTCTCGCTGTGCGGTAAGCAGTAGGCAAGCCGTGAGAGGCCCTGTCACACGATGAGCAGTACAACGAACCCGCCGACGCACCACACCTCCACGATCGGCGCGATCGGCGCGCCGAGCCGCCGCAACACCGAGCTGGCCCTGCTGGTCTTCGCCGTGGCCATCCCGGTGTTCGCCTACGCCAACGTGGGTCTGGCCATCAACGACCAGGTACCTTCGGGGCTGCTGAGCTACGGCCTGGGGCTCGGTCTGCTGGCCGGCGTCGCCCATCTCGTCGTACGGAAGTTCGCGCCGTACGCCGACCCGCTGATGCTGCCGCTGGCCACCCTGCTCAACGGGCTGGGGCTGGTGGCGATCTGGCGGCTGGACCAGTCCAAGCTGCTGCAGTCGATCCACGTCGCCGGCGGCAAGGCCACCAACCAGCTGATCTACACGGCGATGGGCATCGCGCTGTTCGTCGCGGCGCTGATCTTCCTCAAGGACCACCGCACGCTCCAGCGCTACACCTACATCTCCATGGTGGCGGCGCTGTTCCTGCTGCTCCTGCCGCTGGTCCCGGGCCTCGGCGCGGACGTGTACGGCGCCAAGATCTGGATCCAGATCGGCAGCTTCACCATCCAGCCCGGTGAGTTCGCCAAGATCGTGCTGGCGGTGTTCTTCGCCGGTTACCTGATGGTCAAGCGCGACGCGCTCGCCCTGGCCAGCCGCCGCTTCATGGGGCTGTACCTGCCGCGCGGCCGCGACCTCGGCCCGATCCTCGTCGTCTGGGCGATCTCGATCCTCATCCTGGTGTTCGAGACCGACCTCGGCACGTCGCTGCTGTTCTTCGGCATGTTCGTGATCATGCTGTACGTGGCCACCGAGCGGACGAGCTGGATCGTCTTCGGTCTGCTGATGTCCGCCGCCGGCGCCATCGGCGTGGCCAGCTTCGAGCCGCACATCAAGGTGCGTGTGCAGGCCTGGCTCGACCCGATGCGCGAGTACACGCTCAGCCGGACCCCGGGCGCCACCGGCGTCCACTCCGACCAGCTGCAGCAGGCCCTGTGGGCGTTCGGCTCGGGCGGCACCCTCGGCACCGGCTGGGGCCAGGGCCACTCCGAGCTGATCAAGTTCGCCGCCAACTCCGACTTCATCCTCGCCACCTTCGGCGAGGAGCTGGGACTGGCCGGCGTCATGGCGATCCTGCTGATCTACGGGCTGATCGTGGAGCGCGGTGTGCGCACCGCCCTCGCCGCCCGCGACCCGTTCGGCAAGCTGCTCGCCATCGGCCTGTCCGGTGCGTTCGCGCTGCAGGTGTTCGTCGTGGCCGGCGGTGTGATGGGCCTCATCCCGCTGACCGGTATGACGATGCCGTTCCTCGCCTACGGCGGTTCCTCCGTCATCGCCAACTGGGCGCTCATCGGCGTGCTGATCCGCATCAGCGACACCGCCCGCCGCCCGGCGCCCGCGCCCGCCGCCAGCCCCGACGCCGAGATGACCCAGGTGGTCCGCCCCGGCGCCGCCGGACCCGTCGAGTGACACCGCTCACGCGCGTCGAGACGGCAACACCCCTCGGTGGTGCGTGAGAACGCGTCAGGCGAACGCGCCCCGGCACCCGCCCGACGGACGGCTTCCGCCCCGGCACCCGCCGGATCCGGAAGCCGTCCGCGCGTTGAGGAACCCCGTGCGCCGCCGCTGCGTCTCTTCTCCGGCTGTCGCGGACGGCCCCGCCCGGGAGGCACCGCCGTTGCCTCTAGACTGTGGGCGGCCAAGATGAGCGCCAGCACCATCGGCACCGAGAGACTGAAGCAACAGGCGCACCTGTTAGCTTGTGGAAAGGCCGGATGTGAACAAGCCACTGCGCCGAATCGCGATCTTCTGCGGACTCCTCGTCCTGGCGCTGCTGATCCGTGACAACTGGCTGCAGTACGTCCAGGCCGACAAGCTGCGCGCCGACCCGGCCAACCGCCGCGTGACCATCGAGCGGTACGCGAACCCGCGGGGCGACATCATCGTCGACGGCGACCCCATAACCGGCTCGGTCGAGACCAAGCACGGCGACTTCAAGTACAAGCGGACCTACGAGAACGGGCCCATGTGGGCCCCGGTCACCGGTTACTCCTCCCAGGCGTTCGACGGCAGCTTCCTGGAGAAGGTCGAGGACGGCATCCTCACCGGCAACGACGACCGGCTGTTCTTCCGCAAGACCCTCGACATGATCACCGGCAAGCCGCAGCAGGGCGGCAACGTCGTCACGACCCTCAACAGGGCCGCGCAGAAGGCGGCGTTCGACGGGCTGAAGCAGCGGGGCGGCAAGGGCGCCGTGGTGGCCCTGGAGCCGTCGACCGGCAAGATCCTGGCGCTGGCCTCCTACCCGTCGTACGACCCCTCGTCGATCGCGGGCAACACCAACGACGACGCCGCGGCCTGGAAGAAGCTGCAGAAGAAGTACAACCCCGACGACCCGATGCTGAACCGGGCGCTGCGCGAGACCTACCCGCCGGGCTCGACCTTCAAGGTGGTCACCGCGGCGGCCGCGCTGGAGAACGGCAAGTACACCTCGGCCGACCAGAGGACCGAGACCCCGCTGCCGTGGATCATGCCGGGCACCGCGACGCAGCTGAAGAACGAGGGCAACATCCCGTGTGAGAACGCGACCATGCGGGTCGCGCTGCAGTACTCCTGCAACACCGTCTTCGGCAAGATCGGCGCCGACCTCGGCAACGACAAGATGCTCGAAGAGGCGAAGAAGTTCGGCTTCGGCACCGAGCAGTTCACCCCGGTCCGCGCCACCGCCTCGGTGTTCTCCGACGACATGAACGCCTCGCAGACCGCGCTGTCCTCCATCGGCCAGTACAACACCGCCGCGACCCCGCTGCAGATGGCCATGGTCGCCTCGGCGGTCGCCAACGACGGCAAGCTGATGAAGCCGTACATGGTCGACATGCTGCAGTCCTCCAACCTGGACCCGATCGCCAAGACCGAGCCGGAGGAGCTGAGCCGGCCGCTGTCGTCGCAGAACGCGCAGATCCTGCAGGACATGATGGAGACGGTGGTCGAGAAGGGCACCGGCACGCGGGCGCAGATCGACGGCGCGACCGTCGGCGGCAAGACCGGCACCGCCCAGCACGGTGTGGAGAACAGCGAGAACCCGTACGCGTGGTTCATCTCCTACGCCAAGCTGAGCGACGGCAGCTCCCCGGTCGCCGTGGCCGTGGTGGTCGAGGACGAGGCCGCCAACCGCGACGACATCTCCGGCGGCGGCCTGGCCGCGCCGATCGCGAGGAACGTCATGAAGGCGGTCATCGACTCCAAGAAGTGACCGCACCCGATCACCGGAAGTGACACCGCTCACACGCCTTTGACATCGCCGCACGTTGCGGTACCGGTCCTGTATCGGGTTACGGGCTTGGCCAGGTCACACAGAGCGAGCCGGGTACGGTAGGCCCGGACGGCAGTCTCCGGCCGCGCACAGCCGCGCGGCCGGGACCGACGGAGAGGGCTGGTAGGTAGCTATGGAAGAGCCGCGTCGCCTCGGCGGCCGGTACGAGCTGGGCCAGGTGCTCGGCCGCGGTGGCATGGCGGAGGTCTACCTCGCGCATGACACCCGCCTCGGCCGCACCGTGGCGGTGAAGACGCTGCGCGCGGACCTCGCGCGCGATCCGTCCTTCCAGGCCCGGTTCCGCCGGGAGGCCCAGTCGGCCGCCTCGCTCAACCATCCCGCGATCGTCGCGGTCTACGACACGGGTGAGGACTACATCGACGGGGTCTCCATCCCGTACATCGTGATGGAGTACGTCGACGGTTCCACGCTCCGTGAGCTGCTGCACTCCGGCCGCAAGCTGCTGCCGGAGCGGGCGATGGAGATGACCATCGGCATCCTCCAGGGTCTGGAGTACGCCCACCGCAACGGCATCGTCCACCGCGACATCAAGCCGGCCAACGTCATGCTGACCCGCAACGGTCAGGTCAAGGTGATGGACTTCGGCATCGCCCGCGCCATGGGCGACGCCGGCATGACCATGACCCAGACGGCCGCGGTGATCGGCACGGCCCAGTACCTGTCGCCGGAGCAGGCGAAGGGCGAGCAGGTGGACGCCCGTTCGGACCTGTACTCGACCGGCTGCCTGCTGTACGAACTGCTGACGGTGCGGCCGCCGTTCGTGGGCGACTCGCCCGTCGCCGTGGCCTACCAGCACGTCCGCGAGGAGCCGCAGCCGCCGTCGGTCTTCGACCCGGAGATCACGCCCGAGATGGACGCGATCGTCCTCAAGGCGCTGGTCAAGGACCCCGACTACCGTTATCAGTCGGCCGACGAGATGCGTGCCGACATCGAGGCGTGCCTGGACGGCCAGCCGGTCGCGGCCACGGCCGCGATGGGCGCGGTGGGTTACGGGGGCTACCCCGACGACCAGCCGACGACGGCCCTGCGCTCCGACGCGGGCGGCGGGGCGACCACCATGCTCCCGCCGATGAACCCCGACGAGGGCGGCTACGGCTACGACGAGCGTCCGGACCGCCGCCGCCAGCAGAAGAAGTCCAACGCCTCCACCGTCCTGCTGGTGGTGGCGGGTCTGCTGGTCCTGGTCGGCGCCATCCTGATCGGCATGTGGGTGTCCGGGGGCGACGACCCGGCCGAGACCAAGGTGTCCGTGCCGCCGTTCGTCGGGCAGTCGGAGAAGGCGGCCCGGCGGATGGCCGACAACATCGACCTGAAGGTGACCGTCACCCGGAAGCCCTGTGACAACCAGGCCACGGGCAACGTGTGCAGCCAGAACCCCGAGCAGGGCACGAAGGTCGAGAAGAAGAGCACGGTCACCCTGGTCGTGTCGACCGGGGCGCCGAAGGTCACCGTGCCGAGCGTCATCGGCCTGAGCCTGGCCGACGCCCGGGCGAAGCTGGAGGGCGACGACTACAAGTTCACGGTGAAGACGAAGAGCCGCATCTCCACCGAGGACCCGAACAGCGTGCTCGACCAGGACCCGATCGGCGGCAAGCAGGTGCAGAAGGGGTCCGAGATCACCCTCACCGTCGCCAGGCCGGAGCAGAAGGTCAGCGTCCCCGACGTGACCGGCAAGTCCTGTGACGAGGCGAAGGCGGAGATGCAGGCGAAGGGCCTGGTGCCCACCTGCAACGACACCCCCACCGGTGACCCCAACCAGAAGGACAAGGTCATCTCGACCAATCCGCCGGCGGGTCAGCAGGTCTCCAAGAACACGCCCGTCGCGATCAGCGTGGGCAAGGTCGAGCAGCCGGCGCAGACGGACGTGCCGAACGTGCAGGGCCAGACCCTGAAGGACGCCAGGAGGATCCTCCAGGAGAAGGGCTTCAACAACGTCCAGGTCACCGGCCCGAGTGACGACAACGCGCGGGTCGTCAGCCAGAACCCGCCGCAGGGCACGCAGGCCGACCCGGCGACCGCCCAGATCGTCCTGACCACCGTCGGCTTCGGTGACGGCGGCAACAACGGCAACGGCGGCAACGGCGGCGGCCCGAACATCTTCGGCGGCACCAGCGGCTGACGCCCGCACCACCAACGAGAAGGCCCCGGATCGCCTCCGGGGCCTTCTCGCGTTCAGCGGCCCGTCCGGGCCGGGGGGAGGCACGGCGGTCGCCGCGGCGGGTCAGCGCAGTTCGCTCGGCGGGGTGCGGTCGGCGTCCACCTTCTGCACCCGGACGAGTTCGCCCCAGACCACGTACCGGTAGCGGGAGGTGTACACCGGGGTGCAGGTCGTCAGGGTGATGTAGTGGCCGGGCTTCTTCCGGCCGGACTCCCTGGGGATCGCCGAGAGCACGCCGACGTCGTACTTCGAGGTCTCGGGGAGGATCGCGTAGACCTTGTAGACGTACCAGTCGTCCCGGGTCTCGAAGACGATCGGGTCGCCCTTGTGCAGCTTGTCGATGTCGTGGAACTTGGCGCCGTGGCCGTCGCGGTGGGCGGCGAGGGCGAAGTTGCCGGGTCTGCCCGTCGTGGGCAGCGTGGCCCTGACCGGGTCCGTGTAGTAGCCGGCCACGCCGTCGTCCAGGACGTCCGTGCCCGTGCCCTTCTCGACCAGCACCTCACCGTTCCGCATCGCCGGCACGTGCAGGAATCCGATGCCGTCCGCGGTGTCGAGCGCGCCGGGGCCGGTGTCCGCGTGCCGGGCCCAGTGGTCGCGGACCCGGTCGGCCTGCCGGTCGGCCTTGCGGTCCGCTATCACGTTCGTCCACCACAGGGAGTAGACGACGAAGAGACCGAGCAGCACCCCGCCCGTGATGAGGAGTTCCCCGAAGACGCTGACCGCCGTCGCGATCCGGCCGGGGCGCCGGGGGCGCGGGGCCGGAGCGGGTCCGGACGCGTCAGTGGTGTCGTCGGTCTCGTCGGCGGTCGCTGCCACAGTTCCTCTGCCCCTACTCGCTGAGCCCTACTCGATCGGCCCTACTCGATGAGCGCGTCCGGCTTGCCCTTGCTCCGCGGGCGTTCCTGGACCATCTTGCCCCAGACGATCAGCCGGTACTTGCTGGTGAACTCCGGCGTGCAGGTGGTCAGGGTGATGTAGCGGCCGGGCCGGGTGAAGCCGGAGCCCGGCGGGACCGGGTCGAGCACGCTGGTGTTGGACGGCGGGGTGACCGGGAGCATCGAGGTCACCTCGTACACGAAGTAGGTGTCCTGCGTCTCGACCACGACCGGGTCGCCGGGCTTGAGCCGGTTGATGTACCGGAACGGCTCACCGTGCGTGTTGCGGTGCGCGGCGAGGCCGAAGTTGCCGGTTCTGGCGTCGGGCATCGCCGTCTTCAGCGGGGCCTCGCCGTAGTGGCCGATCATGCCCTTGTCGAGCACCTTCTTGTTGCTGATGCCCTCCGCGATGGGCGCCACCACGTCCAGCTCGGGAATGTGCAGTATCGCGAAGCCCTGTCCCGGCTCGAAGGCGCCCGGGTTGCGCCGGCCGCTGGCCCAGTCGTCCTGGAGCTGAGAGGTCTCGCTGCCGGCCTGCGCGTGCGCCCGGACGTTGGTCCACCACAGCTGGTAGGTGACGAACAGCAGCATCAGCACGCCGGTGGTGATGAACACCTCGCCGAGGGCGCGGCTGAGGAGGACGGCCGGGCCGGGCCTGCTCGACCGCGCCTGCCGCCGGGCCTCCACCCGGGACAGCGGCCGCTGCGGATCACGCTGCGCCGCCGGCGGCGCCTCGTGCCGCGTTCCGCCGTGCCGCCTGCCGCGCCGCTTGGCCGCCTTCCTGCGGGCCGCGCGGCCGCCGGATGCGGCTCCGGTGCCGGGGGAGGCGGGCGTGGCCGCAGAGGCGCGTGTGGGGGCGCGTCGGCGTCCGGTCCCGGCGCCGTCCGGGATGCGCAGCGCCATCGTCTCCTCGTCGGCGGGAGCGGGCGGCGCGACGGCGTCCTCGCCCGGCGGGGGCGGCGACACGGCCGGACCTCCCGCGGTCACCCGGGGCATCGGCGCCGTCGGCGGGTCCTGCCTTGGCCCCCCGTACGACCGCGCACCGCCGGAGGACCCGTACGCGCCGCCGGGAGACCCGTACGGTCTCCCGGCGCCGTACACGTCCTCGCGCTCGGGGCGCAGCGCGGTCACGCCGTGGCCCTGCCCACCACCGGGGCGAGCCCGGCCGATCTCGCCACGGCCTGGCGGTCGCCGCATTCCGCCAGCCAGTTGGCCAGCATCCGGTGCCCGTGCTCGGTCAGCACCGACTCGGGGTGGAACTGCACGCCCTCGACCGGGAGTTCCCGGTGGCGCAGGCCCATGATGATGCCGTCGGGCGTGCGGGCGGTCACCTCCAGCTCGGCCGGGACCGTGGCCGGCTCCGCGGCCAGGGAGTGGTAGCGGGTCGCGGTGAAGGGGGAGGGCAGGCCCGCGAAGACGCCCTTGCCCTCGTGCTCCACCGGCGAGGTCTTGCCGTGCAGCAGCTCCGGCGCCCGGTCGACGACGCCGCCGTACGCCACCTGCATGGACTGCATGCCGAGGCACACGCCGAACACCGGGATCCCGGCCGAGGCGCAGTGGCGGACCATGTCCACGCACACGCCCGCCTCCTCGGGCGTCCCCGGCCCGGGCGAGAGCAGCACCCCGTCGAAGCCCTCCCCGCCGCCGGCCGCGCCCGGGCCGGAGGCGCTCCCCCGGACCTGCGCCGTGGACACCTCGTCGTTGCGCCGCACCTCGCACTCGGCGCCCAGCTGGTACAGGTACTGGACGAGGTTGAAGACGAAGCTGTCGTAGTTGTCGACGACGAGAATCCGCGCACTCACTGGTTGTCCACCGTCACATCGTTGAAGGGCAGCAGCGGCTCGGCCCACGGGAAGACGTACTGGAACAGGACGTAGACCACGGCCAGGATCAGTACGAGCGACAGGAACGCCTTCACCCACGCGTTACCCGGCAGATGCCGCCAGATCCAGCCGTACATGCCGTCCCTTCCGTGTTCCCTACGGCACCAGACCCACGCCGTACGCCACCAGACTAGCGGCGCGGGGGCCCCGATTCCGTTGCGTCCACCGGCTGTGTGACGTCCGTCAGGATGTGCCTATTCCGCGGGTTCGGCGTAGTGCAGGTCCACGGTGCCGGAGTAGCCGGGCAGCGTCACCGTGCCGTCGTCGGTGACCTTCCAGCCGAGGCCGTAGACATTGACGTACACCATGTAGGTCTGGATCGCCTCGCTGGCGGCGAGCGCCCGCTTCAGCCGGTCCGGGTCCCCGACCGCCGTGATCTTGTACGGCGGCGAGTAGACGCGGCCCTGGAGGATCAGGGTGTTGCCGACGCAGCGCACCGCGCTGGTGGAGATCAGCCGCTGGTCCATCACCTTGATGCCCCGGGCGCCGCCCTGCCACAGCGCGTTCACCACGGCCTGCAGGTCCTGCTGGTGGATGACCAGGTAGTCGGGCTGCGGCTCGGGGTAGCCGGGGAGCTTGGCGGTGGCGCCCGGCGGGGCGTCGTTCAGGGTGACGGTGATCGCCCTGCCGGTGAGCCTGCGGGTGCCCGCGCTCTTCTCCAGCGCGCCGAGCTTCTCGTCCTCGGCCCGTGTGCTGCCGTCGTCGCTCTCGGCCAGCGACTCCACGCTGTCGCGCAGGGTCGCGTTGGACTCGTCCAGCTCCTTGTTCTTGCGGCTGCGCTGCTGGATCAGGTCGGACAGCTTCAGCAGGGAGCCGTCCTGCCGGATGTCGGTGCCCCTGGCCGTGTCGAAGCTGGTGAAGAAGATGAGCCCGGCGAGGGCGAAGACGGCCGCGGTGAGCATCCGCACCGGCCGGAAACGCAGCCTGCGGACGGGGCCGGAACCCGTTGCTCCCGTCCCGGGGGAGTCGGCAGAATTGCTCAACGTACCCTTATCTCCTTCGGCGCCACGGAAGCACTACGCTAACGGACGCCCGGGGGAGCACACAGAGTCGTCGTGTTGGCCCTTTGCACGCTGCCCCGAGCCCGACCCAGTTACCTGCGCGGCCACGCAGCGCATCGACAGGAGAGACCCTCGTGCCGAAGTCACGTATCCGCAAGAAGGCCGACTACACGCCGCCGCCGGCGAAGCAGGCGCAGGCCATCAAGCTCACCACGAGCGCCTGGGTCGCGCCGGTCATGCTGGCCATGTTCCTGATCGGGCTGGCCTGGATCGTCGTCTTCTACGTGACCGACGGCTCCCTGCCGGTCGACAGCCTGGACAACTGGAACATCGTGGTCGGCTTCGGCTTCATCGCCGCCGGGTTCGCCGTCTCCACACAGTGGAAGTAGCGTCGTCCACCGAGTTATCCACAGCGTTTTCCACAGTGGGGAAAAAGAACGACGATCTGTGGATAACCCATCGGGTGTTGACGCCGGTGTGACTGGCCGAGTGTCCCTCGGACATCCGTTCGTCCCCGACCGCCCCCTGTCCGACCTGCGGAAACACATCAGAGCGGCAGGGGGCACAGCTGTGTCGGCACGCCGTGCACAGGACCGGCCACACGCTGTGGACAACGGTTCGGCGGCAGGGGCTCCGCCGGGCCGTCAGGTGAGCTGCGCGGTCCTGACCAGCACCAGCGCCACCGCGAGGGCCAGCACCACGGCGCTGGTGCCGTACTGCACCAGCGCCCGGTTCTCCCGCGGGGCGTGGACCATCGCGTACCCGGTGACGACCCCGGCGACGAGGCCGCCGATGTGCGCCTGCCACGAGATGCTGCTGAATCCGAAGGTGAAGATCAGATTGATCACCAGCAGCGCGATGACCGGACGCATGTCGTAGTTGAGCCTGCGCATCAGCACCGCGGTCGCGCCGAACAGCCCGAAGATCGCGCCCGAGGCGCCCAGCGAGGCGGTCGTCGGGGCGGCGAGCAGATACGTCAGCGCGCCGCCGGCCAGCCCGGACACGGCGTAGACCGTCAGATAGCGGGCCCGGCCGAGGGCCGCCTCGAGCGGGCCGCCGATCCACCACAGGCTCAGCATGTTGAAGCCGATGTGCCAGTACTCCTGGTGCGCGAACATCGACGTCACGAAGCGGTACCACTCGCCGTCGGCGATCCCCATGGTCGGCGGGTACGGCACGGGAGGCCACCGGCCGATCAGGGCCAGCTGCTGCCACAGGGAGGAGTCGGCCTGGACGGCGATGAACACCGCCACGTTGATCCCGATGAGGATCTTGGTGACCAGACGGGGATCGGCGGTGACCGAGCCGCCGGCGAGCGTGCGCGGCCGGGACGCCCGCGGCGCGTGCCCCGTGCCGGAGCCCCCGCGGACGCAGTCCGGGCACTGGAAGCCGACCGAGGCGCTGACCATGCACTCGGGGCAGATGGGGCGTTCGCAGCGGGTGCAGCGCACACCGGTCTCGCGGTCCGGGTGCCGGTAGCACACGGGCACGCTCCGGGCGTCCTGCGCGCTGCCTGCGGCCTGGTCCATCGGACCCCCTCGCTCCTCGTGTGCTTGCACTGCCGTGCCCTGCTCTCCATACGGACGAGCAGGGCGTTTGGTTCCCTCCGGACGTCCGGGCCGGAGGGCTCAGCCCTGCCGCGTCCCGATCACCACCGTCTCCAGGACGACGTCCTCCAGCGGGCGGTCGTTGCGTCCGGTCGGCACGTTCGCGATGGCGTCGACGACCTTCCGGCCGGCCGGGCCGGTGACCTCGCCGAAGATGGTGCGCTTGCCGTTCAGCCAGGTGCTCGGCGTCACGGTGATGAAGAACTGCGAGCCGTTGGTCCCCGGTCCGGCGTTGGCCATGGCCATCAGGTACGGATGGTCGAAGGCCAGGTCCGGATGGCACTCGTCCTCGAACCCGTAGCCGGGGCCGCCCAGCCCGTTGCCCAGGGGATCACCGCCCTGGATCATGAAACCGCTGATGACGGAGTGGAAGACCGTGCCGTCGTAGAGCCGGTTCCTGCTCTTCTCGCCGGTGCGGGGGTGCGTCCACTCGCGCTCACCCCGGGCCAGTTCGACGAAGTTCCTGACGGTGACGGGAGCGTGCTGCGCGAAGAGGCGCACCTCGATGTCGCCGAGGGTGGTCTTCAAGGTGGCGTAGAGCTGCTCGGCCACGGTCTGCCTTCCGTCGTCGTCCGCTGCGACGCTTCGATCCTTGCACGGCGCCGCCCGCACGTCGCCGGGCGGCCCCGGCTTCCCCCGGGAGGGAACGGCCGGCACCCGAATGCGCGACCGCGCATGCCTGATCGACGGTTGACAGGCATGATCCGTAAAAGGGTGGAAAGTCGAAATACCGTACGCCACCGAGGAGGAGGAACCCGTGACCCGCATCGACAGCGTGCGCGCCGCGACCGGCTCGGCGAAGGACAGCGTGCTGCACGCCGCGGAAGTGGTGGCGCCTTACGCCGACACGGCCAAGGAGCGTGCCGCGCACTACGCGCAAGAGGCACGTGTACGGCTGGCGCCCGTGGTGTCGCAGGCCGCAGAACAGGCCCGCGTGCAGTACGACGCCCGGCTCGCCCCGCGCCTGGAACAGGCTCGTGCACATGTGCCGGCCAAGGTCGACCTGGCCGCGCAGGAGGCCGCCGTCCGTACCCGCAAGGCCGCCCGGCAGGCCGCCCAGTACTCCCGCCCCAAGATCGAGCAGGCTGTGGCCGCGACCGCCCCGGTCCGCGACGAGGCCGCCGCGCGCACCGCCGCCGCCCTGGCCGCGCTGCGCGGTCAGGTCTCGGCGAAGGACATCCAGAAGCTGGCCCGGCGCAACGCGCGGCGGTCCCGGACCGGCCGCGCCGTCAAGACGCTGGTGCTGCTGTCCGCCGTGGCGGGCGGCGCCTTCGCGGCCTGGAAGTGGTGGGACAAGCAGGCCAACCCGGACTGGCTGGTCGAGCCGCCGGCCGCGACGGAGGTCCCCGAGGCGGGCCGGCTGGACGCGGTGGACGGCAGCGGCGCGGTGCTGGACCCCGAGGTCCAGGCCAAGCAGGCGGAGGACGAGACCACGGACCGCGACGACCAGGCGTGAGCGGACCGGCTCTCCAGGCCGGTGGACGGGCCGCGGAGGCGGCGGGCTGACCCCGCCGGATCCGCGGCCCGTTTCACGTGGAACCGCGTGGGCCGCCGGGCTGATGCCGGGCTGACCGGGCCTCCAGCGGGGCTGGAGCGGGAGCGGACAGTGTGGGGGCCCAGCCGGGCCGCCGCAGCCGGGCGGCCGTAGTCCTGAGGGGAGACGCCGTGTCCCTCGCCAGCACCCCGCACCCCGAGACCCCGGAGAGCGACGCGCACACCGGAACGGCCCGGCGGCGCGGAGCGTCCCAGGTCTGCGGAGCGTCCCACGTCTGCGGAGCGTCCCACGTCTGCGGAGCGTCCCACGTCTGCGGCGAGACCGCGGGGTGCGCCGCCACGTTCGCCGCCGGCGGCACCGCTGACCCCGAACCTCCCTCATCCGCACGGTCCCTGACACACGGTCGGCGCTTCACCGCCGCCGTCCCCGCGCCGCGGCCGGCCGGTGCGGCCTCATGAGGGGCAGGGTGGCGGCGACGGCCGTCCGGGTGCTGAAGGCGGTGTACGGCACCCTGGTCGCGGCGGGGCGCATGTACGTGTGGACAGCGGACCCGGACCCGGACCCCAGCGACCTCCCGCCCGGCCACCCCGAGCGCCTGCGCCCGGACCTGCCCCTGACCGCGTACGAACGCGCACTGGAGCGCCAGCTCAGGACGGGTGGTCCGGCGTTCTGGGACCTGGGCTGAGGGCCCGCCCCGACCTGCCCGGCGGGTACGTGCCGCGCCTCTCCGGTGATAGCTTCGCGCTGCATACCGGCTGCGGCATAAGACATCTCACGGGCTTGACGCATTGCCGACACCGGCGCACAGGGGCGCACAGGGGAGCACTGCAACACCGCCAGCGCCGTCGTCGTGCTTCCGCACACCAGGGAGACCTCACCCGTTCCGCCGGCTATCACCTTCACCGCGGCTTGACTTCCGACATACTGCTGCTTTCGTGCTGACCCACCTCGCGGCCGCGCCGACTCTTATTTCAGCGCCGAAGGTACAGATCTCGCAGAAGGTGCGATGTTCAAGAAGTCGCTAGCTGTTTTGCAAGCAATAGGCCTTGCCCTTTTGCCTATCATATCGCCCGGCTTGACGTTCCTCTGCGGAACTCAGGTATCAGCCTCCAAAGGGTGGCTCAAGGCCGCTTATATCGCTGCCGGTGCTCTCTCCGCATGCGCAGCGCCATGGTTCGCGCGAAGGAGCCACGCGCGTGAACGCCGCAACGAGGTGATCAAGAACGAGGCGGTCATCTCCGCCGTCGCCGACGACATGGGCTCCCTGGCCACCCGCGCCGACGAGCAGGCCCGGCGACTGGCTCAGATCCAGCAGCGCCTGATCGCCTGCGCCACCGATCATGCCGGTCCGAAGTCGCGGGCAGCCTTTTTCGCCCTGGACGAGGAGCGGCGTCTTCGGCTCGCCACTTATCACAACCGAGACACACCGCCGCGGCAGCTGGAGGAAAGACAGGAAGCGATCCTGCTGAACGCGATGAACGGCAAGGATATCGTCTACGTAAAAGACACCATGAACACCGACGGTAATCTGAGCTTCAACCTCGGCGATGCATACCGTTCGGCCATCGTCGCTCCCGTGTATGCGGGAAACGAACCGCAAGGGGTCCTGGTGATCGACGCCCCTGAAGCGAAAAAGCTGACGAAGAAGCGCGTCAGGGAGTCGTACGTACGAGCGGTGACACATCTTTTGGGTACCGCCCACGCGATGGGAAACGGTGAGCATGCCGACAACGCGGAGGTACCACGCCAACAGAACGGCAGACGGGGCGGTAAGGCTACCCCAAGTCAGGGTAAGAAAAGCTGAGATGCACGAAACGGTCCATAGGCAGCCAAGCGACCCTAACCTACTTCACAGCTGGCACAACCGTTTGGGGGAACGTCATGCCTGAGCACGAAGTCGAGATCATCGAGTCAGGGCGAGCCTGGATGGCCGGGCAGGTGCCCGACGACGTGTACTTCTCCAAGGTCATCCAGTCGGCGGCCGCCAGCCCGGGCGAGGAACTGCTGCACCGCGTCCGCACCCTGATCGCGAGGTTCGCCAACTGGAAGAAGCGCACCACGTGAGGACTCCAGTGCGGCGACGGCGACGTCTGCTGCCCTGGACAGCAGGCGTCGCCCAAGGCGCCTGACGGCGAGTTGAGCGGTGAGCCCGCCCGACGTGCCAGGGGTCAGCGTGCGGGACCGCTTCGTCCGCCCGGACCCCGCCGACCCCTCGATCGCCGGCATCCACCGCACGCACCGGAACGTTCCGGCATCCGCTTGATCCGCTTGATCCGCTCCAGCCTGCTCGCGATCACGATGGTGCGGCGGCTCTTCCCCGTCCTCGGCGCTCCTCGGCGAGATCGGGCCGCGCAGGTCCGCGATGGAGCCCAGGCCACGGATCCAGCCCCGCGGCCACCGGTCGACCGATGCGCCCGCCCCCTGCCCGTCCGAAGCGGCGCGAAGCCCCTCCGACCAGCGTTTCCGCAGGTAAGAGGGGCTTCGAGACTGTGGAGCCTAGGGGAGTCGAACCCCTGACATCCGCCATGCAAAGACGGCGCTCTACCAACTGAGCTAAGGCCCCGGGAAGGAGCGCCCGGCCGGAGGAACCGCGTTCCGTCGGGTGCGCAGACCAGAGTACCGGGTCACCCCCCGTATCCCGCAAAAAGATTGGGGGTCCCCGCGGATGACCACTCTCCGTAAGATGCTCGGCGTGGTTCGCTACAGCGAACCGCGGTTTTCAGGGGAAGCGATGGGGAGACGCGATGGACGCCGCACAGCAGGAAGCGACCGCTAGAGCGCGGGAGCTGCAGCGCAACTGGTACGGGGAGCCGTTGGGGGCGCTCTTCCGCAAGCTGATCGACGATCTCGGACTGAACCAGGCCCGTCTCGCGGCGGTCCTCGGCCTGTCCGCTCCGATGCTCTCGCAGCTGATGAGCGGCCAGCGCGCCAAGATCGGCAATCCGGCGGTGGTCCAGCGGGTGCAGCTGCTGCAGGAGCTGGCGGCCCAGGTCGCGGACGGCAGCGTCAGCGCCGCCGAGGCGACCGAGCGCATGGACGAGATCAGGAAGTCGCAAGGGGGCTCCGTGCTCAGCAACACCACGCACACGACGAGCGGTTCCGGCGCGCCTACGGTCAAGCGCGTGGTCCGCGAGATCCAGTCGCTGCTCCGCTCGGTGGCCGCCGCCGGCGACATCATCGACGCCGCGGACACCCTCGCCGTCAGCCACCCCGAACTCGCCGAATTCCTCCGGGTCTACGGCGCCGGCCGCACTTCCGACGCCGTCGCGCACTACCAGTCCCACCAGAGCTGATCCGCGGCCCGGCCGCCGGCAGGGGGGTCAGGGGTGCGGGCCGGGGCACAGTTCTCACAGACGCACCGGGCCAGGGGGAGGAGCGGCGACTGCCATGGGTGAGGTCTTCGCCGGCCGGTACGAGCTGGCCGACCCGATCGGACGCGGTGGCGTGGGCGCCGTCTGGCGGGCCTGGGACCACCGCCGGCGGCGGTACGTGGCCGCCAAGGTCCTCCAGCAGCGCGACGCCCACTCCCTGCTCCGCTTCGTCCGCGAGCAGGCCCTGCGCATCGACCACCCGCACGTCCTCGCCCCGGCCAGCTGGGCCGCCGACGACGACAAGGTGCTGTTCACCATGGACCTGGTCGCGGGCGGCTCCCTGGTCCACCTGGTCGGCGACTACGGCCCCCTGCCGCCCGCCTATGTGTGCACCCTGCTCGACCAGTTGCTGTCCGGGCTCGCCGCCGTGCACGCCGAAGGCGTCGTCCACCGGGACGTCAAACCCGCCAATGTGCTCCTCGAGGCCACCGGCACCGGCCGGCCCAGGCTGCGGCTGTCCGACTTCGGCATCGCCATGCGGCTCGGCGAACCCCGCCTGACGGGCACGGACCTCGTGGTGGGCACGCCCGGCTACCTCGCGCCCGAGCAGCTGCTGGGCGCCGAACCCGGCTTCCCCGCCGACCTGTTCGCCGTCGGCCTGGTCGCCCTGTACCTCCTCCAGGGCGCCAAGCCCGACGCCGGGGCGCTCGTGCGGTACTTCCTGGAACACGGCACCCCCGGACCGCCCACGGGCGTCCCGGAACCGCTGTGGCAGGTCGTCGCCACCCTGCTCCAGCCCGATCCCGAGCGCCGTTTCCGGACCGCCACCGGGGCGCGCAAGGCGCTCGCGGCCGCCGCGGAACTGCTGCCGCAGCCCGGCCCCGACGACGAGGTCATCGAGATCTTCGACCAACTGGGCCCGCTCCCGCCGGGTTTCGGGCCCGACGGGCCCCTCGCCGCAGCCTCCGGGCGGGCGCCGGACACGGCTTCCGGCGTACACCGCACCGGCACCGGCACCGGGACCGGCTCCCTCACGGACACCGGCAGCTTCCGTCTCCTCCCGCCCGCGCCGCCCCCGGCGCCGGACCCCCGCGCAGGCTCCGTCACCGCCCCCTACACCGCCCGCGACCCCCAGGCCCCGCCGCCCCGGCCCGCCGCCCCGCCCACCACGTCGGCACCCTCCGCACCGGCCACGGCCTCCGCGCCGCACGCCTCGCCCGCCCCGCCCGCCCGGAGCCCGCACGCCCGACCCCCGGCTCCCGCCGCGCCGTTCGCTCCCCACGATCCCCACGATCCCCACGCGCCGCTCACGTCGCTCACGCCGCTCACGCCGTCAGCCCCGTCTCCCGCACCCGCCATGGCTCCGCCACCCGTCCGGGGCCGGCGCGCGCGGGGCCGACGTGCCCGGCGCGCGGCCCGCCGTCCCGGACCCCCGGCCAGGGCCGCGATCCCGCTGCTGCTGCTGGCGCTCGCCTGCTACGCGGTGGGTTTCTGGGCGCTGAGCCGGGTGTGAGCCCGCCGGGCCGCCACCGTCCAGCCGAGGAGGACCAGCAGCAGTGCGGTCCCCCCGCCGATCCCGCCGACGGCGACCAGCCTCATCGCGAGGCCGCCGCCGTCCCCGGCGCTCCCGGCCGCGGCCTCCTCCCGGTCCCCGGCGGTGACCGCGAAGACGTCCGCGGGCACGGGCCGGCCGGCGTATCCCGGCCCCGCGTGCGCCCGTCCGCCGACCCGGACCCGCAGGGTCACCTCGTACGGGCCCCGCCCGAAGACCTCGGCCGTCCGCGCGCTCAGGTGCAGGGCCAGGTAGTAGGCGCCGGCGAAGCGGACGGCGGTCACCCCGCCCGGGACGGCGTAGCGGTTGGCGTACTCGACCGGCGGCAGCGGCTGGAGGGCGACGGGTCTCGGGGCGCCGGTGTACCCGAGGGAGGCGTCGTCGACGTGGCCGCGGACGGGGTTGTACAGGGAGAGGTTCAGGGCGCCGCCCACATAGCCGTGACCGGGGGAACCGCCCAGCTCGGCGGAGGCGTGCAGCTGCCGGCCCCAGTCGAGCGGCACCTTGTAGAACCGGGTGGCGCCGGGTGACAGGCGGGTGCGCCAGACGCCCTGGCCCACCGTCCGCGCCGTGGCGAACCCGGTGCCGCCCGAGCGGTCGCGGGGCGCCGCGGCGAGGGGCTCGGGGGTGGCGGAGTCCCAGGCGTCCGGGGCGGCGGTGGGGCCGGTGCGGGCCGGTCGCGGTTCGGTGACCGGCGCGATCTCCAGGTCCCAGCCGCCGGCCGGGGCGCCCTCGGCGTCGAGGCGTTCGACGAACAGGTAGTAGGTGCCGCCGCCCTGGCAGAGCGCCTTGCCGGCCTCCCGCTGTCCGAGGGCCGTGACCGGGCGCGCGCTGAGCCCGGCGCCGAAGCGGGCGGAGGAGTAGGAGCAGGACGCGCCGTGGGCGTCGCGGAGCGAGACGCGGACGCCGTCGGTGGCGGCGACGGCGGCCCCGGCCGGCGGCACGGCGGTGACGGGGACGTACGCCGTGTCCGTCGCGGCGAGGCGCAGCCGGTAGAACAGCCGGCCGTCGCGCGGGACGGTGCTGCGGTAGGTGCGGCCGGGCTCCAGCAGGGGAGCGCCCGCGGTGCCCGGCGCGCCCGCGACCGTCCGGGCGCCGGGTGCGAAGGCGTACGCCCCGGGGTCTTCGCCGGCGGCCGCCGCGGGAGCCGCGGCCGGCAGGGCCAGGGCGGCGCACACCACCGCCGGCACACACCCGCGTACACCCCGCCGCCACGCCGTACGCCCTCGCCCCGGCACGTTCCGCCACCCCCGGTCGTCGCTGGTGACCCCATACTGCCCGAGCGCCGTTGCGCCGTCCGGGCAAAGCGTGCGGCCGTCCGAAACGCCCCGCCCCCGCCCGCGCCGCCCGCCGGCACGCCGTACCCCGTCCCCCGGAGTCCCGCAACACGGGGCACCGCCCCGCGCCCGGCAACGCAGAACCCCGACCGCGGACGGCCGGGGTTCAGTTCAGCTGGATGTCGGGACTCACGAACCCGTGGGCACGGAGTCAGTCGCCTCCGTCCACAGGTCCTGCTCGGCGCGATCCGCCTGGATCTGGCGGTACACGAGGAGCCCGCCGATGGCGGCCAGTGCGACCAGGAGCAGCTTCTTCACCGCGCGACCTCGTCTTTCCTTGACGTAAGGGACCTCTGGCGCCCGACTATACACACCGGCCGATATCAATCGGTGACCTGCGCCTGCGCCCGGCTCCCGGCTCCGGCGGCGCGGAAAACCCTCGCCTCCGTGCACCCGTCCGAGTGGTGTTCATCGGAACATCACCGCGTCACGGGCGTCGGTCCACCACTTCGCGGCCCCCTTACACATCATGAGCAAAGTACGCAAATCGCCCAACCCGAAAGTGAGGGGCCATGACCCAGAACAAGGTCATGAAGCTGTGGACCGCCATCGTCACCGCCTTCCT
Organism: Streptomyces sp. NPDC006193; assembly: GCF_040613915.1. Taxonomy (NCBI): domain Bacteria; kingdom Bacillati; phylum Actinomycetota; class Actinomycetes; order Kitasatosporales; family Streptomycetaceae; genus Streptomyces; species Streptomyces sp. NPDC006193. Next base: position 115,073 of record NZ_JBEXTB010000002.1, read on the forward strand.
CGCGCTGTGCACGGCGCTCGGACTCGCCGGCACCGCCACCGCGACCACCGCCGCGGCCGCACCCCGGACCGAGAGCCCCCGCACCCCCGCCGCGCAGCGCACGGTCCCGGCGGTCCCGGCGGCGAACCCCTGGGCCTGGTCCCATGCGAGCGCCCTGCCCCCCACGATGAAGCAGCGGATCCGGGCCGAGGCCCACGGCAAGTCCCCGAGCTGCCGGCACCGGCCCCTCACCGAGACGCAGGACGACACCACGGCCTTCGACCAGCGGTCGGCGCCGCTCGACTGCTGATCAGCGGCTGCCGCAGTACCGCAACGTCTCGACCCACGGCGACTTGCGTACGCACCAGTCGACACGAACAGACCCCCGGCCGGGTTCGGCCGGGGGTCTCGCGCTGTTCCGGCTCCTGCCGCCGGCCCCGGCTCCCCCGTACGGCATGCTCGTACGGCATGCCCGTCCGCCGCCGTCGGCTCCTTCGCACCGGAAAGGTGGTGAGCGCTGCCGTGACCCGGCGCGTCACCGTTGTCACCGCTGTCCACGGCCCTTCCGCCCGCTTCCTGCCCGACGCGTACGCGTCCCTGTGCGCCCAGCGGCTCCCCGACGGCTGGGAGTGGCAGTGGGTGGTGCAGGAGGACGGCGCCACGGACGCGGTCCTCCCGTACGTGCCGGACGACGACGCCCGCGTGACCTTCGGACAGGGACGTCCGGGCGGCCCCGCGATCGCCCGCACCATCGCGCTGGCGCGCGCCGAGGGCGCCTACGTCAAGGTGCTCGACGCCGACGACCGGCTCACACCGGGAGCGCTCGCCCGCGACCTGGCCGTGCTGGAGGCGGACCCCGCCGTCGGGTGGACCACGTGCCGCGTCCTGGACCTGCTGCCCGACGGCTCCACCGCCGGCTTCCCCGGCGACCCGGACGGCGGCCCGGTCGAGCGCGGCGCCCTGCTCCCCCGGTGGAAGCGCGACGGCTACCGCCCGCCGGTCCATCCGGCGACCCTCTGCGTCCGCCGGGAACTGCTGACCGCCCTCGGCGGCTGGATGGCGCTGCCCGCCTCCGAGGACACCGGCCTGCTGCTGGCGCTGAACGCGGTGAGCCGCGGCTGGTTCACGGCGGAGCCCGGCTTGCTGTACCGCAAGTGGGAGGGGCAGGCGACCGGCCAGGCGGCACACCTGGACCCCGCCGAGCGGGCGGCCCGCGCGGCGGTCGCCGAGGCCCGGGCCCGGGCGCTGGCCGCCTGCGCGTGGAGCTATCCCCCGGCCGGGGCGCCCGCACGGGCTACCCCGTGAGGTCCGGCTCCGAGACGGTGATCGCCTGCGAGGGACACCTCTCGGCGGCCTCCAGGACCGCCTCCCGGACCTGCGGATCACCGGCGGCCTCCGCGCCGCCGGCCCGCACCGCCCCGAACCCGTCCGCGAAGGCGAACACGGCCGGCGCCCGGTGCGCGCACTCGGCGGAGCCGTAGCACAGGGAACGGTCGAGAAAGACCTCCATACCTCCTCCAGCCGTCGGCGGTGACCTCCAGCACCTCACTGCCCGGCCGGGCGCCCGCCGAACCGGCCCGGTGCTCGTCCGCCCGTCCCGGCCGCGGACGCCCCGTCCGGCGGACCGGCGGTCGCTGCCCGCCCGGCACCGGTCCCTCCCCTCGTGGGGACCGGTGCCGAACGGTGCAGACGGTCGACCCGTGCCCGTGTGCGCGGCGCGGGTCGAGGAAAGAGGCCGGCCCCGGAGGTGCTCGCGGGAACGTCCCCGGCTGTCGTCGCCGCTGGCCGCCCGCGGCGGAAGTTGACCGAGAACGTTCGGCGCCACGGACCGTCCCCGGAAGCACCGGGCCGGTGGCCTGTCCGGACGGTGCGCGGCGGGTCCGCCACCGGGTTCGGATCCTGCCATCCGCCGCCCCGCACCGGGAGGGTCCGGTGTTCCGCGACCCCCCTTCGCCGCAGGTCAGCTGTATAAGGTGAGTTTTCCGGTCCGGACGTCCAGATACGGGGGAAGTTAAGGGGTGGGGCCTTGAGTTCCGACTCAGGGGCACGCACAGCTTTCGCCGAGCGCCTCGCGCTGCTGTACAAGGAGGCGGGAGACCCTCCCCTGAAGAGCGTCTCCGAGGCGGTCGCGCGACTGCAGCGCGTCGACGAACGCGGCCGGCCCGTACGGGTGTCCGCGCAGCGGATCAGCGACTGGCGCCGGGCCAGGAACGTCCCCGCCCACTTCGCCGCCCTCGCGGCGGTCCTGCACATCCTCGTCCCCGAGGCACGGCGCCTGCGTCCCGTCCCGGTCTCCGCCGGCCTGTACGACCTGGCGCACTGGCAGCGGCTGTGGGAACGCGCCGTGGCCGGCCCGGCCGGCGACCGGCCCGCGCCGCCCGCCGAGGAGAACCGGCGGCCGCCGTCCCAGGCCCCGCCCGTCGCCGGGGGCGTGTGCCCGTACCGGGGACTGGCCCCCTACCGGCAGCAGGACGCCCGGTGGTTCTTCGGCCGGGAACGCAGCACGAGGGCCCTCGTCGCCCAGCTCCGCGCCGCCGAACGCACCGGCGGGCTGGTGATGCTGGTCGGCGCCTCCGGAGCCGGCAAGTCCTCCCTGCTCAACGCGGGCCTGGTCCCCGCGGTCCGGGCCGGCGCCCTGATGCCCGCGACCGCCTCCGGGCCCCGCCCCGACAGCGCCGGCGTCCCCGCGCAGGCCCCGTCCGGCGTCCTCCCGCAGGCCGCGTCCGGCGTCCCCCCGCAGGCCCCGTCCGGCGTCCCCGCGCAGGCCCCGTCCGGCGTCCCCGCGCAGGCCCCGTCCGGCGGCACGCCCTCCGGCACCGTCGTGCCGCTCGTCCCGGGCGCCGAGCCGCTGGCCGAACTGGTCCGCCGGATCCCCGACCTCGCCGCCGTCGCCGCCGACGCGCGCAGGGCCGAGCAGTACGCCACCGAGAACCCCGCCGTGCCCGGCTGCGACGCCCCGCACCTCGTCCGCGCCGCGCGCGCGGCGGTCGCCGCCTGGGCGGCCCGCGAGAACCCCGCGGACAGCCGGACGGTCGTCGTCGTCGACCAGTTCGAGGAGGCGTTCACCCTCTGCCCCGACGAGGCCGAGCGCCGCACGTTCATCCAGCTCCTGCACGCGGCCTGCACCCCGGACCCCGGCTCCGGCGGGCCCGCGCCCGTCCTCGTCGTCCTCGGCATCCGCGCCGACTTCTACGAACAGTGCCTCGGTTATCCGGAACTCGCCGACGCGCTGCAGCACCGGCACATGGTGCTCGGGCCGCTGACCAGCACCGAGCTGCGCGAGGCCGTGACCGGACCGGCCAAGGCCGTGGGGCTGGAGCTGGAGACCGGGCTCGCCGAGCTGATCGTGCGGGAGGTGAGCGCCGACGGCCCGCGCGGGGCGCACGACGCGGGCGTGCTCCCGCTGCTGTCGCACGCCCTGCTGGCCACCTGGCAGCGCCGCAAGGCCGGGAAGCTGACGCTGGCCGGCTACCGCGCGGCCGGCGGCATCCAGGGTGCGGTCGCGGCGACCGCCGAGCGCGCCTGGTCCGCCCTGGACCCCGCGGCCCGCACCGCCGCCCGGCTGCTGCTGCTGCGGCTGGTCCGGCTCGGCGAGGACACCCAGACCACCCGCCGGCGCGGCACCCGCCGGCAGCTGGCCGAGGAGTCGGCGGACCCCGGCAAGACGGAGGAGTCCCTCGAGGCGCTGGTGCGGGCCCGGCTCGTGACGCTGGACGCGGACACCGTGGAGATCACCCACGAGGCGCTGCTGCACGCCTGGCCGCGGCTGCGGCACTGGATCGACGAGGGCCGCGGCGACCACCTGGTGCGCCAGCGGCTGGAGGAGGACGCCCGGGCCTGGGAGAGCACCCGCCGGGACAGCTCCCTGCTGTACCGGGGGACCCGGCTGGAGAAGACCCGCAACTGGGCCCGCACGGCCGGCAACCTCCAGCTGACCCGCAGCGCGGTGGAGTTCCTGGCCGCGTCGGTGCGGTTGCGCCGGCGCACGATCTGGCTGAGCCGGGCCGCGGTGGCCGCACTCGTCGCGCTGGCCGTCCTCGCCGCCGGATCCGCGGTGACCGCCTGGAAGCAGCGCGACGACGCCGTGTTCGCGCAGGTGCTCGCCGAGGCCGACCGGGTCCAGCACACCGACCCGTCCCTGGCCGCCCAGCTCGATCTGGTCGCCCACCGGCTCCGGCCCGGCGACGACGGCACGTACAGCCGCCTGATCTCGATCGTGAACACGCCGCTGGCCACCCCCCTGTCCGGCCACACCGGCGCCGTCTACCTCACCTCCTTCAGCCCCGACGGCCGCACCCTGGCCACGGCCGGCTACGACCGCACGGTACGGCTGTGGAACGTGACCGACCCGCGCCGCCCGGCCCCCCTCGGCGCTCCCCTCACCGGCCACACCAGCTGGGTGAGCAGCGCGGTCTTCAGCCCGGACGGGCACACCCTCGCCTCGGCCGGCGACGACGGGACCATCCGGCTGTGGAACGTCACCGATCCCGACCGCCCGGTGCCGCTCGGCGCCCCGCTCACCGCCCACCAGGGCACCGTCTACCTCGTCGCCTTCAGCCCGGACGGGCGCACCCTGGCCTCGGCCGGCGAGGACCGCACCGTCCGGCTGTGGGACCTGTCCGGGCGGGCCCGGCCGGCTGTGCGGGGCACCCTGCGCGGCCACAGCGCGCCGGTGCGCTGCGTGGCGTTCAGCCCCGACGGACGGACGCTGGCGACGGGCGGCGACGACGACACGGTCCGGCTGTGGGACGTCACCGGCCCGCGCCGGTCCCGGCCCGTCAGGGTGCTGCGCGGGCACACCGACCTGGTGCACTCGGTGGCCTTCAGCCCCGACGGGCGCACCCTGGCCAGCGGCAGCGCGGACGACACCGTCCGGCTGTGGGACGTCGCCGACTCCGGCCGCGCGTCCCTGGCCGGCTCGCCGCTGACCGGCCACACCGGGCCGGTCTGGTCCGTGGCGTTCAGCCCCGACGGCGAGCGGCTGGCCGCCGCCAGCGCGGACAGCACCGCGAGCCTGTGGAACGTCAGCGACCCGGCGTCCCCGTCCCAGGTCGGCGAGCCGCTCGCGGGCGCCAGCGGCGAGATGTACGCGCTCGGTTTCAGTCCCGACGGACGCACCCTCGCCACCGGCAACGGGGACAGCAAGGTGCGCCTGTGGTCGGTGCCGACCTCGGACATGATCGGCCGCAGCGGCGCGTTCCGCCCGGACGGCCGGGTGCTGGCCACCGCGGCCCGGGACGGCAGGCTGCGCCTGTGGAACGTGACCCGGCCCGGCCGGCCCGTCCCGCTCGGCGAGCCGTTCATGCGGGCCGACGGCGACCAGCGTTCGCTCGTGTACTCCCCCGACGGCCGCACCCTCGCCGTGCTGACCGGCGCGCGCACGGTGCACCTGTGGAACGTCGCCGACCCCGCCCACCCGGTCGCCGCCGGACCGCCGCTGCCCCTGCGGACCCGCTTCATGGGCCCCGACGCCCTGGCCTACAGCCCGGACGGCCACACCCTGGCCACCGCCTACGACGACCGCACGATCCGGCTGTGGGACGTCACCGACCCCGCCCGCGCCGTCCCCCTCGGCGAGCCGCTCACCGGCCACCACGGCTTCGTCAACGCGCTCGCCTTCAGCCCCGACGGCCGCACCCTCGCCTCGGCCGGCGCGGACAGCACCCTCCGGCTGTGGAACGTCACCCACCCCGCCGACCCGGCCCCGCTCGGCGGACCGCTGCGCGCGCACGCGGGCCCGGTCAACGCGCTCGCCTTCAGCCCCGACGGCCGCACCCTCGCCAGCGGCGGCGACGACGACACCGTCCGCCTGTGGGACCTGACCGACCCGGCCGCGGCGAGCGCGCTGGGCGGTCCGCTCACCGGCCACACCGAGGCGGTCACCTCACTGACGTTCAGCACCCGCGACCACATCCTGGCCAGCGGCGGCAACGACAACACGGTCCGGCTGTGGAACGTCGCCGACCCCGCCTCGGCGCACCCGGTGGGCGAGTCGATGAGTCCCAACGCCAGGACGGGCGCGTTCCTGTCCTTCAGCCCGGCCGGGAACGTCCTCGGCGTCTCCAGCGGCGCCGACACGGTCCGCCTGTGGAGCCTGGACGCCGACACCGCGATCCGGCACATCTGCTCGGTCACCCGGAACGTGCTGACCGAGAAACGGTGGCACGAGTACCTGCCCCGCCTCTCCTACGACCCTCCCTGTGGTCGATGATCGGCCAACGTGCCCCGTTCTCCCCGGACTTGGCCGCACACGACCCTCGGCCTTGTTACCCTTGGCCATAGCCCGATCGCTGGTGCATCCCCCGTCGCCAGCGGTCGGGCATTCCTATGTCCCGGCGGTGCGCGCCGAGCCGCACGGAGCGACGCAGGGTGCCCCGCGCCCGCGGCACGGCCCGTCGGACCGGCCGCTAGCCGACCTCGTACCGGCCGACCTCCAGGAAGTGGCGCAGCGCTTCCGGGGTGCCGTCGTCGAGGGCGGCGCCGGCCGCTGCGCGCAGGGCGTCGCTGCTGTTCGGGTCGCTGAGGAGCCGGGCGATGGCCACCCGGTCGTCCTCGGCCTGGGCCAGCCGGTGTCCCGTCTCCAGCCAGGCGCGCATCTCCTCCACGGTGCCGCTGTCGAGGAGCGCGTTCGCCTCCCGGATCACGCGCCTGCCGCTGTCGGGGTCGGCGAGGATGCGGGCTATCGCCACCCGCAGGTCGTCCGCACCCATCTCGTCGTAGGGCGCGCCGGCCGTCGCGACGGTGACTGCGGGGGCGAGGGAGGCGGCCATGGACGGCGTGGCCAGCAACAGCGCCGGGGCAAGAGCGCCTGCGGCCACAGCGAGGATCACGCGAGTCGGTCTCATGAGGTCGATCACCTTCGTCGTCTTGGAGGAGTGCGGTGCTGGAATCCTCCCAGAAGAGGGGCCGGCGCAGTGACCGATCAGGCAGCCGTGGACGCCGAAAACCCCCAGCCGGTATCGACTGGGGGTCTTTTCGCCGGTGGGGCTAACAGGATTTGAACCTGTGGCCTCATCCTTATCAGGGAAGAGTGCAGTGCGGATGATCTTCGCAGGTCATCTGACCTGCGGCATCGACCGTCGTCTACGGCCGTCTACCCTGTGCATATCCGCTCGACCCCTGTGGACCGTACGACTCTCCCGGGGTAGTCCCGGGATAGTCCCGGGACGGCTCACGCCGCCTTCACCGCCCGGAGCCGCCGCCGCGGCGCCCGCGGTGTGGCGCCCGGCTTCCCCTCCTCCAGAGCTGCCAGCACCTGGCCGGCGTAGTCCGCGGCCGCGTGCGTGTAGATCCAGGTCACCTCGCCCGCGCGCTCATGCCCGAGGATCTCCTGCGTGATCACCTCCGGCACGCCGCGCTCGTGCAGACGGCTCGCGAAGGCGTGGCGGGTGTCGTGGAAGTCCGGCCACCAGTCCGTTCGCTCCTGCTGCACCGATCGCGTCCGGCCGGTCCGCTCGTCCCTCTGCTGCACGGTGACGGTTCGCACCGTCTTCCTGGCGACCCCGGCGTCCTCGATCGCCTTGATCCACAGCCTCCGGAACGCCGACCGCCGCAGCGGCGCCCGGTACGGCTCCCCCTCCCCGCCGTTGACCTTGCTGCCGCGGCGGACCTTGTTCCGGCCGTGGAAGACCAGCTCGTCCTCGCACAGCCCGTCGGCCGGCTCCGACACTGCCCGGCTGGCGCCCGGCTCCTCGGCCCACAGCTCACGCAGCACCCGGGTCGCGAGTCCGGTCATGGGCACGGTGCGCAGGCCGGCGTCGCTCTTGGGGTAGGCCTTCCGCTTGATCTTCCCGCGCGGCTCGATGAGGACCTCGCGAACGTGGATACGCCGCTGCTCGAAGTCGACGTTGCACCAGCGGAGGCCGGCCAGTTCCTGGAAGCGCAGACCTGTCTCCTGGGCGACGATCAGCAGGTTGTGGAAGTACGGCGGGAGCTGGTGCCGGATCAACCAGAGCTGCGCGTACGACGGCGGCCGCCGGTCCTCCGGGTGCTTCTTCTTGATCGTCGGCAGCCGTACGCCCTCGGCCGGGTTGAAGGGAAGACGTCGGTCCCTCTTGGCGTCCTCCAGCATGCGGTCCAGGACCTGGAAGCACTTCGTCACCGAGCTGGCGGCGAGCGGGCCGCCGTTCTCGTCGTGCAGCGAGTTCACCCAGAGCTGGATCTCGCGCCACGCCAGCTCGAAGAGTCGGGTGCTGCCGAAGGCGGGCTGGATGTGGTTCCGCCACATGCCCTCGTCCCGGAGCTGCGACTGGGTCCAGTCCTCGATGCGGGTGCAGCCCTTGGTCTGGGTCGGCCACCACAGCTTCCACCAGGAGGCGAGGGTGATCTCCCCTCGGGCCGGGTCGATCCAGGTTCGCTGCCTCAGCTCGGTACGGGTCTGCTCGAGGAAGGCGACGGCCTCGGTGTAGGTCGGCTTCGTCTTGCTTCGCTCGCGGCCGGAGGCGTCGGTGTAGCGGGCTTCCCACGAGCCGGTGTGCTCGTCGGTCGGCGGCCGGTCGCCGGGGTGTCGCTTGAGGCAGACAGGGCAGCCGCAGCGCATCGACGGGTTGGGGCGTGGGTTGTTCGTGGCCCTCGTGGGGGCCTTCTTGCGCACCATCGAGTGTGCTCCTGATCAGAGAGTGGGTGCGCCGGCTATGGCGGAGGCGAGCGCCGTAGGCAGCTCGACGGGCTCACCGCAGAAGCAGCGCAGGCCGGCGCCGGGGAGGTTGGGCGCGCCGAGGTCGATCGCGAGGATCGCGTGCAGTTCTCTGATCAGGTCGTGCGGATGGGTGCCCCTGGATACGAGGATGGTGACCTCGTCTGGGTCCCAGACAGCGATCGCCGGAAGGTCGTCGGCCTCGACGATGTGGATGCACACAGGTGTCCCCCATGGAGTGCGACGGCACGGGTGTGGTCCGCTCCGGGAGGACAGCGGGTTACCGATCGTACCTGTGTGTGAAGGCTGTAAGAAGACGATCAGCCGAATTGGCGGCCGGTTTGTTTTCCACTAAATGAAATCATGATCACCCCTATCTTTTCGGACATTTGCCATAGGGTAATTGAGTAAGGCAACCCTTATTTATGCTGGTCAGACCTGACTAAGTCGCAGCGCGGACTCCGCGTACCTGACCAGATCGCGCTGCTTGTCCTCCGGCAGCTGGCGATAGAGCCGTAGGAGGCGCTGCTCCCGCTCCTCGTTCGTCGGTCCGGGGACAGGCCGGCCTGCCGCCTGGAAGATCTCGCGGACTGTCACCTTGGCGCCGCGGGCCCTCACTGCCGTCGCGATGCTTCGTAGCGTCTCGGGGGCGATCCGAGACGTACCCCGCGTCCGCTTGATCCAGCTGTTCAGCGTGGGATACGAGACGCCCGTCTCCTCAGCCAGCTGCTTCTGGGTCATGCCGGCCTCGTCGATGGCGCGGGTAAGTAGTGCCGCCAGGTCCTCGCCCGGGGAGGCTCGGTCCTCGGCGGGGCCTTGCTCGCCGGGGTGGTTCTGGTGGCTGGTCACTTGGGAAGTTTCCTTGATTCACATCTACATGCGCAAGTAGATCGAGGGTAGATGACTCGTATTTAACGGCGTCCTGACGCATCTACACGACCCCCACACACCCCTGCGCGGCACACCTACGCCCCTCTGCGCCCCTCTTGACGGCATACACATCTACACGTAGATTGTAGATACCGCAGGTCACAGGGGCCTGTGGACCCCAATTCGGCCATGCGCCGGAGGTTTCACCATGCGACGACTGGACAAAGGTGCCCCGCTGCGGGCCGCCATGAAGGCGGCCGGGCTGGACATCGGACGCCTCGCCGCCAAGACGAAGGAAGTCGACCCCGAAGGCGTCGGCCTGTCCCGGGCCATGGTCGGCTTCATCGTCGGCACCGGCCGGACGGCGCGCGAGGAATGCAGCGACCACGCCGCCGGCCTCGTCGCCGCGGCACTCGGCAAGGAGGTCGATGACCTCTTCGAGGAGTCCGTTCTCACGCTCACCGAATCTACATCTACACGCAGATCGCGGAGCGGTGAACGGCGGAAGCCGGAGCTGCTGCCCGAGCGGCTGATGGACCAGCGGGAGCTCTCGAAGTTCCTCCGCAAGTCCATGAGCTGGATCGACAAGCAGATCAAGGACGCGGCCGACCAGGGCTCGACGTGGCCCGGGCTGATCTACGTCGGCAGCAGCCGGCGCTTCGACCCGCACGCCGTCCTCGACTCCATGCGTCGGCAGCGCGCCGCCTGAACTCGCGGGGCCGCCCCGGAATGCCCCCGGAACGGCCCCCACACAACACGAAAACCCCACGTAAAGGAGCTGGCTGTGCCCCTTAAGGCTACCGCCGCGATCTTCCCTCCGGCGGAGGTGGAGCTGGTGATGCGCGCCGTCGCAGGCGACCGCGACGCCTTCGCCACTCTCTACAACGACCACCGGCCCGAGGTGTTCCGCTACCTCGCCCAGCGGACGAAGGACAAGTCCCTGGCCGAGGACCTCACGCAGGAGACCTTCATCCGGGCGCTGCGCCGCATCGACACCTTCCAGCACCGTCCGACGACCGCCGGCTTCGTCGGCTGGCTGTGCGTCATCGCCCGGAACCTGCACCTGGACCACCTCAAGCTGCACCGCACGTCGCGGGAGATCCCGACCGCGGAGCCGTTCCAGGTGGACGAGTGGAGCTGCAGCGCCGAGGACACCGCGATCCGCAGCCTGGACGCCGACAAGGCGCACCAGGCCGTGCAGCTCGCGATGAAGGTCCTCACCCCCTACCAGCGGGAGGCCGTGCGGCTCCGCTACTTCGAGGACCTCACGATGCCCGAGGCGGCCGCCCGGATGGGCAAGGACCTGGGCGCGGTCAAGACGGTGACCTTCCGCGCGATGAGGAAGATGCACGCCGTCCTCGCCACCCGCGAGGTGGCGGCATGACGACCCCGACCATCGCCGAGACCCTCAGCGACCAGACCGCTGCCCTGGCGCTGCTGCTCCGCATCGCCGGAATGCACCCCACCCTCCCCACGGGGGACATCCGCTTCTCGCAGTACTACCCCGGCCGCATCGACGTGCTCCTCAACAACCCGGCCGAGGTGGAGGCCTGGCGCGCGGCCCTGCTCGTCAGCGACAGCCAGATGACGCTCCACGAGCTGCCCGGCCGCCCGGCGCTGCGCCTCGACTTCTGCGCCGTCGTGGGGGACGCCGAGGTCTACGCCTGGACGGCGTTCGAGCTCGCGGACCAGCAGCAGTGCACGGAAGGAACCGCCGCGTGAACACCATCGAGAACGCCGTGCGCGTTGTCCGCGAGGTCATGGCCTCCAGCGGAATCGACCCGGCGCCCGCTACCGCCATCGTCCGTGCCCTCGACGAGGTCGGTCTGCTGGCCAACCCGGAGCGACCCGGCATCGTCCTGCACCGGGCGCCCGCCGGCGGCTCGACGTCCGGCACTGCCCCGGCCCTGACCGAACTGGAGCAGCAGGCACTCGCCTGGGACCAGTCGTGCGAGCGGGCCCGCCAGGTCGCGGCCGCGATCGAGGCGCACATCAGCCAGCACCCCGAGTTCCAGAGCATCCGCACGGACGGCGACCGGGTCCTGGTGGCGCTGCACGTCACGGATCAGGCGCAGTGGGACCGCTGGCGCCGGTACTTCGGCATCCGGCACGACCAGGAGCGGCCGCTGCCGCACCTGGTGGCCGGCGATGGCCACCGGGACGGAGTCCGGGTGTCGGTCGTGGCCTACGACGTCCCGCTGGTGCGCACCGCGGCCGCCGAGCGCGCGGGCCGACCGTTCCAGCTCGACGGAATCGTGTACGACCTGGCGTTGCCGCAGCGCGACGCACAGGGGGGCCTGTGGGTCTTCAAGGGGCAGCGCGCCGAGGACGGGATGCCGCTGCTGTCGCTGGACGGCCGACCGGAGCGGTGCTCGCTGGCGAACGTCGTGACGCAGGTCGGGCCGCTGACGCCCGTCACCGACACCCCGTCGACGCAGGTCACGCCCGTCACCGGCGAGGGTGGTGAGGAGGCGTGACGTACTACAGGCGCAAGGCCACTCTGCGGATCATCACCACCGCCATGCAGAAGCTGATCCCCGGCGCCGCCCTGGCGGGCATGCGCGTGGAGATCACCGAGGACATCGGCAACAACCGCAGCCACTCTTGGTCCGGCAGTGTCATGGATCTCGCCGAGCGCATTCACACGGCGCTCTACGGCACCGCTGACGATGCCGCCACCGCCGAGACCCAGTTCTCGAAGCTCGCCCTGCTGGCGAAGCAGACGATCGAGGCCGCCTGGCTGAACGGACCGTCGTACGACTTGGCGGCGCAGGCCGCGGAGGCCCTGGAGTCGGCGCAGCTGCTTCAGTCCCCCGAGACCGCTGCAACCGTCGAGCGGCTTCGAGCGTCGCTCCAGGAGATCCGTCACCTCCACACCGACTCGCCGATGGGCCCGTGCCCCGTCTGCGTGGACGCGGATGCCCTCGCCCGGGACGAGGACCCCACCGTGCCGTGGCCGTGCGCCACCGCGGTGCTGGCGGGCGCGAAGGAGATCGAGCCGGAGTCCGCTTCCGTCCCTGGCTTCTTCCGTCCGGGCCGGATCTACACCCGGCACCTCCCGTACCGGGCGCCGGAGGACCGGCCCAACTTCGAATGCATCGGCGTCGGCCGGCACCCGTCCAAGGGCGTGCTGCGGGCGTTCGGTTTCCAGCAGCCCGGCACCGGGCGCCCGTGGGCGTCCGCCGCGCAGCGCATGGAGGAGTGGAGGGACGGCTGGGTCGAGATCGGTCCGGCCCGGCCGGACCGGCTGACGCAGACCTTCGCCCCCACCCAGGCGCTCCGCGAGGCGGACCAGGACGAGGCGAAGTCCGCGCGGGCGCTCATCATCTACCGCGCGTCCTGGGACTCGATTCAGCTCGGCTTGTACACGACGGAGGCCGCCGCCCGCACGCACTGCGAGACGCATGCCCGCCGTGACCTGCCCACTGCCTCCTTCGACTGGATCGAGGACGAGGAGGACGGCGTCGCCGAACTGGTCGCCGACGTCGACGGTGAGGAGAGCGTGACGGGCTACAGCGTCACCGCGCTGGAGGTCGCCTCCGAGTACGACGAGGAGGCCGACGAGTGAAGCGTCGCAAGCACCACGCCCGTGAGCGGACTCGCAACGAGCGGGCCTTCCGCATCCGCTACACCTACCCGCTCGGCCCCGGTCTGGGCCGCAGGACCGCGGACTTCCACACCAGCGACAAGGCCCAGGCCATGCGCAAGGCGCGCGAGTACGCGCGGCGCGGCTGGCTGATCGGCCTCTCCCGCCACCTCGGTGAGGGCCGCTGGGTGGACATCCCGGTCACCGTCCCGGACTCCAGGAAGGAGGCCACCGCGTCGTGAGCGCGTACAGCACCGCCTACAAGGCTCTGACCGCCGGCCGGGCGCTGAGCCCGACCGAGGCCGCCCGAGTGCTCGCCGACCTCCGCCGCGAGAGCGGCGAGGAACTGGCAGCGCTCGTCGAGAAGCAGCTCAGCGACAAGTTCCGTCGAACCCCCACCGACACGGACGGCAGCTTCCGGAAGAAGCGGCTGCAGTACGGCGCGTCCATGCGCGTCCTGAACGCCTTCCGTGCCCTCGCCCAGACCTCGCGTCCCACCGTCCCGAACCAGCGCAACCGGAGCACCTCATGAACTTCAGCTTCACCCCGGCAACCCGCGAGACCGCCCGGGCCCGCATCGGCCTCCAGGGCCCGGCCGGCTCCGGGAAGACCAAGACGGCCCTGCGGATCGCCGAGGGCCTCGCCAAGGGCGGCACCATCGGCCTGGTCGACACCGAGCGCCGCTCCGCCCTCAAGTACGCCCCCGTCCCCGGACGCCCCGAGCTGGGCGGCCACGCCTTCGGCCACATGCCGATGGACACCCACGACCCGCGGAACCTCATCCAGGCCGTGCACGCCGCCGAAGCCGCCGGCGTCGCAGTCCTGATCGTGGACTCCTGGTCGCACTTCTGGAACGGGCGCGGAGGCCTCCTCAGCATCGTGGAGGAGACCGGCGCGAAGGCCCGCGGTGGCACCTTCGGTGCCTGGAAGGACGCCAACCCGATCGAGCAGGACATGCTCGACGCGATGCTCAACTTCGCTGGTCACCTCATCGTGACCATGCGGACGAAGAACGACTACGTCATCGAGGGCAAGACCGTCACCAAGGTCGGCACCAAGGCCGTGCAGCGCGAGGGCGCGGAGTACGAGCTGGACGTCGTGATGGACATGGTGGAGGGCACGGCCACCGTCACGAAGACCCGGTACGAGCCGCTGAACGGCATGGTCATCCACCACCCGGGCGAGGACATCGCCGAACTGATCCTGGAGCAGCTGGGCCAGGGCGTGGACCCCGCCCAGGCCATCCTGGACGAGCTGACCGGCGACGGCCTGACGTACGAGCGGGCGCTCGAGCTGCACGGCCGGGCGAAGGCGCGGAACCTGCTCGGCTCCGGGCACCTGCACCCGGTGACGGGTGAGCCGACGACGCTCGGGGAGCTGATCCGGGAGTACGGGCAGGCCGTCAAGCCCGTCACGACGGGCGTCACGAACGCCCCGTCGACCCCGTCGGTCCCGCACGCCGGGCAGGGGAGCTGGGACGAGTACACCGGTCCGTCGGCGCACTCGCTGGCCGACGCGGAGGCATCCGCCCCGGCCGTTCGCCGGACGGCGCCGCCGGCCGCCGCCGAGCAGGACCAGGGCCCGGCGCCCGTCACGGCCCCGCAGATGCGGATGATGCACGCCCTGTTCAACAAGCTCGACGTCAAGGGCCGCGAGGACCGGCTCCGCGCGACCGCGCTGATCGTCGGGCGCCCGGTCGGCTCCGCGAACGAGCTGACCCTCAGCGAGGCGAAGGACCTGCTCGACACGCTCACCAACTACAGCGAGCGGGACAACGCCCCCGCCGAGTTCGCCGCGATGGTCCAGGGCCTGGACGACGAAGCCGCCCGGGCCGCGGCCGCCAACCAGGCCGCCTAGTTCACCACTGACCGCGGGCCCGCCCCGACTTCCCCTCTGCGGGGCGGGCCCGCACCCCGAGAAAGGAGGTGCACCACAGTGGTGAACCCCACCCCAGAGCAGGCAGAAGCCATCGCCGCGTACGGCGACGGGCTGGACCTGGTCCTCCAGGCCGGCGCGGGTTGCGGCAAGTCCTCGACGCTCAAGATGATCGCTCGCAGCGACCAGCGGCGCCGGATGACGTACGTCGCCTACAACGCGGCGATCGCCGCGGACGCCCGCCGCAGCTTCCCGAGCACGGTCCTGTGCAAGACCGGCCACGGCCTCGCCTTCGACCCGAAGTACGGCGCGCGTCTGCAGCGGCCCCGCCAGACCGCCCACCAGGCCGCGCAGGCCCTCGACGTCCGGAAGATCCTCGGCATCATCGGCGCAACCCCGACGATCCGCACGGACGTCGGCGGTCAGAAGGCCATGACCAGCAAGATCATCATGCGGATTGCGCTGGACACCGTGCAGCGCTGGTGCCACAGCGCGGACGACGAGATCACGGAGACGCACGTCCCGCAGTACGACGGGCTCACGAAGGAGCGCGCCCGCGCCGAGCTGGTCGCGCTCGCTCTGCCGGTCGCCCGCGCCGCGTGGCAGGACCTGCTCCACGACGACAGCGTGCTGAACCTGACCCACGACCACTACCTGAAGATGTGGGCCCTGTCCCGGCCGCGGATCCCCACGGACGTGGTCCTCCTCGACGAGGCCCAGGACACCAACGACGTCCTGTCCGCGGTCCTGCTCGCCCAGGAGCACGCGCAGCGCATCGCCGTCGGCGACTCTGCCCAGCAGATCTACAGCTGGCGCGGCGCCAACGATGCCCTGGCCAAGTTCGTCCGCGAGCTCGGCTGCCCGGAGCTCACCCTGTCGCAGTCGTTCCGGTTCGGCCCCGCCATCGCCGCCCGGGCCAACATCTGGCTGCGCCTCATCGACGCCCCGTTGCGCCTGACCGGCTGGGAGGGCACCGAGTCCACCGTCGGCCCCCTGGACGCTCCCGACGCGATCCTGTGCCGCACCAACGCCGGTGCGATGGGCATCGTCATGGAGGGTCTCGCCGCCGGCCGCAAGGTGGCGTTGGTCGGCGGCGGTGGCGACATCAAGCGGCTGGCCTGGGCCGCCGAAGCGCTCCAGCAGGGCCAGCCCACCGACCACCCGGAGCTGATGGGGTTCGCCTCCTGGGACGACGTCCGCCAGTACGCCGCCGAGGAGGACGGCTCCCTCGAGGTCCTCGTGAAGCTCATCGACGAGCACGGGCCGGACCGGATCGTCACGGCCGCGGACGGTCTGTGCTCGGAGCAGCAGGCCGAACTGGTTGTGTCGACCGCTCACCGCTCGAAGGGCCGGGAGTGGCCGGCCGTCCGCATCCACGCGGACTTCCGGGCGCCGAAGCCGGAGCAGGCGACCGGTCTGGTGGTCCTGCCGCGCGAGGAGGCCCGGCTCGCGTACGTCGCTGTGACCCGGGCCCGTGAGCAGCTCGACGACACCGCGCTTGCTTGGGTGCGCGAGGTGACGGCGGTGAGCGAATGACGACCTATGACGCCCGCGTCAACGGCGTCCCGACGGGTCGTCACCGCGGCTGGATCCCGGTACAGCTGGCCGTGCCGACCGTGTGGATGGCCACGCCGGACGGGCTGGTCCTGCTCGACCTGATCGCTGTGGAGCTGGCCGCCAACGGCCTCCGCAAGGGCTGGACGCTCACCTCGGACGAGGCCCGGTACACCGCCAGCCTGCTGTTCGAGCGCGGGTTGCCGTACTCGGTCATCGCCAACCGAGTCGGGGTGAGTGGGGGAACGCTGAAGGCCTGGTTCCCGGACAAGGCCGTGCCTGCGGCTCCCGAGCTGGCGCGGGACGGCGGCCGGAAGGTGAAGCCGTCGTCCGACGTCCGGTGCGGCACGCGCCGCGGCTACGGCCGGCATCACCGCCGCGGTGAGACGCCGTGCCAGCCGTGCAAGGACGCCAACGCCGCCGCCGACCGCTTCTACCGCAAGCACGGCACGTACATCGGTGCTCCGGAGGTGGCCGCGTGACGCCCGTCGACGCCCGTCACCGCGACACCAGTTCGGATGCCGAACCGTTTGATCTTGCCTGGCCCTTCGCGGCCAGCGACCGGAAGGAGCCGTGATGGAGCGGGAGTGGGAGCTGCGGGCCTTGTGCCGCGGCTACGACCCGGAGATCTGGTTCTCCACGGAGACCGTGGCCCAGGCGAAGGCGCTCTGCATGCAGGAGTGCCCGGTCCAGGAGGAGTGCCTGGAGGCCACCCTCGCCCGTGAGTCGCAGACGGCGGACACCTCGCGGGCCGGGATCTTCGCCGGGCTCACGGGGGCGCAGAGGGCCGCGGTGGCCGCCGAGAGGCGCGGCCAGCTGCCGGTCGCCGCCACGACGGCGCCGCCCGGCTCGGGCCGCCCGCCGGCGCCCTGCGGCACGCGGTCCGCGTACAACCGGCACCTGCGCAAGGGGGAGCCCGTCGACGCGGCCTGCCGGGCCGCCAACAACCGCGCATACGCCGAGTACCGGGCGACCGGCTCCACCAAGGCCTCGACCCGACGTTAGCCGCCGGTGGCCCGGCGGATGGGACAGGCCGCCGGGCCACCGGTCATCACCACCCCTAGGAGACAAGCACGTGGGCAGCCGCCTGTACGTCGAGGTGCTCGACTTCGCACCGACGACGCTGACGCACCGCGAGAAGCTCGCGCTCGCTGTGCTGGCGGACGACGCCCGGGACTCAACGCGGATCACCTGGTCGTCCGTGGAGTCCGAGAAGATCCTCCGCCGCGCGCAGGTGTCGCGCGCCCAGATGTACGCAGTGATCAAGGCGCTCGTCGAGAAGGGCGTCCTGGAGAAGGTCACGGCCGGCCAGAAGAACGGCAAGGCCAAGTACCGGATCGTCCCCCTTCAGTGTCCGGAATTCCCAGACGCTGACGACGAGCCTCAGGGTCCGGATTCCCCGGACACTGACGACTCTCAGCGTCCCGGAACACCGGACCCTGAACCAGGGCTTGAGGGTCCGGGAATCCCGGACACTGACCCGGCTCAGCGTCCCGGAACACCGGACACTGACACTGAACCCCAGTGTCCGGAAAACGCGGACACTGACGACTCTCAGTGTCAGGAAATCCCTGACGTCAGTGTCAGGGAATCCCGGACACCTACTCACTCTCCTCTCTCTACAAGACCTCACTCGTTCGGCGAACCGCCGTCGTGGCCTGACCCTCAAGACGACGCGCCAGAAGACGAGGTCCTCGAGGGCGAACCGATCGACGACCCCCACACCGCCGACACACCACCCATCACCGCACAAACGATCGTGAGCGAGTGGCTCGACCGGTGCGCCTCACGCCCCCCGTCCCGCGTCATCGGCCAGATGGCCAAGGAGATCCGCGTCCTCCTCGAGGAAGACCACATCCACCCCGACTGGATCCGCCGCGGCATCGCCCTCTGGATGCGCAAGGGCCTGCACCCCTCGACGCTCCCCAGCGTCGTCAACGAGGTCATGAACACCGCCAGCCCCACCCCACAGCCCGGCCAGCCACAGCCCGCCGGCGGAACCGTCTTCGACCGCGCCCGGGCCCGCGCCGCAGCACGCGCCGCAGCACGCCAGGAAGGACAGACCCAGTGACCGAAGAAGAAGCCGTCCAGATCGCCGAGTACGTCGCCGCGGCCTGCCCCGCCCAGAAGTTCGGCGAGTACACCCCCGACGTCTGGGGCGAGATCCTCGCCCCGTACGCCGTCGACGAAGCCCGCGCCGCCGTCATCGCCATCGCCCGCCGCCAGCCCTTCATCTCCCCCGCCGAGATCGTCACCGAGATCCGCGAGCGCCGCGCCGAGCGCATCGAGCTGGCGAACATCGTCTACGACGGCAACCCCAACGAGACCGGCGCCCAGTCCGCCGCCGCCCTCCGCGAGATCGTCCGAGCCGCTGCAGACGGCCTCACAGGCCCCAGCAGCATCCGGAACTCCCTGGGGGCCGCCGAACGCCTCGCACTGCCCCCAGGAGCCGATCATGGCCCGTACAGCGGCCGCGCAGCCGCAGCCCGCGCCGCCATCGGCAAGATGCCCAGCAACCGCGACACCTCCAGCGACCCCCGCTCCAGGCCCTGCCGACGGTGCGGCGCCGCCCCCGGAGCCAGCTGCACCACCGGCGGCCGCCGCCGCCGCGACGTCCACCCGATCCGCCTCGAAGACACCCGGCGCGCCGCAGCCGGCCTGCCACTGATCGACCACGACGCCGTCGAAGCCCACATCAAGGCTGCCGCCGCCGCGGTCCTCTCCCGCAACCACGACGACGACCAGGAGCAGGAGGCCGAGGCGTCATGACGACCCCGCCCCCGCGCCGGCGCAGGCCCTACCGGTTCCCGTCGATGGCCGTGCAGTGCACCTGGTGCCGCGCACGCCCCGGGGAACTCTGCACGAACCAGCGCGGCACACAGGACCGCCGCCGCGACGTGCACAACACCCGCCAGACCGACTGGATCAGGGTCATGTCAACCCGGTGCCCGGAACGCATCTGCCAGGCCGACCCCGGCCAGCCCTGCACCATCACCCCCGACGTCCACCACGCCCGCACCCTCGCAGCCCGCACCCCACCCATCACGCCATGAAGAGACTCATCCCCTGCCGAGACTGCCGCCGCCCCATCCTCTGGACCATCACCGAGGCCGGCAAACGCCTGGCGGTCGACCCCGACCCGGACCCCGCCGGCAACACCGCCGTCCGCTGCGACGGAACCGGCGCCTGGCGCTCGCGACGCCCCACCGCAGAACTCCCCCTCACCGGCTGGGAGCGCCTGCACAAGCCTCACATCGCCACCTGCCCCGCCCGCACCCAGCAGCTCGCACTCCCCACCGGCGTGACCAGCCTCGCCGAGCACCGCCGAAGGAGACGCCGGTGAAGTGCCGCTACTGCCCCCGGACCCTCCACACCCCGGAGTCCCAGGCCCGCGGCTACGGCCCCATCTGCGGCCGCAAGCACGGCCTCATCCAGCCCCCGGCACCCCGTCAGCGCGCCACGACGGCACCCGTCACCCCCGTCACGACGCCCGACGTGCACCCCAACCAGACCGCCATCCCGATCCAGACCGTTATCCCCATGGAGCTCTGACCATGCCGCTGCACGACGGCCACCGCACCACCCCGCACACCCGAGGCAGAGACAACCCCGCGCTGGACGCCGCCCAGCACCTCACCGCCCTCGGCCACCACGTCCACTACGTCGCCAGCAACGAGTCCCGCTGCATCAGCGGCCACTGCACCAAGGAGAACTGACCTTGCTTCCCACCCTGACCGGCGTCGGCCGACTCACCGCCGACCCCGAACTCCGCTTCACCCAGTCCCAGAAGGCCGTCGCCAGCGTCCCCCTCGCCTTCAACAGCCGCCGGCTGAACAAGCAGACCAACCAGTGGGAGGACGGCGACGTCTTCTACATCCGCGGCACCGCCTGGGAGCGCCTCGCCGAGAACGTCGCCGAAACCCTCGCCAAGGGCATGGAGGTCCTCGTGTCCGGAGAACTCCGTACCGAGTCCTGGGAGAAGGACGGCGTCAAGCACGAACGGCCGGCCCTCCTCATCCGCTCCATCGCCCCCAACCTCGCCTACGCCATCGCGCAGGTCTCCAAGGACGCCGCAAGCCAGCAGAACGGCGGACAGCACACCGCACGACCCCAGCAGAACCAGCCCCAGCGCTCCCGACCGACCAGCCCCCCGCAGGACGACCCCTGGGCCGTCGACCAGGCCAACGGCTACAGCAACGAGCCGCCGTTCTGATGGCCGTCCTCCTCAACCTCCCCGGCGGCCCCGACGACGCCGCCGAGATCGTAGAAGCCCTCCTGGCCGCCGCCGAAACCCGCGTAGGCCACGCCCCCACCCAAGCCGCGCGCTGGCGCGAACTCGCCCATGACATCGGCGATGCCCTCGACCAGCTCCCCCCGACCAAGCAGTAACCCCCTCGCGGACAGGGCCCCCACGCAGGGACCCGCCCCGGCACCACACCGGAGCAACCATGTCCACGACACACACACCCAGCCCCCGGAACCAGGAACCGGAACCGGTTCGCCCCTGGTTCGCGCGCCTGTTCCGCCGCCCGGGCACGACCGCGGCCCCGTCCGAGACCGCCCGCTGGAAGGCCCGCGCCGAATCCGCCGAGCGCGAGCGTGACGCCGCGTACCGGGAGCGGGCGCAGCTGCTCGCCTGGCTCGCCGCCCTCCACCCCTCCTCCGCCGTGATCACCCCGGCCGCCGACGTCGACGAGGACGGCTGGCAGCTGCTGTACCTCGTGGCCGGCGGCTGGCAGATGTCCTGGCACATCCACCCGGCCGACGCCGGTCTGTTCCGGCACGTGACGGCCGTCAGCCCGGGCGACCCGCGGGCGCGGTGGGACGGCCACGACACCGAGCAGAAGTACAAGCGGCTGCGCTCCCACGTCCGGCTCCTGGCGCTCGCGAACCTCGTCGGTGACAGCCCGTCGACGGGCGTCGTCGACGAGGTCGGTGCGGCCGTGCTGGAGGAGGCCGCGGACCATCTGGTGCGGCGGGCGTCCGAGCTGTGGGCGCCGTCGACGCCGGCACACGCCGTGATGATCGCCGACGCTGCAGAGCTGCGGGATCTGGCGCGCCGCCGGCTTCCCCAGGGCAGCACGGAGGTGCCCAGTGCCTGACGTACTGGAGCCGACCGACCGTCGGACGAACATCGCCTTCATCGACTGCGAGACCACGCACCTCGACGCCGCGATCGGCGAGGCCTGGGAGGTCGCCGTCATCCTCCGCCGGCACGACAACGGCCGGACCACCGACACCGAGTACGTGTGGCAGTTCGCCATCGACGAGGCCGCCGCCGACCCCGAGGCCCTCCGCATCGGCCGCTACCGTGAACGCCACCTCGTCGACCCCAGCTGGGGCGCCGCGTTCACCGGCCCCGGCCCGATCCTCCCGTGCAGCCGCGCCAGCGCCATCGAGGCCATCATCAGCGTCCTGTCCGGCGCCGTCCTGGTCGGCTCCAACCCGGCCTTCGACGATCGGTTCCTGCGGAAGCTTGTCGGTCCCGGGTGTGCCCGGTGGCACTACCGGCCGTACGACATCGTCCAGCTGGCCGCCGCGAAGGTCGGCTTGGAGGCGGCTGGCCCACTGCCCTGGTCGTCGTACGCGCTGTCCCGGGCGGTCGGGGTGGAGCCTCCGACGGAGGAGGCCGCGCACACGGCGCTCGGCGATGCCCGCTGGGCGCGCGACGTGTACGACGCCACCCGCCGCCCTCGGTTCGAGCTCACCCCGGAGAGCCGCGACCTTCACCGGGCGCAGGAGGTCATCGAGCGCGTCCGCCAGCTTGCAGCGCAGTGGGATACCCCCGATGTGCTCGGCACTACCGACCGAGCCGTTCTCCTGGCGTGGAAGCAAGCCGCGGCCGAGCTGCGGGCCACGCTCGACGGCCCGTCGTGACGGGCGTCATCGGGTTCCTGCTGCTCGTCACGACCATGTCGGCCGTCCTGTGCGGCCACCACAACGAGCCGCTCCCGCCGGCCGTCCGGCGCGCCGCCCGCGCCCTGGCCCGCCGCCGCCGGCACCGCCCCTGACGACGAAAGGCATCCACGTGACCACCACTGACCACTCCTTCGGTCTGTCCCCCCTCAGAGTCATCGCTGTCGACCTGGACGGCGTCCCCATGGACTGCGAGGACGACGACACCGCTCACGTCTGGGTTCGAGTCTTGGGCTGGAGCCCACGCCGCGCCTTCCTCACCGGTGCCGCACCGTTCGCCGCTGCCGCCCGGTGCCAGCCTGCCGACCTCACCGGCCGGGTCTTCCTCGCCCGCCTCGACCTCAACAACCCGCCCAGCAACGACGACACCGCAGGCGAGCGGCTGGAGTGGCCCGACCTGTGCGAGGCACCCCCGCTCCCGAGGGAGTGGACGCGCCCCCACGGCACGCCCACCTGACCAGCACTGCCGACCGCTGCCCCACCTCCCCGGCCCGCGCCACCACCGGCGCGGGCCGAACGCACTCCCTGACCAGCTCGAACCGTTGCACCAGTAACCACCCGGAAGGACCGCACATGCACCGCGACCTCCCCCACGACCCGTACATCACCGCGGTCACCACCGCGCTCACCGCCGCAGGCCTGGAGCCCACCGACTGGTGGACCAGCGACGCCGAGGTCGACCGCTACGACACCGGCCCCGACGCCGGCTGCACCACGATGCTCGACGCCCACCTCGTGTGGACGGCCAGCGTCGGCCACCCGCACGGCCTGCACCTGCTGTGGGAGCACCCGGCCGAGCAGTGGCAGTGGGCGCCGCGGATGCAGCACGGCGAGCTGGAGCGGGAGCCGGACTTCCTGCCGACGCTCGGCCGGTGGTCCGACCCGGCCGCGGTGGTCGCGGTGGTGCGGGCGCTGCTGGCCGGCGACCCGCTGCCGGAGCGGCCCGCCCCGGACTGGCACGAGGCCGACAGCGTGCGGCGCGCCGTAGACGCGTGGGCCGCGGCCGAGACCGGCGAATGACCATCGCCGCCCTCCGCCGCCTCCTGGACGAGATCGACCGCCAGGGCGGCCCCGAAGCCGCCCGCGAGAGCCGCCTCCACCTCAACGAAGGGACACCCGTGACCACCTCCGTCGACGCCGACGAGACGCCCGAGCAGCTGCCCGTCGGCAAGCTCCTCGCCTGGGGCGACCAGCACACCGATCCCGACGTCCAGGACCAGGCCGCCCGCGCCCGGGCCGCGCTCGTCGGCCTCCGCCAGCGGTACGCCGCGGACCGGGAGCTGGCCGCCATCGCCAGCGAGCGGGAGCAGCTGGAGCGGCGCCTCGCCGAGATCCGCGCCCGGGAGGCCGAGCTGGTGCCGGTGAAGGCGAAGAAGTCCCGGAAGTCCGTGGACTATCCCGCGGCTGAGGTGCGCGCCTGGGCGCGGGAGCACGGCATGCACTGCCCGCCCGTCGGTCGTGTCCCGCGGGACGTCGTGGAGGCCTGGCGTGCGCTCCAGTAGCCGTTCGGCACCTGCTCGCCGCCGTCACACCCACCCACCACACCGGAGGAGATCCGTATGAGCACCGCCGACCAGCAGCTCACCCCCGCCGAGATCCGTCTCTCCCAGTACGTGCAGCGCACCAGCACCTGGTCCACCGCCACGCACAACGACGGCACCGAGAAGGCGTTGTACGAGATCGCGCTCGGGCTAAAGGGCGAGGTGGACCGGCTCCGCGCCAAACTCGCCAACGTGACCAGGCAGCGCGATCACTGGCACGCCGAGGTCCAGTACGCCGACGCCCGGATCGCCGAGCTGACCCGCCGTACCACCCGCGTGCAGTGCGGCGACTGCGGGGCGGTCGGCGGCATCCGCCCGGGCGACGACGGACGCGCCTACCTCCGTCCGTCCGGCCAGATCGGGCACGGCGCCGGGTGATTCGTCCGCCCTGCAAAGCGACGGCCGCCGCTGGAGAAAGCAGCGGCGGCCGCGAGCCCCGACCCTACCCAGCTGGAGCGACCATGACCGACCGCCCCACCCGCCCCCGCTGCGGGAACGACCCGCGCGCTCAACTCACCGACGGCGACCGCCAGGCCGTCGCCGGCTTCCGCGCCTACCTCGCCGCCCGGGCCGCCCTCCGCGCCCGCATCACCGCCACCCTCGCCCGCCAGGCCGACGCCGACGTGCAGCGCGTGACCGCCCTGTACGAGCGGTGGGTGAAGGCCGGCCCGCCACCGCTCGGCGTGCCCATCGCCCGCTGGTGGGACGCCCGGCTCGCCGAGCTGCACGACGCGATCCTCCCGCCCACCGACCAGACCGAGGAGCAGTGACCATGGACCAGCAGGAGCAGACCGCAGCCGTCAACTGGCAGGCCATCGCCGAACAGCGCGAGCACGAGCGGGACCAGCTGCACCAAGTCCTGCACCTCCTGCGCTACGGCATGGCCCGCGCCGGCAGCGCGGAACTCGCAGCCAGCTACGTCGTGCAGCTGATCGACACCACGATGGAGATGGCCACGGGCAGCGCCCTGGAGCCCTGCGACGCGGACGCCCGCGCCGCGCGCGCCAACGAGGCTGAGGCGCAGAGGGACAGCGCGTACCGCGAGCGCGCCCACCTCGTCGCCCTCCTCACCGCCCTCACCGACGGCGCGGTCATCACCGACGCCCGCGACGTGGACGAGCCCGGCTGGCAGATCGTCTACCTCACCCTCGGCGGCCGGCAGTGCTCCTGGCACATCAGCCCCCGGGACACCGACCTCTTCCAACACGTGGAGCGCGTCGGCGCCCTGGACGTGCGCGCCCTGTGGGACGGCCACACCACGGAGGAGAAGTACGCGCACATCGCCGCGTGGACGGCGGAGCTGGCGCAGCGCTGCGGGCCGGCCTGCGCGGAGCAGCACACCGAGCGCGGGCGCTGCGAGATCGCGAGGAACCGATGACCGCCCGCCTGGCAGTCACCGTACGGACCACAGCCGAGGAGGCGGTGACCATGGCCGAGCGCCGTCAGGCCAGCCCGCTGCTCTCCTCGTCCACTTGCGCACGCAGACGCTTGAGGGCCTCATCCACCCACGCCGGCCCCTTGACCGGCCGACGACGGGGCGAGGGCGCGAACGCCTTCAAGACATCTGCGTCCGGCAGGTCCTCCCCCGGATACCGACTCAGCTCTTCCACACGCTGCGAACGAACCGGGCCCGACCGACGTCACCAGGCATCCCCCGACAGCACCAACGGTTCGCACAGACCCTGAGCATGCGGAAGGGGTGCGTCCCCAACCTCCCCAGGCCGGACGCACCCCAGGCAGTGATCACCGTACCGCCCCACCCAGACACAGGAGCAGCACCGTGACCGCCGCCGACGACCTCGACACCATCACCGAACGCTGGACCACCCTCCAAGAACGTGCCGGCACCCGACCCACCACCACCTGGCCCCCCGCCATGGGCATCACCCGCCTCCTCACCGAAGAAGAGCGCGCCGCCCAGGCCGCCGAACGCGCCGACACCAACCCGGACGCCCCCGGCCCCCGACCCGCCCCCGTCGACGTCAACGTCCTGGACGTCATGACGACCATCGAAACCGGCCTCATCACCGCCGCGGACTGGCTCGCGAGCAGGGTCCAGCGGCCGGCCTTCAAGGCGCCAACCGGACACGGCTGGAGCGACGACGTCCACCGCGCCGCCGTCCTCCTCGCCGCGAAGGACGCCGCCGACCCGCGCCGCTGGCAGTACACCGGGCAGCGCACCGCCCCGGACGCTGCCGAGTGGCTCGCCCTCCGACTCCGCGACCAGCCCGGCCCGTTCCGCAAGCTCGACGAGGCCGAGCGCCAGGCCGTCGCCGAAGTCGCCGCGGCCGGCGCCGAGCTGATCCGGAAGACGCTGGGTGACGCCCGTCGACGGGAGGCCGTACCCCACCCGTGCCCGCCGTGCGGCGGCCAGCTGGTCGTCGAGGGCGGGGACGGCGCACCCCCTGTCCTGCTCTGCGAGGACTGTGGCCGCACCTGGACGGAGGCACCCAGTGACGCCGCCTGACCGACACCGCAACGAGTCGTGCGACGTACCGGCCGAGCACGCGCCCGGCCCCGCACGCCCGTACCCGTGCGGCTGGCGCTGCGACCGGCACGCGCCCTGGGCGGCCGCCGGCCAGCCCGAACCCCAGCCCGGCCCGGGCATTCCCGCCGGAGCCTGGACCACCCCCAGCCCGATCAACGACAGCCGCGTCCACGACGCCCGGGCGGTCGCCTCAGGGAAGCGACGCGCCAACCCGCAGGCGTACCGCGCCGCGCAGGCCGCCACGGGCAAGCCGTGACGCCCGTCGACACCCCGTCACCGCTCAGTCGTTGAACCTGTGGAACCACCCGCGCCCAGCGCGGTACCGTCATGGACGGCAGATGCCCCACGTAGGGCGTCACCCTCCACATGAAGCGAGCCCCGGACGCGGAGACTGCAACTCCGGCCGAGGCTCTGACCGCAGGAGAGTGACCTCCTATGGCTGAGCTGCACCCTAGTGCGCCCACGCCCACCCAGACCAGCCCCACGCCCGCGGCCACCGGCGGACTCGGCCTCGCCATCGGCGCCGCCACCATCATCACCGCCATCACCGGCATCGCGTTCTGGCTGTCGTACCACCACCTGCACGACGTCGCCGCCGGCAACGGCCTCGGCATCGACCCCGCCCGCGCCTGGGCCTGGCCCGCCGTGCTCGACCTGTTCTACCTGGCCGGCGAACTGCTGATCCTCCGCGCCTCCTACCTGCGCACCGTCGACCCCTGGGCCATCGCCCTCACCGCCATCGGAGCTCTCGGCTCGATCGGCCTGAACGTGGCCGGCGTCGGCGCCCACGCATCCGTGCTGGAGTACACCGTGGCCGCGGTCCCGCCCGTGGCCGCGCTGCTGGCCTTCGGCGCGCTGATGCGGCAGCTGCACGTTTGGTTCGCCCACCGCGACGAGCTGCCCCCCGCCGACGCCCCGTCGACGCCCCGTCAGAGCAGCGTCGAAGCCGAGCCCGTGACCACCGTCGTGGAGCGCGTCTCCCCGCAGCAGCCGGTACCGCCGATGCCGTCCCAGGCGCCGCAGCAGCCCCTCCCGCCCTCGAGCGGGCAGCAGGCCATCGCTGCTCCCGCCCACAGCTGGCAGCAGACCGTTCCGCCGGGCACCCACCTCCTGCCGATCGTGCCCCGCCCCACCGGGCCCGCGCCGGCTGCCACACCCGCGCCCACGCCGATCAAGTACAGCGACCCGCGGTGCGCCGTGATCCGCGCCCTGTACAACACCCAGCCGCCGACCCGGCCGGGCACGAAGGCGATGCGCGAGGCCCTCGTCCGCGCGGGCTACGAGGCACCGTCCGACGGCATCATCCGCGGCACCCTGCGCACCGAGGTTGAGGCCCATGAGCCGCACCTCGCGCAGCTGCCGCCTGCCCCGTTCGCCATCGGCGCCTGACCGCCCACAGCCGTGCTCACCGCCGTCTTCGGCGTCTGCTGTGCTGCGTGCGCGCTGCTCGCGCTCGCCGGTCTGGCTCTCGTGGCCCCTTCCGACGTCCCTCGCATCACCGGGACGTGCGCCTTCATCCTCACCCTCGCGGCGCTCGGCGTCGCCATCCTCCGCTGAGGACCCATGGACCCGATCATCCCGACCCGGATCATTCCCGGGGGCGTCCCGCTGCCGCCCGGGCCGCCCGCGCCGGGCGCCGTCCCGCCCTGGCGCACCCCGCCGCCACCTCCGCCACCTCCGCCACCTCCGCCACCTCCGCCGCCTCCGCCGCCGGCCGCCCCCGCGCCCCCGCCGCCGGTACCCGTCTCGCCCCCCGCGCCGACCGTCGTCCACCACGTCCACGAGGTGCTGCTGGTCGTACCGGAGCCCGAGCCGGACCGCCGCCCGCGGCTGTGGGAGCGGCTGTGGGACTGGCTGGTCACCTGGCGGATGATCGCCGCGATCCTCGCCGCGCTCGTCCCCTGGGCGGGCGGCCGCAGCCCGGTCGGGATCTGGGCGCACACCGTCCACCAGGCCCGCACCGAGGCCGGCATCCTCGCCGCCTACGTCATCGCCGGCGTGGCGATCGCCGCGGCCTGGGCCCTGGACCGGCACACCGGCCGGGCCGTACCCCGCGCTCTCCTCCTCACCGCCCTCCTCGGCTCCCTCGGCGTCCTCGACTGGTACGACGCCCTGACCCTGCTCACCGGAGTACACCGATGACCGGCACCACCACCCTCACCCTCGGCGGCCTCCTCGCCGCCCTGCTCGTCCTCCTCGCCAACCTCCACCCCTGGTGGAAGGGCGGCCGGGAGATGAAGCAGCTGGCACCGTTCGGCAAGGGCTTCAGCGCCGCCGCGTGCGCCGCGGCCTGCCCCGGCGGCATCCTCGGGTGGGCCCACACCCACACCGGGACCGCCGCCAACGGCGCCGGCGGGCGGACCAGCATCGCCACCAGCGGCACAACCTCGAGTGCTGCACTCACCACCGGGCAGCTCGTCGGCCTCGGCGCGACGGGCGCCGCCATCGCCGTCCTGGTCGTCTTCCTCGTCAGCCTGGAGTACAAGCAGGCCGGGAGGAAGGACAAGCGGAGAATCATTGGCGGCGCGTTCGTCGGCAGCACCTTCCTCCTCACCGCAGGCGTGGCCGGCGCTCTCGCCTGGCTGCCCGGCGCGCTGAACGGCACCGGAGACGCGATCGTCGCCGCGGTCCAGGGGGCGGGGATCCTGTGAGCCGCCTCGCCCGCCCCGCCGCCCGGCTCGCCACCGGCTCCGCGGCCGTGTCCCGCAGCCTCGGCCGGCGTGCTGCCGCCTGGGTCGCGCGCGGCCGCCGCCACGACCTCACCGGCTGGCGCGCCGCCCTCGGCTGCTGGGCACGCCTCGCCGCGCTGGCATTCGGCGTGTACCTGCTGTGGCGGATCGCCCGCGCCCTGCCCGCCCTGCTGTGGCTGCTGTCCGCAGCGTGGACGGCCGCAGCCTGGCGCGCCGGACGCCCCGCCGCGCAGGAGCCCACCGAGGCCCCCGCCGAGGCCCCCGCGGAGCCTGCTCCGGCACTCGACCGGGAGTCCGTCCGCACCCTCCTGCTGACCCTCATGGGGGACGGCTCCGGAGTGCACCTGCGCACCGTCCTCGCCTACCTCCAGCAGCACCCCCCGACAGCCCCGCTCACGGCCGGCTGGACGGTGACGGATCTGCGCGCCCGTCTGGCCGCGCTGGAGGTGCCCGTGAACCGCTCCGTGAAGGTGGCCGGCGTGCCCACGTGGGGGGTGCGCCGACGGGACCTGGAGGCCCCTTCCCCGGAGGCGGCCCAGGAGGCGTCTACCGAGGCATCTACCGCCGCCTGACCTGCACGTCTACCGGCCCATCTACCGCCATCTCCCGGTGATCTACCGGGCCATCTACCCCGGGGCGGCCGTCCGCCTGCCAGCTACCGGCCGCCCCGGTCCCATCCCACCGAAGAGACGGAGCGCCCATCATGGCACCCCTCGGATTCCCGAAGCCGATCAAGCCCGACGACCCCCGGCTGACGGGGCACGAGACGACCTACCAGCCCTCGCGCGGCGGCTGGGTCAAGCCCACCAAGAAGCCCGTTCCTGGCACCCCGAAGACGAAGGAGAGCAAGCGATGAGTGAGCGGTTGAAGGTCCGTGTCCTGCTGCTGGTGGGAGATGAGGCGGAGATCATGACCGAGCTCCGGGACCACAGGGATCCTGAGCGGGTGCCGGTAGCGCGCCTGGTCCGGGAGACGGGCCTGGCTCGGGAGGAGCTGCCGGGTGCCGAGCTGGTGGCGGTGGTGAGCGCCGGCGAGCTGGAGCGGTTCGAGCGCGCCTGATCGGGGCGGAGTGGGGCGGTCTGCGGGCCGCCCCTTTTCCCCCCACCGACTGTTGCAATCTTAGTAGCGACTGCTGTAAAGTTAGACACGTCAGGCCGGGGGGTGAGAGCCCCGCGCCGGACGCCAGTTGAAAACTCCACAGAGAGGACGGCCATATGGCTGAACGCGAGAACGAGATCCTGCAGGCACTCGCCCACTCGATCTCGATGACGTACTCGCTCCTGGTCGACGTATGCCAGGCACTGCCCGTGCCGATCATGCTCCCGGCTGACCGGCACATCCCGGCGACCAATGCAGTGCCCGCGATCCGGCGGGCCGCCGCACTGGCCAAGGACCAGCCGATGGGTGAGACCCAGGAAGCGCAGTTGTTCACCGGCTGCATTCACCTCCTGGCCGCCATCGACCTCTACGCACTGTGCGCTACGAGGTACGAGGAGACCCGGGCTGAGGGCATCGGCGCGAACCTGCTCTACAGCGACGAGGCCCTGAGGAATCTCCTGGCCTGGCTCCTGGTCAACGGCACCAGCTGAGTCCGCTCCGCGCCCCCCGGCAGCCAGCCGGGGGGCGCTCCCGTTTCACCGCACAGGGTGTTGCAATCCTGGCATCCAGTGCTGTAATATTAGATACGTCAGGCCGGGGGGTGAGAGCCCCGGACCAGACAGCCAGTTGAAAATTCCAGAGAGGAGAAGTCGTGGCAGATCACGACGACCACAGGGAGCGCCTCCTGACGCTGATGGAGGCCCTCATCGGGGCCTTCGCCTACGTCCAGGCCATGCTGGAAGACCTGCCCCTGCCGATCACCCTCCCGGACTTCGCTCCGGGCGACGACGAGGAAGGGCCCACCGTGGCGCTCCTCGGTCTCGACCGGGTCCGGCAGCTCATCCAGGACGAGCCGATCCCGGAGCGCGACAAGCGAGCCTGGGAGCACCTGGTGCTCGACTGGTTCGCCGCGTACGAACTGCTCGTCATCACCCGGATGGCAGGCCCCGCTCCCTGGCGACTCGACGCGGCCGAATTCGCGATCAACCGGATCGTCACCTGGACCGAGTTGATCGAGGACGACGAGCCGGACGACGACGAGTCGTAACCCACACCCCGCCCCGGACAGCCAGTCCGGGGCGGGGCCCCTCTCCCCCCACCAGACTCAGCGCCTCACAGCAGAACGGGGCCGACGCGATCCCCCGGCACGCCGGGGGGTGAGAGAGCGTCGGCCCCACCAGTTGAAACTCCACAAAGGAGAGTCACCGCCATGGTAGACCGACCCGGCATGATCACTCCCGAGATCGCCGAGAAGTACGGCGTGAGTCCCCACACCGTCACCAAGACCTGGGCGCGGCACCCGGCCTGGCCGGCACCCGCCGGGAAGCGGGGCCGGTACAAGGAGTACGACGCCCAGGCGATCGCCGCTTTCGTCCGCGGCCACATCGAGCGCCAGGGCGTGAAGCTGGAGCCGCGCCGCCTGTACACCGCCCAGCAGCTCGAGAACGCCGGCATCGGCATCAAGGCCAGCACGATCCGCGCCGACCTCACCCGAGGCCGGTGGCCGGAGCCCGACGACACCGAGCACGGCGTGAACCGTTGGTACGGGCAGACCGTCATGACGGCCATGACGGGCCGTCGCAACTACCGACGCAGCACGTAGGAGGACGACCGGTGGACGACATCGTGCAGCGGCTCGGTGTGCAGCTCGACCAGGACGAGCGGATCGCCCGGTCGGCCCGCGAGGGTGGTGAAGTCGCCGAGCATGATCCGGCGCGGGTGCTGCGCACGACCTAGGTGCGGCCCGGGGTCACCGAGTCGAGATGCGGTACTCCCCGAGCCTCGGCGCCATGCGGAAGAAGTCGCCGAGCCGCTTCCCAGCCTCGGCCGCGGAGGGCTGAGACGCGGACGGCGGCTTGGGCGTGTGCCGGTCGACCTGCCGGCGGGCGCGGTCGAGGCGCGGGTACGGGCGGTGGGCCATGGTGCTCAGGATGGCAGAAGACGCGGCCGCGGGTGCGGCGGGCGTCAACCTACCTGCGTGCCGCGGCGGCCGCAGCGGTCTCGGCCCGCGCCAGCAGCTCCAGCACTCGGGCCTGGACGACTGGGGAGTCGGGCCCAGCTTCCGCGATCCGGGCGATCTGGTCGAGCGCGCCAGCCTGCCCAGCGCCGACGTGCGCGGCCAGGGCGGCGGCATTCGACAGCCGCTCCACCCACCGGTCGGGGTGCTCGGTGGGCGCGTGGAGCCAGGTCCGTGCGTGGGACTCGATGGCCTGGTGGATGGGCTGGTGGTCGTGCAGGGTGCCGCAGCGCGGCGGCGTGCCGGTGATGGGGTGGGTGGCCTTGTGGTTGAGGCTGGAGGCGCCGGTGAGCTGCAGGGGCAGGAGCCGGTGGCGGTCGCAGACGTAGACCTGCCAGAGCAGGCTGCCTCGGTTGGTTCCGCGGCTGGCGCGGTGGGTGACGGTGATGGTGGCGTGGGCCTGGCATGAGGTGATCTGGCGATGCACGGTCACTGTCGAGTGCCCTTCCGGTCGGCGTTCCATCGGGTCTCATGCTGGCTGGGCGGGTGTGGCCTGTCGGCGCCGCAGGACCACACGAACCGTGACGCGCGTCACATGCCACAGCCGGGCACGGCATCAGCTTCGGGACCGGAGAACCGCTCCAGAGACTGATCACCACACGAAAGCGTCACAGGACCGCCACGACCACACCATGGCGAGCCGGTCGAGGAGATGATGCCCGCTCAGCAACCGATCTGGGGGGACCATGCGCATCCGTACCACCACCGCCGTAGCCGCGCTCGCCTGCGTGCTCACCGCCTGCTCCAGCAGCGACAGCAGCGCCAAGCCGGCCGACCCGCGCAAGCTCGACGACGCAGCCTCGATCGCATGCAACGACTTCGCCCGCGGCTACAAGGCCGCCCAGACCCAGCATGCGCGCATCGCCCTGGCCGACAAGGTCAACCGCTGGGCGCAGCAGTCACACACGGACGGCATCGCAGCCAACGCCACTGCCCTTGCCCGCGGCTCCGAGGCATCCGCCGGCTCCTGGCAGATCGGCGCGGACGCCTTCGCGCAGTCGTGCCTCGACGCAGGGTGGAAGCCCTGAGAGCGTGACCTGTTTGCATCCCCAGGCGACATGATCCATCCTGGGGCCAAGTCCGGCGTGCCCGGACACAGAAGCACCGGAAGGCCCGCCACCGCGCGGGCCTTCGCCATGTCCAGGGGGTGACCGCCATGGGCAAGGCCCGACCGGTCACCGACGAAGACCGGAAGCGCGTCCGCGAGCTGCACGCCGAAGGCAAGGGCCGCAACGAGATCGCCGAACTTCTGGGGCGTTCCGGCCGCACGATCAGCGAGATCGCCAAGGGCCTCGGCATCAGCTTCGCGCGCGCCGCCGAAGTCCGGCAGGCCACCGAGATCCGCCAGGCCGATCTGGCCGCCCGGCGCGCAGCCTTCGCCATCAAGCTCCACGACATCGCCGAACGTGAAGCCGCCAAGATCAACCAGCCGCACGAGTATTGGGACTGGGGTGGCAAGGACCACGACTTCGACACGTTCACGGCACCCGAACCCACGCCCGGCGACAAGCGGGCGTACATGTCCTTGGTGGCGACCGCCTTGGACCGGTCGCTGAAGCTTGCCCCGCCGAAGGAGGAGGGCGGCGCCGACAAGGTCGGCTCGCTGCTCACGAGCCTCTTCGATCAGCTCCGCGAACGCCATGGAGACCACTAACCTGCGCCTGTCCGACAAGCAGGAACGCTCGATCGCCCACTCCACGGCCTGGCTCAACGTGTGGGAAGGCAGCGTCCGGTCGGGCAAGACCATCGCCAGCCTCCTGCGCTGGCTGATGTACGTCGTGCAGGCCCCCCAGGGCGGCCAGCTGGTCGTCGTAGGCAAGACCTACGACACCGTCGCCCGCAACGTCTTCGGGCCCCTCCAGGACCCCAGCATCGTCGGCACCGAGATCGCCAAGCTGATCTCGTACACGCGCGGCTCCAGCGTCGCGTGGATCCTCGGCCGGCAGATCGAGGTCATCACCGCCAACGACGCCAAGGCCGAGGCGCGGCTCCGCGGCCTCACCGGCGCCGGCGCATACGTGGACGAGCTGACGCTGCTCCCGAAGGAGTTCTTCAAGCGCCTGGTCGACCGCATGTCGGTGTCCGGCGCGCTGATCTTCGCCACGACCAACCCGGACAATCCTGGCCACTGGGCGAAGAAAGAGTGGCTGAACCGGGCTGACGAGCTGGGCATCCGCACCTGGCACTTCGTCATGGACGACAACCCCGCCCTGGACGAGGACTACAAGGCTCGGATGCGGCGGAACTTCACCGGCCTCTGGTACCGGCGATACATCCTCGGCCACTGGGTGCAGAGTGAGGGTGCGATCTACGAGCAGTTCGACGTGAACAAGCACGTCGTCTCGACGCTCCCCCGCATCGACCGCTGGCTGTGCGACGCGATCGACTACGGCACGGTCAACCCGTACGCGGATTTGTTGATCGGACTCGGCGCCGACCGGCGGCTGTACGTCGTCTCCGAGTACCGCTACGACTCCCGCCGCGAGCGGAAGCAGATGACCGACGCCGAGTACTCGCGGGCCCGCCGGCAGTGGCTGGCCGGGGTCCCACAGCCGGGCGCGAACGTGATCGGTGTCCAGCCGGAATACACGATCGTGGACCCGTCCGCCAGCTCGTACATCGAGCAGCTGCACCGCGACGGAGTGGCCGGCGTGACCGCGGCCGACAACACCGTCCTCGACGGCATCCGCACCGTGTCCTCCCTCCTGACCACCGGCAGCCTGCTCATCCACGAGTCCGCCGAAGGTCTCATCGACGAGCTGCCCGGCTACAGCTGGGACGACGAAGCAGCTGAGCGCGGCGAGGACAAGCCGATCAAGGAGAACGACCACAGCTGTGACGCGCTCCGCTACGGGGTGCGGACGACCGAGGCCCTGTGGCGGCCGTACCTGCCGACCCGACTGGAGGTGGCCGCCTGATGGCTGACACGCCCGCACAGCCCATCACGCCCGACGCTGCGATCGAGAACGCTGCCCGCCTCCTGCGGGCGGCCGAGCTGGAGACGAACCTCGCCCTGATGGAGCGGCTGGACGAGCTGGCGACGTCGTGGCTGAGCCTGGCGCACCTGCTCATGGAACGGGAGGCAGTCTGATGCCACTGCCGACCAGTGACATCGCCTGGCCGCCGCCCTACCTCGCTCCGGCTCTCGACGCCATGCACACCTGGGACGCCTGGTGGAGCGGCGACCCCGACCGGCTGGAGACCCTCTACGGGGGCAGCACCGGCGGCGCGCCCGACCCCAAGCGCCTTCAGTACGCCGGCGGCGTCGTGGGCCGGATCGCCCGCTGGTGGTGGGGCACCCCCACCGGTCCGGGCGAGCGGCGCACCAAGCTCCACGTGCCGATCGCCGGAGACCTCTGCGGTGGCAGCGCCGATCTGCTGTTCAGCGAGCCGCCGAAGCTTGTCGTGGACGACGAGAACACCCAGAAGCGCCTCGACGAGCTGACCGACGACGGCATGCTGGCCACCCTCCAGACCGCGGCCGAGGTTGGCGCCGCGCTCGGCGGCGTGTACCTCCGGCCGGTCTACGACACCGACATCGCGGACCGGCCATGGCTCGACGCGGTCCACGCCGACCGCGCCGTCGGTGAGTTCCGGTGGGGCCGCCTCGCGGCCGTCACGTTCTGGAAGGTCGTCGCCGAGGAGGACGGGCAGGTCTGGCGGCACCTGGAGCGGCACGAGCCCGGGGCGATCCTGCACGGCCTGTACCAGGGCACGCGGGACAAACTCGGCCGTCCGGTGCCGCTGGAGGACCACCCGGCCACCGAGGGCTTCGCCCCCCTGGTGAACGAGGAAGGGGCGATCCTCACCGGGTACGACGGTTTGGACGTGGTGTACATCCCCAACCAGAGCAGCCGCCGGTGGAGGTGCACACCGCGTCTGCAGGACCTCGGCCGCTCGGACTTGGACGGCGTCGAGCCGCTGATGGACGCCCTGGACGAGACCTACTCCAGCTGGATGCGGGACATCCGCATCGGCAAGGGCCGCATCATCGTCCCCGACACCTACCTGCAGTCCAACGGGCCCGGCCGCGGCGCCTCGTGGAACCCGGATCAGGAGGCGTTCGCCGGGGTCAACGTGCTCCGCTCCGGCGACGGCATGGCGCTGACCGTCGCCCAGTTCGCGATCCGCGTGCAGGAGCACAAGGAGACTGCGGAGGACCTGGTGAACCAGATCCTCCGCAGCGCTGGCTACTCGGGGCAGACCTTCGGCATCGGCGGCGACGTCGCCGTCACCGCTACCGAGGTCACGGCCCGCGAGCGGCGTTCGATGACCACCCGCGGCCGGAAGATCCTGCGCTGGCGGCCGGCGCTGGCGCACGTCATCGAGGCGCTGTTGGCCGTCGACCGCATCGTGTTCGGCTCCGACGTGACGCCGCAGCGGCCCACGGTGGAGTTCGAGGACTCCGTCCAGGAGGACCCGCTGTCCCTGGCGAACACCGTCAACGTGCTCACCCAGGCGCAGGCCGCGTCCATCGAGACGAAGGTGCGGTGGGTGCACCCCGAGTGGGACGAGGACCAGGTGCGCGCCGAGGTGCAGCGGATCCAGCAGGAGCAGGGCATGGCCGTGCCGGACCCGATGCAGAGCGGCGCGCTCCCGTAGAGGAGGTGATCGGCCGTGCCCGTCTCCCCGGCCATGGCCGAGGACCTCGCCGCCGCGGTCGCCGACCTGTACGAGGCCGCCGGCACCGTCCTCATCGAGAAGATCCGCGAAGCCCTCGCCGAGGGCCTCGACTCGCCGCAGTGGGTCCAGCTGAAGCTCGCCGCCGTCGGCGACCTCCAGGCCGCGATCCAGACCGTCATCGGTGCCCTCCAGCAGGACGCCACCGGGGCGATCGGGCACGCGCTGACGGAGGCGTACGAGCGCGGGCAGCAAGCCGCTGTCGCCGAGCTGGGGGCCCTCGGCGTCGGGCAGACCGCGGCCGCAGCGGCCGCGGTGCCCACGGCCCCGGTGGTGGACCGGCTGGCCGCCGCCGTCGTGGACGACACCCGGCCGGTGTACCTGCGGATCCTGCGGCAGTCCCTGGAC
Organism: Streptomyces sp. NPDC006193; assembly: GCF_040613915.1. Lineage (NCBI taxonomy): Bacteria > Bacillati > Actinomycetota > Actinomycetes > Kitasatosporales > Streptomycetaceae > Streptomyces > Streptomyces sp. NPDC006193. The sequence continues at coordinate 152,350 of NZ_JBEXTB010000002.1, forward strand.
GTGTACCGGCAGGTGATCGCCCGGGCGGCGGCGGCCCCCGCGCTGGGGGCGCAGACACGCCGGCAGGCCGCGCAGGCCGCCCTCGACCAGTTCGCGAACCGAGGCGTCACTGGGTTCGTCGACCGGGCCGGCCGTTCGTGGGACATGCGGTCCTACGTGGAGATGGCGATGCGGTCGGCGTGCGGCCGGGCCGCTGTCGAGGCGCACACCGACCGGCTCGGCGCCGCCGGGGTGGACCTGGTGATCGTGTCGCAGGCGCCGGAGGAGTGCCCGCTGTGCCGCCCGTGGGAGCGGAAGATCCTCGCCCGTACGGGCGCGCCCGGTGCGCGCGCAGTGCAGGTGGAGCACGCCCTCGAGGACGACCGCACGGTCACCGTGCAGGTGGCCGGCACGTTGGAGGAGGCGCGCGCCTCGGGGCTGCTGCACCCGAACTGCCGGCACACCGTGTCTGCGTACCTCCCCGGTGCGTCCCGGGTGCCGGAACCGCAGGCCTCCCGGGGCACGTACGAGGACACGCAGCAGCAGCGCTACCTCGAGCGGCAGGTCCGGAAGTGGAAGCGACGCAGCGCCGCGGCGATGGACGACCAGGCGCGCACGGCCGCGACCGCGCGAGTGCGCGCGTACCAGGCCCGGATTCGCGAGCTGACCGCGGCCACCGGGCTGCCCCGCAAGAGCCACCGCGAGCAGCTCACGACCGCGCGCTAGCCCATCGGCGACGGGCCCTTCCCGGTGAGGTCGAGCGTCCACGTCTCGATGCCGACCGCGTTGCCGCTGAGCGTCATGCCCGTGATGTACGCCGCGCCAGTGCCGCCCTCGGGCAGCCGGACCTCGACCGGCCCGGCGGAAGCCCAGTCCGCAGTGACCTCGGGGGCCGTGCTTCGGGAGACCTCGGCCGTCCCTTCCCAGGACTTCAGGACGCCCTCGCCGTGCCGCTCGGCGCTCTCGCTGAGGCGGACCCGGGCGAAGGCGACGCCGTTGACCGACGCGGGCCCGTCGTAGCGGTGCAGGTCGAACGAGATCTGTGTCATGCGCCCATACTGCCCGCGCCTGCGCGGGCCCACAGAGTCTTCCGCCCGCCGGGTGCGGGCCGGAACAGCATGACCCCCGCCAGGCGCGGGGCCGAACACCCCCGACGCGCACCAGGAGTGCACGCATGCAGAAGCGAACCCTCCCCCGGCTGGCCGGTGCCGGTTGGGCACACCCCTACGCCACGGGCCCTTTCGATCCCTGGCTGTACGCCGACGGCGGGGACGGAGACGACTCCGGATCCGGCAGCGGCGACAGCGGTGACGACGGCGGCGCCGCGGACGACGACCAGGACGACGACGCCGGCGGGACCGGCGACGACGATGCCTCGGACGACGACGCGGGCAAGGACGACGGCAAGCCGAAGCCGAAGCCGCAGGCGAAGAAGGACGGCGACGAGGACCCGGCCGCGATGATCGCCCGGCTCCAGAAGGAGCTGAAGGCGGCGAACGCGGACGCGGCGAAGGCGCGGACGAACGCCAAGAAGCAGGCGGCCGACGAAGCCCGCAACGCGATCGTGCAGGAGCTGGGCAAGGCTCTCGGCCTGGTGAAGGACGACAAGGAGACACCGCCGGACCCGGCTGCGCTGAAGGCGCAGATCGAGCAGGCGACCGCGGCTCACCGCGAGACCGCGATCGAGCTGGCGATCTACCGCAGCGCGGGCAAGCACGGCGCCGACCCGGACGCCCTGACCGACTCCCGCTCCTTCCTGAACTCGATCAAGGGCCTCGACCCGAGCGAGGACGGGTTCGCGAAGAAGGTCTCCGAGGCCATCAAGAAGGCCGTCGAGACCAACCCCAAGCTCAAGGCGCAGGGCCAGGCGCCCGCGCGCACCGCAGGGGACTTCTCCGGAGGCACCGGAGGACGCCCCAAGGACGACTCCATCGAAGCCCACCGCGAGGCACGCCGGAAGGCGCGCGGCGGCTGACACCGTAGAGAGAGGGCCCCATGGCCAACACGTTCCTGTCCCCCGACACCATCGCCCGGCGGGCGCTGGCCACGCTGTACGAGACCACGCACATGGCGCAGCTCGTGTACCGGGACTACGAGGCTGACTTCGCCGGCCGCGTCGGCGACACGATCACCGTGCGGAAGCCCGCGGTGTTCACCGCGAACGAGTTCAACCGGAGCACGGGCATCGTGCCGCAGAACGCGACCGAGTCGGGCTTCCCGGTCGTGCTCAACCACATGCCGGACGTCTCCTTCACGGTGACGACCGAGCAGCTCACCCTGGAGATCAACGACTTCGGCGAGCAGCTCCTGGACCCGGCGATGGAGGCCATGGCCCAGAAGATCGACCGTGACATCCTCGCGCTGCGCGACGACATCACCCAGGAGGTCGGCGCAGTCCCGGAGGACGCGGCCGGTGAGGACCACAACTACGGCGGCGAGTACCCGTGGTCCGACTCCCGCGTCCTCATCGAGGCCGGCGCGGTCCTGGACACGAAGAACGTGCCGCCGTCGGACCGTTACGTCGTCGTCGGCCCGCGCACGAAGGCCCGCTGGGTGGCGGAGAAGGCGTGGCGCTACGCCGACCACCGCGGCAGCACCCTGGGCCTGACCGAGGCGCAGTTCGGCGCCCGCGTCTCGGGCTTCGACCCGTACATGACGCAGAACATCGCCGGGCCCGCCGCGAACCCGGCGACCGGGCAGCCGACCACCGAGGTCGACGTCGCTTTCCACAAGACCGCGTTCGCGCTCGTGACCCGCACGCTGGAGGTCCCTCCGGGCGCCCAGGACGCGACGATCATGAACTACAAGGGGTTCGCCCTGCGCGTGGTCTACGACTACGACATCAAGTACAAGCAGACCGTCGTCTCCGTCGACTGCCTGTACGGCACGAAGACCCTCGACCCCAACCGCGCCGTGCTGATCAAGGGAGCTGACGCCGCATGATCCGCTACCACAACTCCAACACCGGCGAGGTCGTCGAGCGGGAGCAGCAGGACGCGCGGCTGGAGGCGCTGTCCAACTGGGAGCGCCTGGAGGGCGACGAGCAGCCCGGCGAGGTCACCCCGGACAGCGTCCTCAAGCGGCCGCAGACCGCCCCGGGCACCGCGCTCACGAGCACCGAGGGCCCGCGCGCGGCCGCCGAGGCGGAGTACAAGGAGCAGCAGGAGGAGGCCGGGGACCCGCCGGCCAAGTCCGCTCCGAAGGACGCCTGGATCGAGTACGCGCTGAAGCGTGCGGTGTCCGACGAGGAGCGGCAGGAGATCCCGCAGCTCACCAAGGACATGCTCGTCGCAAAGTACGGCGAGGGGGCGTAGCTGATGGCGCTCTCCAGCACGCTCGCCGTCAGCGCCTTCACGGAGCTGACCGGCTCGTCCGGGCTCGGTACGGCCCGGATTCCCGCGGGCCTGTCCCGGGCGGTGACGCTCGCCTCCGGCACCGGCGCGGGCAAGGCCGACAAGGTGTTCCAGGCGCGGCGCACGATCGCCGCGTCCGGCACCGACGACCTCGACCTGGCGGGCGTCCTCACCGACGCTTTCGGGGCCAGCATCACCTTCGCCAGGGTCAAGGGATTGTTCATCGCCGCCTCGGCCGCGAACAGCAACAACGTGGTCATCGGCAACGCCAGCAGCAACGCCTGGGCGACGCTGCTGAACGCCACCGGCACCATCACGCTCCGACCCGGCACGGTCCTCGCCGCGATCGCGGGCGCGGCGGACGCCACGACGTACGGCGTGACCGCGTCCACCGGCGACGTCCTCCGCATCGCCAACAGCGGCGGCGGCAGCACGGTGTCGTACGACATCTGCATCGTCGGCGCGTCCGCGTAGCCAGCACCCGACGCACACGCGGGGAGCCCGACCTCCTCGGCCTCCCCGCGTGCGCGCCATCACCGACAGGAGAGGGCCATGCCTCTGACTGACCTCGGCCGTGCAGCGGCCCTGTCCGGCGGCCTCACGGACGCCATCACCCACATCAGCCTCCACTCCGCCATCCCCAACGACGCCGGCAGCAACGAGCTGTCGGGCGGCTCCTACGCCCGGCAGGCCGTCACCTGGGGTGCCCCGGCCGCGGGCGTGGTCGACTCCTCCGGGCAGATGACGCACGAGGTGCCCGGCGGGGCGACGGTGGCCGCGTACGGCTACTGGACCGCCCCCACCGGCGGCAGCTTCCTGGGCTGGGCGCCGCTGAACGGCGTCCGGCACGCGGTCGCCACGGCGGACGCCACCGGCAACACCCTCACCAGCGCAGGACACGGCCTCGCGGCCGGTGCCCGGGTGCTGGTGTACGGCCTGATGGATGAGGCGCTGCCGGGCGGCCTGGCCGAGGGCACCGTCTACTACGTGGTCGGCTCCACCACCAACGGCTTCCAGCTGGCGGCGACGTCGGGCGGGTCGGCCATCGACCTCACCTCCGGCGGTCACCTGTGGTGGCAGACCGTCGTGCCGGAGACGTACGGCAGCGCGGGCCAGCTCATCACCGCCGACGGCGGGCTCACGCTGGACATGACCGCACTGTAATGGGGGGTGGGCGGTGGCCAGGCTGACCTACGGGGGCGCGCCGGCGGACTGGACGATCGGCGCGGCCACCGTCACCGACACGGGCGGGGTGGACCGGCCGGTCGCGGCGCTCGTCGGCGGGGCGACGCTGACGGTGTGGCAGGCGGCGTCCGGTGGCTCGCCGGTCACCGACCTGCAGGACACCACCGGCAACCCGCTCGGCGCGCTGGTGTCCACGAGCGCGGGCCTGGTGCCGGCGTTCCTCGGGCCGGACGGGTACAGCGGGGACCTGTGGGTGTCCCAGGGCGCCGGGCCCCGGTTCCGGCTGGCCCCGGCCGGGACGGCGGCCCGGGTCGCCGCCCTGGAGACGGGGACGCTACGCAGGGCGTTGAACCTGTCCGATCTCGCCGACCCCAGCGCGGCCCGCACCGCCCTCGGGCTCGGCGGCGCCGCCACGCTGAATGTGGGCACGACGGCAGGGACGGTGGCCGCGGGCAACGACGCCCGCCTCTCCGACTCGCGTCAGCCCACGGGCAGCGCGGGCGGCGACCTGTCCGGCACCTACCCGAATCCCGTCGTCGCCCGGATCAACGGCATCGCGGTCACCGGCACCCCCACCGTCGGCCAGGTCCCCACCGCCACCTCCGGCACGGCCGCAACGTGGCAGACCCCGCCCTCCGGCGGCACCCCGTCCAGCACGGTCACCGCCGCCACCACCTTCGGGCAGACGGCCTCCGCAGGCAGCGCCTCCACCTACTCGCGCGGCGACCACACCCACGGCACACCCGCCTACCCCTCGGAGTGGGCGCCCGCCGATCACGGCCTCACCGCGTGGACGTTCGACCCGGCCTGCTCGAGCACAACCGGCACCACGCTGACCGCCGGGTACATCTACCTGGTGGGCCTGCAGCTGCGGCAGGCCGCCACCATCAGCACCGTGCACGCCCTCCTCGGCGCCGCCGGATCGGGGCTCACCTCCGGGCAGTGCCTCGCCGGGCTGTACGACTCCACGGGCACCCGCCGCGCCGTCACGGCCGACATGTCGACAAGCTGGGCGAGCGCAGGGCACAAGGCCATGGCGCTCACCTCGTCGTACGCGGCGGCCGCGGGCCGGTACTACGTGGCGTTGCTGTTCGCGGGGACGACGTCGCCGACGTTCGCCTGCGGGTCGACGCTCGGCAACTTCACCCCGGGCAACGCCAACTTGAGCTCGGGTGGCTACCGGTTCTGTCGGTTCGGCCCGTCGCAGACGTCCCTCCCGGCGAGCGTGACCCTGGCCTCGTTCACCGCGGACGCCAACAACATCTGGGCCGCCGTCAGCTGACCGTCGGGGGGTGACCAGGTGCCGATCCTCGTCGCCCTCCCGCCCGACGCCAAGAGCCGCACAACGGCCGCGGCCACGACCAGCGGCACCGGCCGCCCGGCCCGGCACGGGGCAGGCCCGTCGCCGGCTGCCGCCGCAACGGCGGGCGCGGGCGTGCCTGCGCGGGCGGGCACGAGCACCGGCTCGGGCGCGGCCGCCAGCTCGGGTGCCGGCCGCCCGGTCCGGCACGGCACCGGTCGTTTGTGCGGCGCCCCGCGCACCGCGGGCGCGAGCACACGCACCACCGCGGGCACGAGCGCGCTCGGGGGAGCAGCAGCTGCTGCCTCGGCCGCCGCGTCCGGCCGGCACCACGCCAGCGGGCGCACCCCCGCCGGCGCGGACAGCACCGCCACAGCCACAACCGCGACCGTCCACCAGGCCCTCACCCCGGCCGCCGCCGCCACCGCGGGCGCCGGGCGCACCGTCCGCTACGCCACGGGCCACCTCACCGGGGCAGCCCACACCGCGGGCACGGGCACGGCCGTACGCGCCGGCGCGAGCACGACCGCGGCCGCGGCCACCGCCGACGCCGCCGGGAGCGGCCAGCGGCACGCCGCGGCACGGGCCGCCGCCGGCGGCTACGGCACCGTCCGGGCCGCGTCCGCAGCCACCCACCAGGCGACGAGCATCACCGCGGCCGCCACGGCGGGCAGCGGCAGCACCATCCGGTACGGCAGCGGGCAGCTCGTCGCCGGGCCGTCCTGCGTCGGCGTCGGCACGGCCGCCCGCGCCGGGACCGGGCGGGTGGTGCTGTGCGCCGCAGGCAGCGGCACGGCCACCAGCGCCGACCGCGCCAGCGGCCGCACCCTCGCCGCGGCCGCGAGCACGGGCGCGGGCACCCACACCGGCACGGGCACTGCCCCGACCGCCAGCGCGGCCGGGACCGCGGGCGCCGGGCGGACGATCCGGCACGGCACGGGCGCCTGCCACAGCGCCGCCCGCACCGCAGGCGCGGGAGCAGCCGCCCGCCCGGGCCAGGGCCGCGGGCCCGGCGCGCCGGTCGCGTCCGGCACCGCCCGGACCGCCCGGACCGCGGCGGGCACCAGCCCGGTCGGCACGGGCGGCACGAGCTACGGCACCGCGGCCCGGCACAGCACCGGCCGTACAACGGCGGGCGCCCTGCCCGCGTCCGCCGGGGCCCGGCCGACCCACCGCGGGACGACCGCCGCCGGCACCGTCTCCACCGGCTCCGGGAGCCCGGCCCGCCTCACCCGGGCCCGGCTGCCCGCCGCCGTGGCGTGCCGGGCGTCCGGCGCCCCGCCCGGCCACGGACCCACACCGGTGCTGACCCCGGCGACCCGGCCCGCCGCCGACCTCACCACCACCACCTCCCAGGCCGCGACGGCAGCCGCCACCCGCGCCACGTCCACCCTGACCGCCACGACCACCGGGAGTGAGCTGCATGCCAGTTGGCGTAGGTGACCAGGTGACGGCCACCCTGACCGTCACCCCCCACGAAGCAGACACACTGGCCGCCCTGGCGGTCACCGCCCCGGACGGCACCATCACCACCCCGGTGCCCACCAGCAGCGACGGCGGCGCCACCTGGACAGCCCCCGTCCTCTACACGCTGGCCGGGGTGTGGCGGCTGACGTGGACGGTGACCGGCACCGGCGCCAGCGTCGAGCACCAGCTGGTGTCCGTCGCCCCCACCCCCGGCGCGGGCCCGGCCGGCCGCGTGTACGCCACCACCACCCAGCTCGCCGAGTACCTCGGGGCAGCACCGCCCCTCGACTCCGGCCGGCTGCTGCTGGAGGCCTCCCGCCTCCTGGACCGCGACTTCCTCAAGGCCGCGGTGTACGACGTCGACACCGCGGGCCTGCCCACCGACCCCGAGGTGCAGGCGGCGTTCGCCGAGGCGGTGTGCGCGCAGGTCGCTTTCTGGGGTGAGGTCGGCGAGGAGACGGACGTCTCCGGCCCTCTGCAGGGCGTCAGCATCGGCTCGGTGCAGCTGCAGTACGGCGCGGGCGACAACCGCTCCGGGCCGGCGTACTACGCGCCCCGCCTGCTCCGGGCGCTGCAGGCCCTGCCCGCCAGCAAGTTCCAGCTGGTCGCCTGGGCGGCGTACTGATGGCCAGCATCCCGCGCCGCTTCCTGGTGCACACCATCACGGTCGAGGACTACCTCGGCGAGACCAGCAAGGGCCCCAAGTACGGGCCTCCGCGCACGGTGCGCTGCCTCGTGGACGAGCAGACCCGGGCGGTCCGCTCGCCGGGCGGCGAGCAGGTCACCTCGACGTCAACCGCCTACGCCGGGCCGGAGGAGGCCGCGGCGCCGCCGCTGTCCCGGGTGACGCTGCCGTCCGGCCGGGTCACCACCGTGATCCAGACGATGTACCGCGACGGTCGCGGCCTCGGCACCCCCAACCACGTGGAGATCCAACTCGCATAGGGAGGCGTCGTGCCGCAGAACGTCCGGATCCGCTTCAACGGGGCCGCAGCACAGCGCGAGCTGCGCGCGGGCGCCGCGCGCGGGGTGTTCCTCGCCGCCGAACACGTCCTCGGCAAGAGCAACGAGGTGGTGCCGCTGGACGAGGCCGCGCTGCAGCGGTCCGGGACGGCGAGCGTGGACGCGCTGTCGCTGACCGCGATGGTCTCCTACGACACCCCGTACGCAGTGCGTCAGCACGAGGAGCTGACCTGGCGTCACGCGCCGGGCCGGACCGCGAAGTACCTGGAGAACAGCCTCAACGCCGCCCGCCAGGAAGTCGCCGCGCTCATCGCCGCCCAGCTCCGGCGGGCCCTGCGGTGAGCGGCTACACCAGCAGCCTCCTCGACGGCGTCGCCGCGCTCCTTCAGGAGGCCGGCATCGGCATCTTCCGGCCGGACAGCGTGATCGGCGAGCAGGACACCGGCATCTTCCGCGGCGTCATGCCGGACCAGCCCGACCGGGCGCTCGGCCTGACCGCCTACCCGGTCGAGGACAGCGACCTGGAGGACGCCATCACCGGCGTGCAGATCCGCATGCGCGCCGGGCGGGACCCGGACGCGGTCGACGACCTCGCAGACGCCGTGTTCGCCGCGCTGCACAACCGGCAGCACTACTCCTGCGGCGGCGTCCACGTCGCCCTGTCGTGGCGGCAGTCCCAGGCGTGGATCGGCCAGGACACCCACGGCCGCATGGAGCTGACCAGCAACTACTACCTCCGGACCGTGCGGACCGTGCGGTCCGGGGCTCACCTGATCGACTAGGAGGACCGCAATGACCACTCCCACCCCGGTGACCGCCCTCGCCCGCCGCTGGCGGCTGGAGATCGACATGTCCGCGGCCAAGGACGGCTCGGACTGGCAGCTCGTGCCCGGCGTCACCAGCTTCGAGCCGTCCGCGGACCCGAACATCGAGGACTCGTCGGACTACGACAGCGATGGCTGGGCGGGCAACACCAAGACCGGCCAGGCCTGGGAGCTCGGCGTCACGATCAACCGCCGGATCAACGACCAGGTGAAGGTGTACCACCCCACCCACGAGGCCCTGCGCGCCGCCGCGTTCGCGTTCGGCAGCGCCTCCCAGGTCCACCTGCGGTACTACGACCGCAACGGCCTCCCGGAGGCCTACGAAGGCACTGCCCTGGTCACCTGGAAGCCGTCCGGCGGCGAGTACACCGCCCTGGACCAGGTCGAGATGACCCTCACCGGCGACGGCCCGCTGCTCCTCATCCCGAACCCGGTGGCCTGATGACCAACAACACCGACTTCGAGGCGCTCGAGGACTTCCTCGAGGACTACCTGGAGCTGCCCGTCCGCGGCCGCGACGGGCAGCTCCGCGTGTACCGGATCGAGGACCCGTCCGCCGAGGACGGGCTGAAGATCGAGCGCATCACCTCGCTGGCGGCCCGGCTCGCGGCCGGCGGAAAGGCACCGGACGCGCCGGTCCTCGGCGACGAGGAGGAGCTGGACCTGTACCGGATGTGCCTCGGCGACGCGTACGAGCCGCTCATCCGCGAGGTGAAGTGGGGGCCCTTCAAGCACGTGGCGTTGACCGCGATGTTCTGGGTGACCACCGACCGCGACACCGCGATCCAGTTCTGGCGGACGGGGCAGCAGCCGGGAAAAGCACCGAACAGGGAGGCCCGTCGGCGGGCGTCGCGCGGCTCCTCGGCGTCGGCTGCGGCGAGTACGACCCCGTCACCGGCCTCTACGAGTGGTACGAGGGCGGGATCCCCGCACCGAAGCAAAGCCAAGGGCAAGGGCAAGCGCCGGACCTGAGCTGGCACAACCTCCTGTCCCTCTGGCCTCTCATCGAGGCCGACCTGCACTCCGAGTACGGCATCGACGTCGAGTCGGGCATCCTCCGGCGCCGCTCCTGGCGCTGGCTCCAGGCACGCATCTACGGCCTGCTCAGCACGGACTCCCGCCTCCAGCGGCACTTCGCTCCGCCTCCCGACCAGCCCCAGCACCGCAGGAGGTGAGCCGTGGCCCTGACCGTCGGCGAACTCAACGCGATCATGACCGTGGACGACCGCGCGGTGGATCCTGCTCTGCGCCGCGCAGAGCAAGCCATGCGGCAGGCCGGCGACCGGATCGGACAGGACGCCACGCAGGCCGGACAGCAGGCCGGGCAGGACCTCGGCGAAGGCTTCGTCCGAGGCGCTGACGGCCAGTGGCGGAACATGCGCGGCGAGCTGGTCGACGCGGTCCGCGCAGCTGCCCTCGAAGCGGAGGCTGTGGCGCACCGCGGCGGCCAGCAGGCCGGGCAGGCCCTCGGGGACGGGCTCACGGACGGCGCAGCAGACGGGGGCGATGACGCAGCGACCGCAGCGGAGTCGGGCCTGTCCAGGCTGAAGACGGCCGCCCTGGGCATCGGCGCCGCAGCTGGTGCCCTGCTGATGAATGCCGCCGCGCAGGCCATGGAGCAGAGCCAGATCACCGGCCGGCTGGGCGCTCAGCTCGGGAAGACGCCGGCCGAGGCGCAGCGCTACGGCAAGATCGCGGGACAGCTGTACGCGGACGCGGTCACCGAGGACTTCCAGGGGGCTGCGGACGCGATCAGCGCGGTCATGCGGGCGGGCATCGCCCCGCCGGGCGCCACGAACGCCCAGCTCAAGTCCATCGCGACCAACGTGTCCGACCTCAGCAGCACCTTCGAGTTGGACCTGGGGCAGACCGCAAACGCCGTCGGCCAGATGATCAAGACCGGCTTGGCGAAGGACGGCCGCGAGGCGGTCGACGCGCTCACCGCAGGCCTCCAGAAGATGGGCCCGCGCGCGGACGACATCGCCGACACCTTCAACGAGTACAGCACCATCTTCCGGCAGATGGGCATCGACGCCACCCAGGCGACGGGCCTGCTCTCCCAAGGCATGAAGGCCGGCGCCCGGGACACCGATGTAGTCGCCGACTCCCTGAAGGAGTTCGTCCTGATCACCCAGGGCGGCGGGAAGGAGGTCAACGCCGCCTTCAAGAAGATCGGCCTGTCCGGGAAGGAGATGCAGTCCGCCTTCTCGAAGGGCGGCCCTGGAGCGGCGAAGGCGCTGGACAAGGTCTTCGACCGGCTCCGCGCGGTCAAGGACCCGGCCGACCGCGCGCAGCTCGCGCTCACCCTGTTCGGCACGAAGGCGGAGGACACCCAGAAAGCGCTCTTCGCTCTCGACCCGTCCCAAGCGACGGACGCCCTGGGCAAGGTCGGCGGTGCCGCGGACCGCATGGGCGACAGCCTCCGCAACAACGCCGGCGCGAAGGTCGAGCAGTTCAAGCGTGGCCTGCAGCAGGGCGTCGTGGACTTCCTCGGCACCACCGTAATCCCCGGCTTCATGCGCTTCTACGGCTTCCTTCGGGACCACGAAGGCGAGGTCAAGGCCGCAGCCGCGGTCGTCGGCGCCGTGCTGGTGCCCGTGCTCGCCACCCTCGGCGTGCAGGCCCTCATCGCCGGCGGCCGCATGGCGGCAGCCTGGGTGATGGCGCTCGGCCCGATCGGCTGGGTCGGGCTCGCGATCGGCGCCCTGGTGGTGCTGGTCATCGCCTACTGGGACCGGATCAAGGCCGGGACCGTAGCCGCCTGGTCCTGGATCGTCGGCAAGGTGCGGTCCGCGAAGGACGGTGTCATCGCCGCGGTCGGGCTCCTGGGCGCGGTCCCCGGCATGGTGTCCGGCTACTTCGGCCGGGCAAAGGACTACGCCGTCGCGAAGCTGTCGGCGCTGCTCGCCTGGCTCCGTGGGCTGCCCGGCCGGGCCAGCGCCGCGGTCGCCGGCCTGGGCTCCGCCGTGACCGCCCGGGCAAGCGCCGCCTGGACCAGCTTCAAGGCGGCCTCGGTGGCGAGGGCGCTGAGCATGGTCGCGTGGGTGCGCGGTCTGCCCGGCCGGATCTCCAGCGGCCTGGGGTCGCTGGGCGGGCTGCTGGTGTCCAAGGGCGTGGCCGTCGTCCAGGGCCTGTGGTCCGGCATCCGCTCCATGGGCGGCTGGATCCGGTCGCAGCTGATCGGCTGGGCGAAGGCCATGATCCCCGGGCCCATCGCCAAGGCCCTCGGCATCCACTCCCCGTCGAAGGTCACCAAGGCGCAGGGCCGGTGGATCGCCCGCGGTCTGATCGACGGCCTCACCGGCTCCTCCAAGCAGGTGCGGTCGGCGGCCACACGGCTGGCGGACATCGTCTCGGACAGCATGCGGCGCGGCGCCCGGAAGTCCCGCGCGCTGAAGCTGATCAGCTCCGACACGAAGAAGCTGGCCCGGCTGGCGTCTCAGCGGGACCGGGTCGGGACCCGGATCAAGGCCGCCCAGAAGAAGCTGGACAGCCTGATCAAGGACCGGGACAAGCTCGCCGCGGACGTGAAGAAGGGCGTCCTGGACGACGCCAACATCACCAAGCAGGACACGGGTGGCGGGCCGCAGACCGCCGCGTCGATCCTCATCGGCCTGAAGGAGTCCCAGGCGGCCGCCGCCCAGTTCGCGAAGAACCTGGCGACGCTGCGGAAGAAGGGCGTGCGCGCGGACCTGATCGCGCAGATCGCGCAGGCCGGCGTCGCCCAGGGCGGATCGGCGGCCGCCGCGCTGGCGACCGCGGGCGCCGGGCAGATCAAGGAGATCAACTCGACGCAGGCGGCGCTCGTCAAGGCCGCGGGGCAGGCGGGCGCCAGCGCCGGTGACGCCATGTACGGCGCGGGTATCCACGCCGCTCAGGGCCTGGTGAAGGGCCTCAAGTCGCAGCAGAAGGCCATCGAGAAGCAGATGCTCAGCATCGCCCGGTCGATGTCCAAGGCGATCCGGAGGGCGCTGGGGATCAAGAGCCCGTCGCGGGTGATGGCGCAGGTCGGCGCGTACACGGCGGAGGGCCTGCGGCAGGGCATCGAAGGCGGCCGCACGGCCGTGAACCGCAGCATGGCCAGCCTGGTGGAGACGCCGGCGCCGGGCTCGTGGGACATGGCGAGCGGGCGCGCCCGCGCGGCCGCGTCTCAGCGGGTCGTGCTGGAGCTGCGGTCGTCCGGTCAGGCAGAGGACGACTACATGATCGAGCGGATGCGGCGCGGGATCCGGAAGAAGGGCGGCGGCGACGTCGACCTGGTGCTCGCAGGAAGGAGAAGCGGCTGATGGCGTTCCCCGAGGACCCGCTCGGCGCGCGGACGGAGATGCAGATCGGGGGGGTGTGGACCGACGTCACGCCGTACGCGATGACCCGGGACGTCATCACCCACACCCGCGGGCGTACGGGCGAGGGGCAGGAGGTCGACCCGGCCTCCTGCTCCCTCACCTTGAAGAGCCCCGACGGCCTGTTCTCACCGCGGAACCCGCGCAGCCCGTACTTCGGGAAGATCGGCCGGAACACCCCCATGCGGCTCAGTGTCCAGGCGGGCCAGCAGCGGCTGGTGTTGCCCGACGACGCGCCCACCGCCCGCGCCTCCACACCGACCGCGCCCGCCCTGAACCTCACGGGCAGCTTGGACGCGCGGATCGAGCTGGCCCTGCTCAACTGGCAGGCCGGCAGCGAGGTGAAGCTGGTCGGCAAGTACGCGCCGGTCGGCAACCAGCGCTCCTGGCAGCTGAGCCTGACCGCGTCGGGAGGCCTCGCGCTGCGGGCGAGCCTCGACGGCGGCGTCGCCAACAGCTTCGTGTCGACGGTCCCCGTGTCGGTACCGCCGTCCGGACGGCTCGCGCTGCGCGTCACCCGGGACAGCGTCACCGGCACGGTCACCTACTACACGGCGCCGTCCATCACCGGGACGTGGACGCAGCTGGGGGCGCCGGTCAGCACACCGGCCGGCGCCATCTACGCGTCGACGGCCCCGCTCACCGTGGGCGACATCGAGGGCCTGGACCGGACGCTCCCCGTGGGCAGCGTCTACGCCCTGCAGGTCCGCAACGGCATCGGCGGCCCGCTGGTCGCCTCGGTGGACTTCACCGCCCAGACCAGCGGTGCCACCTCCTTCGTGGACGCGACCGGGCTGGCGTGGACGCTGTCCGGCGGCGCCGCCATCACCAACCGCCGCATGCGGTTCGTCGGTGAGTATTCGGACTGGCCCGCCAAGTGGTCCGCGGGCGGTCACCTGATCACGGTGTCCGGCGAAGGCGCGGGCATCCTGCGCCGCCTCAACCAGGGCAAGAAGGCGTTGGCGTCCACGCTGCGGCGCCGGATCCCGTCCGGGCGGCCGCTGGCGTACTGGCCGATGGAGGACGGCGAGCTGTCCACCCAGGCGTCGTCCGCGACCGTCGGCGGACAGCCGCTGAAGGTCACCGGGCTCACGTTCGGCAGCGACGACCACCCCTCCGGGTCCGGCACCCTGCCCGTCCTCGGCCCGATCGCCACACTCGACGGCCGGGTGACCGGCGCCCAGTCCGGCGGCTGGCACGTCGAGATGGTGTACAAGCTGCCCGCGCTGCCCGTCGTCGAGCAGACCATGCTCACCGTCACCCTCGCCCCCGGCGCCGGCGGCGTGACGCAGGCGGTGTGCCGCATCTCCACCGCCGGGATCAAGGTGCAGGTCCTCGACAGCGACGGCACCTCGATCGCGTTCTTCACCGTGACGACCCCGGCCGGCATCGCCGCCTTCGCCGGCCGCTGGAACCGCCTGCAGATCTTCTCGGCGACCACCGGATCGCAGACGTACGTCACCGTCGGCTGGCTGGACGTCGTCGCGAACACCTGGTGGTACTCGAGGACGGTGTACACCGGCAGCCCGGGCCGGGTCACCGGCGTCAAGGGCAGCTGGGGATCCAACTTCGAGGGCATGTCGATCGGCCACCTCGGCGTTTTCGACGTCGGCGGCACGCCACCCCCGGCGGCCGTGTCCGCAGGCGTCACGGTCTACGCCAGCGCCGACGATGGCTTCGCCGGGGAGACCGCGGCCACCCGGCTCCTCCGCCTGGCCGTCGAGGAGAACCTGCCCGTCACGGTGACCGGCACCCACAGCGAGACGGCGCGGATGGGACCGCAGCGGCCGGCGACGCTGCTGGAGGTGATGGAGCAGTGCGCGGCCGCGGACGGCGGGATCCTGGTCGAGGACCGCGAGCGGCTCGGGCTGCGCTACCGCGCCCGGACGAGCCTGTACAACCAGCAGCCGGTGCTCACGATCCCGTACACGTCGCGGGCCCTGGGGGCGCTGGAGCCCGTCGAGGACGACAGCGGCGTCCGCAACGACGTCACGGTGGAACGCGACGGCGGCTCATCGGCGCGGGCGGAGCTGACCGCGGGCGCCCTGTCGACGCAGGACCCGCCCGCGGGCATCGGCCGGTACGACGACTCGATCACGCTGAACCTGTACTCGGACGAGCAGACGGAGCCGATGGCCTGGTGGCTGCTGTACCTGGGCACCTGGGACGAGGCCCGCTACCCGACGATCACCCTGAAGCTGCACCGGATGCCGTCGCTGATCCCCGCGATCCTCGACCTGGCCGAGGGCGACCTGATCCGCATCACCGACCTGCCGGAGTTCCTGCCGCCCGGCCCGATCGACCTCCTGGTCCAGGGCTACACGGAACGGATCGGCGTGCGGACGTGGGAGATCGACCTGGTGTGCGCGCCGGCCGGGCCGTGGCGGGTGGGGGCGGTCGGTGACACGGCGTACGGGATCGTCGACACCGACGGCAGCCAGCTGGCCGCGGCCGTGGACGAGGTGGCGACGCAGCTGCAGGTCGCGGTGACGGCCGGCCCGGTGTGGCGGTTCGAGACGCCGTTTCTGATCCGGGTGGGCGGCGAGGTGATGACCGTCACCGGCATCACCGGCAGCAGCCCGCAGACGTTCACGGTGGTCCGCTCCGTCAACGGCATCGTCAAGAGCCAGGCGGCCGGTACGGATCTACGGCTCGCCTACCCGACCCGAGTCGCACTCTAGGAGGACCGCGTGGCGTACGAGCCGTGGCAACCCGGCATGATCATCACCGCCGGGCGGCTGCTGTCCATCAGCCCGACGTGGCAGGACTGGACGCCCGTGTGGACCACCTCCACCGGCGCGAACCTGCCCGCCTTCAACAACGCGACGGTGACCGCCCGGTACGCGCAGTCCGCGCTCACCGTCTACTACCGCATGGAGATCGTCTTCGGGACGACGACCGCGTTCGGTGGCGGCGGAGCGTCGGACAACTGGCGTTTCAGCATGCCCGTCCCGGCGGCCGCGACGAGCGGCATCGTCGGCCAGGGTGAGGCGCACGACGTCTCCGTGGCCAACACCGGCGGCCGCTTGGGCATTCGGCCGCGCCTGACGAGCACCACGACGATCGAGCTCGAGGTGTCGACCGGCCGGGTCGACGCGGTGGCGGTCACCGCGGGCGGCCTGATCGACGCGGTCACTCCGTGGACGTGGGCTAGTGGCGACGTGATCCGCGTCTGGGGCAACTACGAGGCCGCCGCCTGACCCTGCCCACCCCTCGTCTCAGCCCCGCGCCGTCCGGTGCGGGGCCTTCTTCATGTCTGGAGGGCCTCATGGCCACAGAGATCCATCCCGCCACCGCGCGGATGCTCGACAACTTCCGCTACGACCACCTCCCGGCCGCGCTGCAGGAGGTGTCCCGGCCGTTCCACGCCCTCGCGCACCAGCTCACCGAGACCCTGTCCGGGCCGGAGGTCACCAAGGCCCTGGACGAGCTGTGGGCCGCGAAGAACTGGGCCGTCGTCGCCGCCTCGAACACCGGCCGGGAGACCCTTGCCGGGCCGTCGACCACCCCGGCCGCCGGTGACGTCGTCCTCTACCGGCTCACCGAGCACGACGCCGCCAACATCAACCGGCGCCGGAAGGACTTCGGGACCAGCAACAGCGCCGACAGCCGCACCGGCTTCATCGGCCACGTCGGCAACTCGGTCCAGGAAGGCGATGCCCTGCCGGCCGTCATCGTGCGCGTCTGGGCCGAGTCGACCATCACCTGCAACCTCCAGGTCCTCCTGGACGGCAACGACACCTTCTGGGCGACCTCCCGGCCTGAAGGCACGACGGCGGGGACCTGGTCCCGGAAGGGCGGTACCCGATGAAGCTGGTCACTCGCGCGCAGTGGGGCGCCCAGCCGTCCCGGTACGAGCTGGTCTACATCGCCAGCACCCAGGGCGTGAAGATCCACTACGAGGGCGCCTACGTCCCCAAGTCCCTCGCCGACCCGGACGCGCACAGCGCCTGCGCCGGCCACATGCGCGACATCCAGGCCGCCCACCTGGCCAACCCCACCGAGGACTACTCCGACATCGCCTACAACGCCGTCGTCTGCCCGCACGGCTACGTCTTCGAGGGCCGCGGCGTGCACCGCAAGACCGGCGCGAACGGCAACCAGACGCTCAACGCCAAGGACTACGCGGTGTGCGCGATGCTCGGCTCCTCCGGCCTCGTCCAGCCCACCCCGGCACAGCTCGACGGCCTGGTCGACGCCATCGAGTGGATGCGCACGGACGGCGCCGCCGGAAGCGAGGTCCTCGGCCACCGCGACGGCTACGCCACCCAGTGCCCCGGCGAGCCGCTGTACGCGTGGGTGCAGGCCGGCGCGCGCCGCCCGGACGGCACCACCCCGACGGGCGGCGGCACGTCCGGCGGGACGGAGATCGCCCGCTACCAGGTCACGATCAACGGCTTGGCGTACGGGTACGGGGCGACCGGGTCGCACGTCACCAAGGTCGGGGAGGCCCTCGTCGCGCGTGGCTTCGGCCGGCACTACAGCGTCGGGCCCGGCCCGACGTGGAGCGACGCCGACACCCTCAACTACAGCGACTTCCAGGTCAGCCTGGGCTACACGGGGACGGCGCCGCATCAGGACGCCGACGGTGTGCCGGGCGCGGTGACGCTGCAGCAGCTGCTCGGCTACCTGCCCGGCGCCAGCACCACGCCCAGCACGACCGCGGCCCCGTATCCGGGCCGGTCCGCGTTCGTGCTCGGCAAGTCCAACCCGGCCGTCGTCCGCCTGGACCGGGCGCTGATCCGGAAGGGCTTCACCCGGCACCACGACGGCAACGGCTACCAGCCCGGACCGCGCTTCACGGAGCACACCCGCCGGAACGTCGCCGACTTCCAGCGCTCTCGCAAGGAGCTGGCGGGCGACGCCGACGGCTACCCGGGCCCGCTCACCTGGAAGCTGCTGCTGGCGTGATCCTGAACCTCACCCCGCACCCGATCCGTCTCTACAGCCCGGACCGGCCCGACGGCATCGACGACCTGGAGCCCGGCCTGCTGCGCGTCATCGACCCCGAGCCGACACCGGCCCGCCTCGACACGCTGCCGCTCGGCACCGAGTACCGGGACGGCCTCCGGGTCGAGCTCGTCTCCTACGGCCACGTCCAGGGCATCCCCACGCAGCGGGACGGTGTGTCCTGCGTCGTGTCCCTTCCCGTGGCGCTCGCCCTGGCCCCGCGCCGCGGCGACCTGCTCGTCCCCTACCGCGAAGTCCGCAACGCCACCGGAACCGTCATCGGCTGCCGCCAGCTGGCGCAGCCCGTCTGAATCGAGGACCCCCATGTCCCAGCCCCTGAACCTTCCCGACACCGACACCGACACCGTGGTGAAGACCGCGAAGACGTACGCGCGAGACCTCGCCGAGCGCACCCTTGCCACCGCCGTTGTGGCGGCCGGCGGCGTCGCCATCGCCGCGGGTCCGGCCGACATGTTCCACGCCAGCTTCTGGGAGACCATGGCGGCCGCCGGCATCGCCGCAGCGGGCACTGTGCTGAAGGGCATGGTGGCGCGGGCGTTCGGCGGGGTGAGGAACTCCGCCTCGCTGGCGAAGGGCGTCTGATGCGCGCGGCGGCCCGGCGGCTCCGCAAGAAGCTGGGCCGCCGCGGCGCCCTCCTCACCCTCAAGGGCGTCATCGCCACGCTCTACGGCTACGGGCAGCTCACCACCCCCACCGCCGACGAGCGCGGGATCTTCCTGCTGCTGAAACTCATGCCCTTCACGGGCTGGGCCTGGCTGTGGGTCTTGGCCGGCGCCACCGCACTGGTCTGCGCCTGGCTCCCACAGCGCCGGGACTGGCCCGGCTTCCTCGCCGTGTGGGGCGTCACCGCGCCGTGGGCCGGCGCCTACTTCGCGGCGTGGTGGCCGCTGGCCGAGTCGAAGACCGGCTGGATCCCGGCCGCGATCTTCGGCGCGTTCGGGGCGGTCTGCCTGGTGGCGATCGGCTGGGACGAGCCTCCCGCACGATCGGAGCCACCTCGTGAGACCTGAGATGCTGACCGCGCTCAGCGCCCTGGCCGTCGCCCTCGTCACCGCCGCGGGCGGCGTCGTCACGGCCGTTATCGGCCGCCGCCGGCCGCGCGCCGCCGAGCGGCGCGACGACTTCACCGCGGTCACCGACCGGCTCGGTCAGCACATCGAGCGCCTGGAGAAGCGCATCGACGAGCAAGAGGCGGACGCCGAGCGGGACCGCGAGCGGATCACCGCGCAGGACACCACGATCCGCTACCTGGCGGCCTGGCTGCGCACCCTTGTCGCCTTCATCCGCCAGTCCCAGCTGGAGCCCCCGCCGCCGCCGCAGCCCGTGCCCGAGGAGGCGCGGACGTTCCTGCACGACATTGGTATCTGAACACGGCCCCGCTCTCCCTAAGGGGAGGGCGGGGCCGTTTCGTCATGCCGGGCACCACCGCGCGCACGACAGATCACGCCGGGTGTCCAGCGCAGTACCGTGGAGACCTACATACCTTCTGGCGGGGGTACTGATGAACAGCACGATCGGTGACCGCATCCGCAGCCTGCGCGAATTCCGCGACCTCACCCAGGAACAGCTGGCGGAACGAGCCGGTGTCCACGTCGACACAATCCGCAAGCTGGAGCAGGGGCAGCGGCAGTCCGCTCGCATCACCACCCTGCGCGCGCTCGCCCGGGCCCTCGATGTCCAGCTGGAGCGTCTGGTAGGACAGCCCACCATGACCCAGCAACTCCACGAGGACGGGGGGCTAATCGCGCTGCGTGACGCGATCCAGGACCTCCGGTCTCTGCCCGGCGTCCCGGCCGACGATGACCTGGACGAGGTGCCCGACGAACACGCGTGGGTCAGCAGCGTGAAGGCGGCGACCACCCAGTACTGGCAGGGCGAGTACTCGGAGTTGTCCGCCACCCTGCCGCTCCTCCTTCGGGACGGCCGCGCGGTCGTCCGCCAGGCGCCGACGGAGCGCGTGTGGCAGCAGCTCGCCCTGGCCTATCAGCTGGCCGCGTGCCTCGCTACGCAGGCTGGCCACCCGGACTGGGCGTACACCGCGGTGGAGAAGCAGCTGGCCGCCGCAGAGCGCGCGAGCGATCCGTTGATGGAGGGCATGGGGGTGTCCACGCTGTCGTGGGTGCTGCTGCGGCAGGGCCGGTGGGAGCAGGCGCAGGACATCGCCGTCCGGAAGGCCGAAGCGTTGGAGCCCAGCTTCCTGCGCGGGAGCCCGGCGCAGTTCGCGGTCTACGGGAACCTACTGGTTGCTGCGGCGACGCCGGCAGCGCGCCGTGACGACCATGACCGGGCCATAGAGCTACTGTCCGGGGCGGAGGCTGCTGCGGTCCGTTCGGGCCCCGTGAGGGCGTACGGCACCGCGTTCAGCGTGGTCGATGTCCGCACGCAGAAGGTGAACATCGCGCTGGCCGGTGAGCGGTCACGGCCGGGCAAGGCGCTGGAGTTCGCGGGGGACGTCCGGGTGAGCCAAATCTCCCGGCCGGTGCACTCCGCGGCCTACCGGGTTGACGTGGCGCAGGCGCAGTACCAGACCGGAGACAGCGAGGGCGCTCTCGCCACCCTCTTGGAGGTGGAGCGGGACCAGCCGGAGTGGATTCGCCTTCAGGCCCTGGCGTCGGCGACGGTGCGGGAGATGCTGGAGGCGGAGCGGCGCCGCAACAGCGCGCTGCGCAGCCTGGCCGCTCGACTGGGAGTCGACCCCGCGTTGTGAGGCGGGTAGGACAACACGTCCTGCTTGAGGGAGAATTGACGGAGCGACTGGTGCACTACGTCGCTGGGCTGTGACCATTCACGCACATAGCGTGAGGTCACATGAGAGCGGCGCCGCCTCATCCCCGCCAGGCAGCGGGCGGCGCCGCACCACCACAGCCCAAGGAGCCTGTCGTGCAGACCGTCGCCATGGACCTGCTACCCCTGCCCCCCGCAGACGGCCTCACCGCCGAGCAGCGCCGGGGTGCGGCCTGCGTCTGGGACGGCCGACACAGCGCGCTCACTGCCACTACGGCCATCGACCTGGGAGAGCACCCGGCCGGCGACGGCACCACGCTGTTCCTCCGGGCCTGCAAGTCGTGCACGCAGCGGCGCGCGATGGACGCGTTGCAGCACCACTCGGCGACGTGCGAGCCGTGCCTCATCGACCACACCCAGTGCCAGGCCGGTCTGGAGCTGGTGCGCCTGGTGCGGGACACCCGGCGATGATCTGTGCTCCCGGCGATGAGCCGATCCGCCGCAACGAGCCGTTCCGCACCATCGAGCACCACGCAGCCTCCGGCCCCGGGACGACCTGCATTTCCACGAACGGCGCTGTCAACCGGTTCCGCAACAGAGTTACCCCGAGCGCCGGTTCGGCGTGTGACCACGGACCCCGGCGCGGCCTGCGCGCCCTCGCCCTGGAGCTCCGCCGATGACCGCTTCACCCATCCGCCCCATCACGTACTGGGACGGCACCCCCGTACCGTGGATCACCGGCTGGACCGCCGAGACCATCCCCCCGCAGACGCTGACCGTCCACCATGGCCGCGGCGGCACGGGCCTCGGCTTCCTCGAGGAGGACAGCCCCACCGATCGCCAGCACGATGTCCTGTGGCCGCGCATGCCCGCCACGCGCGGAGGGCGCCCGGACTTCGCAACCGTCCACGCGCTGCGCCAGCGGCAGGCGATGAGCCGACTGCTGTGCCAGATGTGCGGCGGACCGACTCTCTGCAGCCGGAGTGACGAGCGGACGCTGTTCCTCGTCGGCTCCGCCGGCGGCCGCCCCATCGAAGAGGGCGAGCGCACGGACGCACCACCGGTGCACGCCGTCTGCGCCCGTCTCGCCGTGGAGCACTGCCCGCCCCTGCGCCGGGGTTGGGCGGCCGCCCTCGTCTCGTACACGCCGGTCTGGGGCGTGGCCGGGCTGCTCTACCACCCGCAGACCCTCGATCAGCTGCCGGTGGCGGACCCGAGCGGCATGCACCATGTCGCCTTCACGGACGGCAGGCGTCTCCGCTGGACGCTGGCCGTCCGCCTCCTGGTGACGCTCGAAGGCGTCACAGCCGTGACGGACCTCGACCTCCTGGCCGAGGAGGAGTCCGGCGCCCTGCGGCTGTCCCTGTAGCTCCCGCCACGGCTACGACGGCGATCGGCTGCGGCGGGACGGCGGGCGCCCGGACCGGTGAGGGACGGCGCCCGCCACACAAGTCCCCGCTGCTCGGCCAGCACCCGGCTGAGCAGCGGGACAGGGCGGCCGCCCCTTCACCCCCCGTCGGGGGCGGCCGCTCACTGCACCAGGTCGACGAGCTGGACTCCGATGGCGTCGGCGATTCGGATGAGCGTGTCCAGCTTGGGGGAGCTGTGCCCCTGCTCGATCCGGCTGTACGTCGCCACGTCGATCCCGGAGCGGCCGCACACGTCCAACTGGCTCAGGTTGTGCTCTTCGCGGACGGCGCGGATCCGTACTCCCACCTGGCGGCGGCGGGCAATGACCCGGTCGTCGGGCGGGGTGGGACGAGGCACTCGTCCACGCTCCCGACACCATGATCAAATGTGATTAGGGTGGACCCTAAATTGTGTGATCTTGATGTCCGTCGGTACAGGGCATCTTGAGCCCGCGAAGACCCGGATCAGCTGCCGACCGGCTGGTCCGAGAAAGCGGGGGCCGCGTGATGTGCGTCCGCGGGCCCCTGGCGCTCGCCTTCTGGCTGAGCGCAGCCGCCCCGCTCTCCGTACTGGAGAGCGGGGCGGTCTTCGTGCTGTAGTGCCCCGTACGAGCGGTGCCCCCTACCGCAATTGTCGTGCGGTAGGGGGCACCCTTCCGGCTGGGCACCTCCCGAGTTACCTCAGCCGGGCTTGTCTGGGGTTGTGCGTCAGGCGCACGGAATGAAGCCGTCCACCTCCCCTACCTGCCACTTTACATAGCGCAGTGCCCGATCTACAGACGGTAGACGGATTGCACCAAAGCTCCTCAGGTCCGCCGCGACTCGTCCTTTGTCGCGCGCCCGTACCAGGCCATCACCTGGTACATCGTGGCGCAGCCCAGTGCTTCACGGATCGCCCTCAGCTCCTTGTCGACAGCCCGCCGGCTGAGACCGATGCGGGGGCCGACCTGCTGTGCGGAGTAGCCGGCGTCGAGCTCGCGCAGGATGCGCCACTGGCGTTCGCTGAGCGGGCCGGCCCCGTCGGTGCGGCACAGAAGGGGCCAGCGCGTGGCGTGGTTCCAGAACAGGTCGAAGACGGCGCGCCCCCACATGACCACCGAGCGGTCGAAGACGTGCCACCCGCTGTTGCCCTCGCCGCCCTCGATGACATGGTTGTCAATGAACAGGTGCCGCCGGTCGATGATCACCATGCGGGGGCCCGGCAGGATCGAGGCCCGCACCTCGGCGCCGTCGGCCATCATCGCTTCGATGTACTCGCGGGTCTGGGCGTGCTCGCGGACGCTGCGGTGGTAGACGGACCGGACGCTGACGCCCCGTCGAAGGGCTGCGCGCGTGCGCTCGACGCCCAGGCGCAGGATCGCCGGGTCGCGGTCAGCTGGCTCGCCGGGCTGGATGGAGCAGAACTCGCTGGCGGCCGCGGCGCCGACTTCGCCCAGGCGGGCGTTCATCTGGGCGGCGCTGGCGAGGTATTCGGAGCCCGGGCCGCCGTAGAGACGGTGCGGGTCGAAGTGCTCGGCCAGGCGCTGCAGGGCGGGGATCTGGGAGAGCTGCCGAACCAGGCGTTGGAGGTCGGCGAGGACGCCTGCGGTGAGGCTCTGGGCGGCCCCGCGCGGGTCGTGTGCGATGTAGTTGCCGGGCGTGTACGGGTCCGGGTCGACCAGCCGGAGGGCTACGAGTCGAGCGATGTTGTAGCCCGGCGGTGGCGTTTGCCCTTCGGCGATGCGTCGGTAGGCGTCAACGTCCTCCTCCGTGAGGGATAGTTCGGCGCCCGTGTTGTCCAACTCGACCACGTCTACCCCCTGTTGTGTGTACGGAAATCTGCATATGCAGGATTCCACACGGCTTGCCCCTTGGATCTCACCCATCTCGCATGCGACGCTAACTCCCGGTGACACTGCCGGATGCGTGTTCGATTAATGGAGTTCCGATGTCCAGAGTCCGTCTCGCGGCGGCTGCCGCCCTGCTGGCGCTGGCTGCACTGATCGCGCCGGCCACACAGCACTCGCCGGAGTCCCGTTCCACCGTGCAGGCCGGGGACATCGGCTGGGGCGTCGTCGTGGAGGTGACTCCCGACCAGCCCCGGCTGGAGGTCGCCGGGGACATCGGCTGGGGCTGACGCCATCGCCATCACCTGATCTTCCGGTCTGGGTGCTCGGGAGGCCCCAGCCGGAACGAGGGACGCCCCCTGTCGCGACAATCGACAGGGGGCGTCCTGCTGCCACAGTAGAGGGCGACCGCCCCACTCCGTAAGAACAGGTTCCTGCATGTCCGCCGAACAAGTTACGGGGGAGTAGCGGGATAGCAAGATCCACAACTGTAGACGCCCGGTAGATCGAGAGGATCTACCGGGCGTCTGACCTGGCCTTAAGCCGCTGTGGGGCTAACAGGATTTGAACCTGTGGCCTCATCCTTATCAGGGATGCGCTCTAACCAACTGAGCTATAGCCCCGCCGCGCTCTGCGGTGTGTGTCCCGCGCGCTGACTCCTGAAGATTAGCGCACGACCGCGTCAGTCCCAAAATCGGTCGGCGGGGACCGTCAGGTCAGGGACGTGGTGGCGGTCACTCGTCCTCCGCCAGGGTCAGTTCGACGCCGCCCACGAAGCCCGCGGAGAGGTTGTAGATGAACGCGCCGAGCGTCGCCAGCGCGGTGGCCAGCACCACGTCGATGACCGCGATGATCGTCGCGAAGGTCAGGACGTGGGGGAGGGACAGGAACGCCTGCAGGTCGAAGCCGTTCGCCTCGTTGGAGCCGGTCGCCTCCGAGATCGTGCCGCCGACCGTGGAGAAGACGCCCATCGCGTCCATGACCATCCACAGCACCGCCGCGGCGACGACCGTGCAGATGCCGAGCGCGATGGACAGCAGGAAGCTGACCTTCATCACCGACCACGGATCGGCCTTGGCCACCCGCAGCCGCGCCTTGCGGGTGCGCGGCTGCGTCCGCGCCCCGGTCCGCGGCTTGCGCGTGGCGTCCGCGGGGGCCTGCGCCGGATAGGCCTGCGGCGGGTGGTACGGCCCCGCGACCTGCTCCTGGCGCCGCTCACCGGGAAGCGGCGACGCCGGCTGCGCCTCACCGGCCGCGGCCGGGTCTCGGGTGTCCGTCACGGTTCCCCCCTGGGGCTCCTGCTGGGATCTGGGCGCGTCGGCGGGCTCCGCCGCGGAAGCCGTGACCGGCTTCAGGTTCGTCGTGGGCGGGTCGGCCGGGTCCTTCCGCCTCTTCGGCTTCTTCGGGCCCTTCGCGTTCCCCGCACGCGCGGCGGAGCCACGGCCGCCGCCGTCCGTTTCCGTACCCGTGGAGGTACCGGCCGATCCGGCGCCTGTGGCTCCGCTCACGATGACTCTCTCCTCGTGCTACTCGGCCGAGGGCGCCTCACCCTCGTCCGTGCCGGTGGTCGCGGCTCCCTCGGCGGCCTCGTCCACGGCCACGTCGCCGTCGACTTCCTCCGCCTCGCGCCCCGCCTCGGCGTTACGTGCGATGCCGACCACGGCATCGCGCTTGCCCAGGTTGATCAGTTGGACGCCCATGGTGTCACGGCCCGTCTCCCTGACCTCGTTGACTCGCGTACGAATCACACCGCCGGAGAGGGTGATGGCGAGGATCTCGTCGTTCTCCTCGACCACCAGCGCGCCGACCAGCGACCCGCGGTCCTCCACGATCTTGGCGGCCTTGATGCCGAGGCCGCCGCGACCCTGGACGCGGTACTCGTCGACGGCGGTCCGCTTGGCGTACCCACCGTCCGTCGCAGTGAACACGAACGTACCGGGTCGCACGACATTCATCGAGAGAAGCTCGTCGCCC
The DNA here is from genome assembly GCF_040613915.1 of Streptomyces sp. NPDC006193. Taxonomy (NCBI): domain Bacteria; kingdom Bacillati; phylum Actinomycetota; class Actinomycetes; order Kitasatosporales; family Streptomycetaceae; genus Streptomyces; species Streptomyces sp. NPDC006193. The sequence continues at coordinate 178,668 of NZ_JBEXTB010000002.1, forward strand.
TCCCGGAAACTCATCCCCTTGACGCCGGAGGTCGCACGGCCCATCGGGCGAAGGGACTCGTCCGAGGCGGTGAAGCGGATGGACTGCGCCTTCTTGCTGATCAGAAGGAGATCGTCCTCGGCCGAGACGAGCTCGGCGCCGATCAGCTCGTCACCGGTACCGTCCTCGCGCTCGCGCAGGTTGATCGCGATGACGCCGCCGGAGCGGGGCGAATCGTAATCCTTCAGAGGCGTCTTCTTGACCAGACCGGACTTGGTCGCGAGGACCAGGTAGGGCGCCGCCTCGTAGTCGCGGATCGCGAGGATCTCGGCGATCGACTCGTCCGGCTGGAAGGCGAGCAGGTTCGCCACGTGCTGGCCGCGCGCGTCGCGCCCGGCCTCGGGCAGCTCGTACGCCTTGGCCCGGTACACCCGGCCCTTGTTGGTGAAGAACAGCAGCCAGTGGTGCGTGGTGGAGACGAAGAAGTGGTCGACGATGTCGTCTTCCTTCAGCTTCGCGCCCCGCACGCCCTTGCCGCCGCGCTTCTGCGCCCGGTAGTCGTCCGTCTTGGTCCGCTTGACGTAGCCGCCGCGGGTGACGGTGACGACGATGTCCTCCTCGGCGATCAGGTCCTCGATGGACATGTCGCCCTCGTACGGGACCAGCTTGGTCTTGCGGTCGTCGCCGTACTTCTCGACGAGCGCCGCCAGCTCCTCGCTGACGATGCCCCGCTGGCGGACCGGCGAGGAGAGGATCTCGTTGTACTCGTTGATCTTCGCCTGGAGCTCGTCGTGCTCCTGGACGATCTTCTGCCGCTCCAGGGCCGCCAGGCGCCGCAGCTGCATCTCGAGGATGGCGTTGGCCTGGATCTCGTCGATCTCCAGGAGCCCCATCAGGCCGCCGCGGGCGACCTCGACGGTCTCGCTGCGGCGGATCAGCGCGATGACCTCGTCGATGGCGTCCAGGGCCTTCAGCAGACCGCGCAGGATGTGCGCCCGCTCCTCGGCCTTGCGCAGCCGGAAGCGGGTCCGGCGGACGATGACCTCGATCTGGTGCGTCACCCAGTGGCGGATGAACGCGTCCAGGGAGAGGGTGCGCGGCACGCCGTCGACCAGCGCCAGCATGTTGGCGCCGAAGTTCGTCTGCAGGTCGGTGTGCTTGTACAGGTTGTTCAGCACGACCTTGGCGACCGCGTCCCGCTTCAGCACGATGACGAGCCGCTGGCCGGTGCGGGACGACGTCTCGTCGCGGACGTCCGCGATGCCGCCGACCTTGCCGTCCTTCACCAGGTCGGCGATCTTCTGCGCCAGGTTGTCCGGGTTCACCTGGTAGGGCAGCTCGGTGACCACCAGGCACTGGCGGCCCTGGATCTCCTCGACCTCGACCACCGCGCGCATCGTGATGGAGCCGCGGCCGGTGCGGTACGCCTCCTCGATGCCCTTGCGGCCCACCACCAGCGCGCCGGTCGGGAAGTCCGGGCCCTTGATGCGCTCGATCAGCGCGTCCAGCAGCTCCTCGTGCGAGGCGTCCGGGTTCTCCAGGTACCACTGGGCGCCGGCGGCGACCTCGCGCAGGTTGTGCGGCGGGATGTTGGTGGCCATGCCGACCGCGATCCCGGCCGAGCCGTTGATCAGCAGGTTCGGGAAGCGGGACGGCAGGACGGTCGGCTCCTGGGAGCGGCCGTCGTAGTTGTCCGTGAAGTCGACGGTCTCCTCGTCGATGTCCCGGACCATCTCCATCGACAGCGGCGCCATCTTGCACTCGGTGTAGCGCATCGCCGCCGCCGGGTCGTTGCCCGGGGAGCCGAAGTTGCCGTTGGAGTCCACCAGCGGCATCCGCATCGACCACGGCTGGGCGAGGCGCACCAGGGCGTCGTAGATCGAGGAGTCGCCGTGCGGGTGGTAGTTGCCCATCACGTCGCCGACGACGCGGGCGCACTTGTAGAAGCCGCGCTCGGGGCGGTAGCCGCCGTCGTACATCGCGTACAGCACACGGCGGTGGACGGGCTTGAGACCGTCGCGGACGTCCGGGAGCGCCCGGGACACGATGACGGACATCGCGTAGTCCAGGTACGAGCGCTGCATCTCCGTCTCGAGCCCGACGGGCTCGACACGCATCGCGAGTTCGCCGCCCTCTTCAGGGGTGACGGGAGTGTTCTCGTCGGCCATTGCTGGTGAAGATCCTTCCTGGTGCGGTCAGCTGAGACCGACTCAGATGTCGAGGAAGCGGACGTCCTTGGCGTTGCGCTGGATGAACTGGCGGCGGGCCTCGACGTCCTCGCCCATCAGGACGGAGAACAGGTCGTCGGCCTGGGCGGCGTCGTCCAGGGTGACCTGGCCGAGGACGCGGTGCTCCTGGTCCATCGTGGTCACGCGCAGCTCCTCGGCGTTCATCTCGCCGAGACCCTTGAAGCGCTGGATCGAGTCCTCGCGGACCCGCTTGCCGCGCTGGCGGCCCAGCTCGATCAGGGCGTCGCGCTCGCGGTCCGAGTAGGCGTACTCGACGTCGTCCCGACCCCACTTGATCTTGTACAGCGGCGGGCGGGACAGGTAGACGTGCCCGGCCTCGACCAGCGGCCGCATGAAGCGGAACAGGAAGGTCAGCAGCAGGGTGCTGATGTGCTGGCCGTCGACGTCGGCGTCCGCCATCAGGATGATCTTGTGGTAGCGGAGCTTCTCGATGTCGAAGTCCTCGTGCACACCCGTACCGAAGGCCGAGATCAGCGCCTGGATCTCCTGGTTCTGCAGGATCTTGTCGATCCGGGCCTTCTCGACGTTGAGGATCTTGCCGCGGATCGGGAGGATCGCCTGGTACTGCGGGTTCCGGCCGGACTTGGCCGAGCCGCCGGCGGAGTCGCCCTCGACGATGAAGATCTCGCACTTGGACGGGTCGTTGGACTGGCAGTCGGCCAGCTTGCCCGGCAGCGACGCGGTCTCCAGCAGGCCCTTGCGGCGCGTCAGGTCGCGGGCCTTGCGGGCCGCCACGCGCGCGGTGGCCGCCTGGATGCCCTTGCGGACGATGTCGGCGGCCTCGTTGGGGTTGCGGTCCAGCCAGTCGTTGAGGTGCTCGTAGACCGCCTTCTGCACGAAGGTCTTGGCCTCCGTGTTGCCCAGCTTGGTCTTCGTCTGGCCCTCGAACTGCGGCTCGCTCAGCTTGACCGAGATGATCGCGGTCAGACCCTCGCGGATGTCGTCGCCGGTGAGGTTGTCGTCCTTCTCGCGCAGCAGCTTCTTGTCGCGGGCGTACTTGTTGATGAGCGAGGTCAGCGCGGCCCGGAAGCCCTCCTCGTGCGTACCGCCCTCGTGGGTGTGGATGATGTTCGCGAAGGAGTACACCCCCTCGCTGTACCCGCTGTTCCACTGCATGGCGACCTCGAGGGACAGGCTCTTGTCCCTGTCCTCGGCCTCCAGGGAGATGACCGTCGGGTGGACCGCCTCGCCCTTGCGGGAGTTGAGGTACTTCACGAAGTCGACGATGCCGCCCTCGTAGTGGTACGTGACGGTCTTGACCTCGTCCTTCTCGTCCGCACCGGCCTCGTCCGCCCCGGTGACGGCCTTCGCCGACTCGCGCTCGTCCGTCAGGCGGATCGTCAGGCCCTTGTTGAGGAACGCCATCTCCTGGAAGCGCCGGGACAGCGTCTCGAAGGAGTACTCGGTGGTCTCGAAAATCTCCGGGTCGGCCCAGAAGGTGACCGACGTGCCGGTCTCCCGGGTCTCCTCGTGCCGGGCCAGCGGGGCCGTCGGCACGCCCATCTTGTAGTCCTGCGTCCAGCGGTACCCGTCCGTCCGCACCTCGACGGCGACCTTCGTGGACAGCGCGTTCACGACGGACACACCGACACCGTGCAGACCACCGGAGACGGCGTACCCGCCGCCGCCGAACTTGCCGCCCGCGTGCAGCACGGTCAGCACGACCTCGACGGCCGGCTTGCCCTCGGAGGGCACGATGCCGACCGGGATGCCGCGGCCGTTGTCCACGACGCGCACACCGCCGTCGGCGAGGATGGTCACGTCGATGGTGTCCGCGTAACCGGCCAGCGCCTCGTCGACCGAGTTGTCGACGACCTCGTACACCAGGTGGTGCAGACCGCGCTCGCCCGTGGAGCCGATGTACATGCCGGGCCGCTTGCGGACCGCGTCGAGCCCTTCGAGCACGGTGATGGCGCTGGCGTCGTAGGAGGCGGAGGCCGCGCCCGACTCGGTGGCCTCGCCGTTGACGCCGGCGTCGGTGGACGGGATGTTCTCGTTGGGGTTGCCGGAATCGGCCACGAAGCGCCCTTTCTGGCACAGCACGAGCCGGGCTCGTCGGCAGGTTGCCGGAGCGGCTGCGGCATGTTGCGTTGGTCAGCCTTGATCAGCGTTGCTCAGCTTTTCCCGGGCGGTCCCCACAGTGGGGCGGGATTGCCCTCCAGTCTACCGGTAGCGCTGACAACGATGGGGGTTTGCCGGTACCTGAGTCCCCATGTGCCGCCCTGAACCGGTCTCGCCCGGGTCCCGATATACGGATGGGGGCCCCAAGGGGCTCACAGCGGCGCTCAGAGCTTTGCGCCGTCAACCCTTGGCTACTCGCGGGTCAGATGGCGGTCCACACGTGTGTACGAGCCTGATCCGGGCCGGTGGACAGGGGTACGAGCCGTCCGCGCACCCCGCTTTCGACGTGAGGTACGTCACCCCGCCCGGCCCGCCCGCGCACCGTCCCCCCGGGCCGGGCAGAACGGCGCCCTTCCCGGCCCCGGCCGCCCCCCGCCCCCGACTGCGGCCGCCCGCATCGGCGATCGACTCCGGCACCCCCGGCCGGCCGCCTCTCCGCCCCTCGGCTGACTGGGCGGGCCCTGCAGCCCGCTCCCCTGGTGCGGCCGGGGGGCCGCCAGGGGCCGCCGGGGGGCCGCCGCGGGGCCGCCGGGGGGCCGCCGGGGGGCCGCCGCACCAGCGGCCAGCCGCCGGGGACGCTCCGACCGTTCCCGGGCGCCCGTCCCCCTCGGCCCCGTCCCGGCTGCCCGTCCCGGCTGCCCGTCCCAGCGCCCGTCCACCGTCGGCCCGGTCCCGGCCGCCCTTCAGCCACGCCGCCGACTCGGCCCGGGCACCCGGCGGTCCCTCCAGCCGTCTGCCGCCGCGAACGCTCCGACCGTCCTCCGGGCACCGTCCGCCCAGCCCCGGCCGGCCCCTCCAGCCGTCCGCGGCAGACTCGGCTCGGGGAAGACCGTCCTCCCGGCGACCTGCCGACCCACCCCTCCGACCATCTCCCGGGCACCCGCCCGCGTCCGCCCGGCCCGGACCCGGCGTCCCTCCCGCCGCGTACGGCCGGAACGGCCCACATCCGGCCGCTGCCGGCCAACCCACAAGCACCCGCCCACCGTCCGCCCAGCCCCGGCCGGCCCCTCCAGCCCTCCGCGGCCGACTCGGCCCAGGGAACCAACCGTCCTCCCGGCGACCTGCCGACCCACCCCGACCATCCCCCGGGCACCCGCCCGCGTCCGCCCGGACCGGGCCGGGCCGCTGGGCTCACCCTCCGTCAGCTGCGCGCCGACCCCGCCTCTGCCGCGCGCCGACCGCTCGTCGGGGGCTCGCCCGTCCCTTCAGCGGCAGGTCCGCCGTCGCACCGGGGCGGCGGTCGCCGGCCGAGCCCGTACCAGCCGTCCCTCGGCAGCCGGTCGCGGTGTCCGCCGGCCGACCGGCAGGGAGCTGGGTCGTCACCTCGGCGGGCCGTCGTTCCCCGCTCTCGGGTGTCCGCCCCCTCCCGGCGCCGGCCGGCCGGGCCGGTCTCACCGTCCGTCAGGTGACCGCCGGCCGGTCCCGGCGTCCCGCGGACGCGGACTGCTCCGGCCGTCAGCCGTAGGTGTCTCCGGGGCCGGTGCTGCCCGGGGCCCGCAGCGGGCCGTAGCGGCGGGCCTGGCCGCCGGGGCCGTGCACCTTGATCAGCCGGACCGAGCCGTGCCCGAGATCCTCGTTGAGCCGGGCCACCAGCGCCGGCGCGAGCAGCCGCAGCTGGGTCGCCCAGGCCGTCGAGTCGCACTGCACCGTCAGCACCCGCTCGTCCTCGTCGTACCGCTGCGGCACGCAGTGCTTGGCCAGGTCCTCGCCGACTATCTGCGGCCAGCGGCCCATCACCCCGCCCACCGCGGCGGGCGTCTCCCAGCCGCGCTCGGTGATCAGCCGGTTGATCGCCGCGCCGAGCGCCATCGGGTCGCGGCCGTCGGCGCGTGCGCCGGAGCGCAGGCCGCCGCCCCGCCGCGCCTGCCTCCTCTGCCGCGCCGCGTCCCCCCGCGCGCGTGCCTGCTCCTTGGCCGCGCGCAGCGCCACGCGCGCGAGGTCGACGCCGGAGGGCTCCTTCTCCTTCGGACGCCGCGGCGCGGGTTCCTCGGTGCTCATACGCGCTCCACCGTCCCGTCGGCCACCGCGTACCGGACGCCGGCCAGCACCTGGGGCACGTCGTCGTCCACGGCGGCGGTGACCAGCACCTGCTCTCCGGGCGCCACCAGTTCCGCCAGCCGCTCCCGGCGGCGGGCGTCGAGTTCGGCGAAGACGTCGTCCAGGATCAGCACCGGTTCGTTGCCCTCGGCGCGCAGCAGGTCGTACGAGGCGAGCCGCAGGGCGAGGGCGTAGGACCAGGACTCGCCGTGCGAGGCGTACCCCTTGGCCGGCAGCTGCCCGAGCTTGAGCAGGAGGTCGTCGCGGTGCGGCCCGACGAGCGTGACCCCCCGCTCGATCTCCTGCTTGCGCGCCTCCATGAGGGCCGCCAGGAGCTGTGCGTGCAGATCCTCGCGGGTGTGCGCCTCGCCGGGCGCGGACGGCTTGTACTCCAGCGCGACCGGCCCGCCGCCGGGGGCCAGCTGCTCGTACGCCTTGTCGGCCAGCGGCTGCAGCGCGGCGACGAGATCCATCCGCTGGGCGAGCAGTTCGGCGCCCGCGCGCGCGAGGTGCTGGTCCCAGACGTCCAGGGTGGACAGGTCCATGGACCGGCCGCCGTGCCTGCGGGCCAGCGCCGCCGTCTTCAGCAGGGTGTTGCGCTGCTTGAGGACGCGCTCGTAGTCGGAGCGCACCCCGGCCATCCGCGGGGACCGCGCGGTGATCAGCTCGTCCAGGAACCGCCGCCGTTCACCGGGGTCGCCCTTGACCAGCGCGAGGTCCTCGGGCGCGAACAGCACGGTCCGCACGATCCCGAGCACGTCCCGCGGCCGGACCTGCGAGGACCGGTTGACGCGGGCGCGGTTGGCCTTGCCGGGGTTCAGTTCCAGCTCGATGAGCTGCTGCCGGTCGCCCTGCCGGACCTGCGCCCGGACGACCGCGCGCTCGGCGCCCATGCGGACCAGCGGGGCGTCGGACGCGACCCGGTGGCTGCCGAGGGTGGCCAGGTAGCCGACCGCCTCGACGAGGTTGGTCTTGCCCTGGCCGTTGGGGCCGACGAAGGCGGTGACGCCCGGGTCGAGCGGGACCTCGGCCCGGGCGTACGAGCGGAAGTCGGCCAGCGAGAGATGCGTGACGTGCATGGTCGTTCCGCCGACCTCCCTCAGAGTGGTGGTGACTCCCGGCTCGCGGGGATGCCCCCGTGAGCCCTGTGGACCTGCGTCCGCGGACCGTGTGGATCCGTGGACCTGGGGATCCGTGGACCCGTGGGTCTGCGGATCACTTCTTCTCTACGGCGTGACCGCCGAACTGGTTGCGCAGCGCGGCGATCATCTTCATCTGCGGCGAGTCCTCCTGCCGGGAGGCGAACCGCGCGAACAGCGACGCGGTGATCGCCGGCAGCGGCACCGCGTTGTCGATCGCGGCCTCCACAGTCCAGCGTCCCTCACCGGAGTCCTGTGCATAACCGCGCAGACCGTCCAGGTGCTCGTCCTCGTCGAGGGCGTTCACCGCGAGGTCCAGCAGCCAGGAGCGGATGACCGTGCCCTCCTGCCAGGACCGGAAGACCTCGCGGACGTTCTCCACGGAGTCGACCTTCTCCAGCAGCTCCCAGCCCTCGGCGTAGGCCTGCATCATCGCGTACTCGATGCCGTTGTGGACCATCTTGGCGAAGTGGCCCGCGCCGACCTTGCCGGCGTGCACCGAGCCGAAGTCGCCCTCCGGCTTGAGCGCGTCGAAGACCGGCTGCACCTTGGCGACGTTCTCCGGGTCGCCGCCGTACATCAGCGCGTACCCGTTCTCCAGGCCCCAGACGCCGCCGGAGACGCCGCAGTCGACGAAACCTATGCCCTTGGCGGCCAGCTCCTTCGCGTGCCTCTCGTCGTCGGTCCAGCGGGAGTTGCCGCCGTCCACGACCACGTCACCGGGCTCCAGCAGCTCGGCGAGCCGGTCGATGGTCGACTGGGTGGGCTCACCGGCCGGCACCATCACCCAGACCACGCGCGGGGCGCTGAGCTTGTCCACGAGCTCTTCCAGGCTGTGGACGTCCGCGACGTCCGCGTTGCGGTCGTATCCGACGACGGTGTGGCCCGCGCGGCGGATCCGCTCGCGCATGTTGCCGCCCATCTTGCCGAGGCCGACGAGACCGAGCTCCATGAGTGCTGTTCCTTAGGTCGCTGTGTGGCGTGAGAGGCACCTGTGTGCCGTGCCGAGCCTAAACCCGGACGCTCATGCACAGCTGTGGGCATACGCGCTCATGCGTACCCCCTCACCTGCAGGTTCGGCACCCGACTCGGCCGTCCCGTCCGGCTCCGCGCCGGGCGCCCGCACACGGCGCCCGGCGCCGCGGACGACGCACCCGGCGCTGCGGAGGGGATCAGCCGCTCAGCCGCACCGGCATGATCAGGTACTTGTACGCCTCGTCGGCCTCCGCGTCGACGGCCGGCCTTCCGCTGAGCAGCGCCGGCTTCGTGGACGTCGTGAACGACAGCTGCGCCACCGGGGAGTCGATCGCGCTCAGCCCGTCCAGCAGGAACGTCGGGTTGAAGGCGATCGAGATGTCGTCGCCCTCCAGCTGCGCGTCGACCCTTTCCACAGCCTGTGCGTCGTCGCTGGACCCGGCCTCCAGGATCAGCACGCCCTGCTCGAAGCTCAGCCGCACCGGGGTGTTCCGCTCGGCGACCAGCGACACGCGCTTGACGGCCTCGACGAACGGCGCGGTCTCGATCACGGCGACGGAGTTGAACTCGGTCGGGAACAGCGTCCGGTACTTCGGCAGGTCGCCCTCGAGCAGACGCGTCGTGGTCCGCCGGCCCGCGCCCTCGAAGCCGATCAGGCCCTCACCGGCGCCGGAGCCGGACAGCGCCAGCGTGACGCTGTCGCCGGCGCCGAGCGACTTGGCGGTGTCCAGCAGCGTCTTGGCGGGGACCAGGGCGACCGCGGAGGCGTCCGGGTTCTCCGGCTTCCACAGGAACTCGCGGACCGCGAAGCGGTAGCGGTCGGTGGAGGCCAGGGTGACCGTGTCGCCCTCGATCTCGATGCGCACGCCGGTGAGCACCGGAAGCGTGTCGTCGCGGCCGGCCGCGATGGCCACCTGGGAGACGGCGGCGGCGAAGACCTCGCCGGGGACGGTGCCCGTCGCGTTCGGCATCTGCGGCAGCGCCGGGTACTCCTCCACGGGCAGGGTGTGCAGGGTGAACCGGGAGGAACCGCAGACGACGGTCGCCCGTACACCGTCTGTGGAGATCTCCACCGGACGGTTGGGCAGCGCACGCGAGATGTCGGCCAGCAGACGGCCGGAGACCAGGACGGTCCCCTCCTCCTCGACCTCGGCCTCGACGCTGACGCGCGCGGAGACCTCGTAGTCGAAGCTCGACAGGCTCAGCTGGCCGTCCTCGGCCTTCAGCAGGAGGCCGGCGAGGACAGGCGCCGGCGGACGGGCCGGGAGGCTGCGTGCCGCCCAGGCCACTGCCTCCGCGAGTACGTCGCGTTCCACCCGGATCTTCACCGTAAGCCGCCTCCTGCTTGTTGCTACTGAGTCCTCCGACTCGGCGTCACCGCCCACTGCGGCGGGAAGGACACCGAGGACCAGTCTGACGCACGGCACTGACAGTAGGTGCCCGTCGGGGTCAAGTCGGTCGGAGGGGCGGCCGGGCCCGAGAGGGCCAGTTGTGCACAGGCCCCGCTTCCAAACGATTGCCGAGCTCTCTCTTGTCGGGAGTAGTAGTAGGGCCTGTGGATACCGTGGATAACCACGTTTGCCCAGCTCAGCGCGGATATTTTGTCCACCGGTCCTGTGGGTGGAGGCAGTGGACAACCGGGGCCCTCTGTGGAGAACAGAAAGTTCTGCACATGCCGCCCACAGCCCGCGGGCAGTTCTCCCCAGCTGCGTCCCCAGAAATACCCGTGTTTCCCACACCCCAATCCGGCAGCCTCGTGTGACGCCTTTCACTCGACGCGGTGAGAGGGTGCGCCGCGTTGCCGAACAGTGGACAGCCGTGTGGAGAAGCGGGCGATCACTGGGGACAACCGCCCCCAGCCTGTGGGCCGCCCGTGGAAAACCTCGTGCACAGGCTGGGGACGCCGCAGTTTTCCACAGCCTGTGGAGAGTGTTCGTCCACGATTCCACAGGGGCCTGAGCTGGACGGACGCCACAGGGACAGCCTCCCTGTGGACGCAGCTCAGGACAACTTCACCGTCCCCAGCGTGTGGAAGGAAAAAAGTCACCGAATCTGTGGAGGGCGGCCGTAACCCGGCGCGTAATCGAACACCGGGTGACGGGTCGGCAACCGTCCACAGGGCTGTGAGCTGCCTCCGCGGGGCGTTCCGCCCACCCCGGAGCCGCCCGGGGAAGCCCTCGCGGTGCCGTGGGGGGTCCCCGGGGCACGGCTCATGACCGCCGGGACGGGCGCCCGGAGGGTCACCGGGAAGGGGACACGGCTCCACGGCCGCCCGCGAACCGTCCGGCCTGCTCGGGGGCGGCGAGGAACCGTCCGGAACCTCCCAGGACGGCGAGGAACCGAGCGGGCCTTCCCAGGGGCGGCGCGGGCGGTCCCGGCCTGCTCACGACCGCCCCGGAACGCCGAGGGCGCCCCCGGGAGATGTCCCGGGGGCGCCCTCGGTGCCGGCGTACGGCCGGCCTCAGCCGTTCTTGATGCGGTTCGTCAGCTCGGTGACCTGGTTGTAGATCGAGCGCCGCTCGGCCATCAGCGCGCGGATCTTGCGGTCGGCGTGCATGACGGTCGTGTGGTCGCGGCCGCCGAACTGCGCGCCGATCTTCGGCAGGGACAGGTCCGTCAGCTCACGGCACAGATACATCGCGATCTGCCGGGCCGTGACCAGCTGGCGGCCGCGCGAGCTGCCGCACAGGTCCTCCACCGTGAGCCCGAAGTAGTCCGCGGTCGCCGCCATGATGGCCGTCGCGGTGATCTCCGGGGTGGAGTCCTCCCCTCCGGGGATCAGATCCTTCAGGACGATCTCCGTCAGGCCCAGGTCCACCGGCTGCCGGTTGAGCGAGGCGAACGCCGTGACCCGGATCAGCGCGCCCTCCAGCTCACGGATGTTCCGCGAGATCCGGGAGGCGATGAACTCCAGCACCTCCGGCGGCGCGTTCAGCTGCTCCTGCACGGCCTTCTTGCGCAGGATCGCGATCCGCGTCTCCAGCTCGGGCGGCTGGACGTCGGTGATCAGCCCCCACTCGAAGCGGTTCCGCAGCCGGTCCTCCAGCGTGACCAGCTGCTTGGGCGGCCGGTCGGAGGACAGCACGATCTGCTTGTTGGCGTTGTGCAGCGTGTTGAAGGTGTGGAAGAACTCCTCCTGCGTCGACTCCTTGTCCGCGAGGAACTGGATGTCGTCGACGAGCAGGATGTCCATCTCCCGGTACCGCTTGCGGAAGCTGTCGCCCTTGCCGTCCCGGATGGAGTTGATGAACTCGTTGGTGAACTCCTCCGAGCTGACGTACCGCACGCGCGTGCCCGGGTAGAGGCTGCGCGCGTAGTGCCCGATGGCGTGCAGCAGGTGCGTCTTGCCGAGCCCCGACTCCCCGTAGATGAACAGGGGGTTGTACGCCTTCGCCGGCGCCTCGGCGACCGCGACCGCCGCCGCGTGCGCGAACCGGTTGGACGCGCCGATGACGAACGTGTCGAACAGGTACTTCGGGTTCAGCCGCGCCGTCGGCTCGCCGGGGCCGCTCGCCGGGGCCGGCTGCGCGGCCAGCGGGCCGGGCGCTCCCGTCGGCGACATGTCCGGGCGGCCGGGACCGCCGCGGTGCGCCGGCTGGTCGGACGGCTCGCGGCGGACCGGGTCGCGCTGGTCGTACTCGGCCCGGGGCGCGTCGTAGTCGCGACGGCCGGCGTCGTAGTCCTGGCGGGACGGCTCGTACTCCGCGCGCGGGCCGTCGTACTCGCCGCGCTGCTGCTCGTACGACGGCCGGTCCACGCCCTGCGGGCGGTAGTCCTGCGACGGCGAGCCGTACCCGTCCGCGGGGCCGTAGCCGTCGTGCGACGACGGCGACGCGTACGGGTCGCGCTCGGGGAAACCGAGCCGCGGCTGCTGCCAGCGGTACTCCTCCTGGCCGGGACGCGGCCAGGAGCCCGGCTCGGGGCGCTGGTACTCGGACGGGTAGGCCGGACGGGCGGTCGGGAGCTCGCCGCCCGGACGCTGGTCGGCGCCGCGGTGGCGGCCGTAGCCCTCGTAGGGCGCGGACGGCGGCTCCGGATCCTCGTAGCGCGACTGCGGCGTCTGCGGGGAAGGGCTCGCCGCGGGCGCCGGCGGCTCGCCCGCCGAGTCGTCCACGGTGATCGCGATCCGGATGGGGCGGCCGCACTCGCGGCTCAGGGTCTCGCTGACGACCGGCGCGAGACGGCCCTCCAGGACCCCCTTGGCGAATTCGTTCGGCACGGCGAGCAGGGCCGTGTCCGCGACCAGCGCCAGCGGCTGGCAGCGCCGGATCCAGTGCTCGTCCTTCGTCTCGACGCCCTGTCCGCGGCCCTCCCCGAGGAGCTGCTCCAGTACTCGTGGCCACACTGCGGCAAGATCGGCAGGTACGTCAGCCACAGGGCACGCTCTCTCACAGGTCCCGCGGACGTGTGGTCCGGGGACGGGTCGGGTTCTGAATCGGGTGGTGAGTGGGACAAGGGAACGAATCGGAGTCCAGTCACGGTAGTCAGCGCGGCGGGTGCGGTTCAAGTTGTTGTCCCCAGCCTGTGGACAGTGTCCCTCCGCCGCCCCTGGTTTGACCGAATGGCGCAGCCCCGCGTACCGTAACCAGGTCGAGTTGTCGATGGCTGCTGCCGCCTGCCTCCGATGGGCACAGGTCACTTCGGGTGATCGGTAAGCGGTGCACTCGGGCGTAACGCGAGCTACTCGTGGGCGCACGGTGACAGCCAGGACGGCACCCCGCCACCTACCGATTTCTGGAGCCCCCGAGTGAGCAAGCGCACCTTCCAGCCGAACAACCGTCGTCGCGCGAAGACCCACGGCTTCCGGCTGCGTATGCGCACCCGTGCCGGCCGCGCGATCCTCGCGTCCCGCCGCAGCAAGGGTCGCGCCCGTCTGTCCGCCTGATCCCGGTCAGGTCATGACGTCGTGCTGCCCACCGAGAACCGGCTGAGGCGGCGCGAGGACTTCGCGACCGCGGTGCGACGGGGTCGCCGGGCAGGCCGCCCGACCCTCGTCGTCCACCTTCGTAGCGGTGCCACGGACCCGCACGCGCCTGGGGAGAGCGCTCCCCCGTCGCGTGCGGGTTTCGTCGTGAGCAAGGCCGTGGGTGGCGCGGTCGTGCGCAACAAGGTGAAGCGCAGACTGCGTCATCTGATGCGTGACCGAGTCGCCCAGTTGCCCCCCGGTAGCCTGGTAGTCGTACGAGCGCTGCCCGGAGCGGGCGACGCAGACCATGCACAGCTGGCCCGAGACCTGGACGCCGCCCTTCAGCGGTTGCTGGGAGGGGGCGCGCGATGAAGTACCCGCTGCTGGCTCTGATCAAGCTGTACCAGTGGACCATCAGTCCACTGCTGGGGCCGGTGTGCAAGTACTACCCGTCGTGCTCCCACTACGGATACACGGCCATCGACCGGCACGGTGCGGTCAAGGGGACGGCACTCACCGCCTGGCGCATCCTCCGGTGCAATCCGTGGTCGCTGGGCGGTGTGGACCATGTTCCGCCGCGCAAGCGCCCGCGGTGGCACGAATCGCTGCGCAGCGCCTGGCGCGCACGCACGGGCGGGCCCTCCGCCGCCGAACCGGCCACCGAAGCGGGGCTTGCTTCCGAGTCTCCTTCGAGCCCGGCCGCAGAGACCTCGTCCCATGCCCAAGGAGCATGATTAGTGGACACGATTGCCAGCCTTTTCAGCTTCATCACGACACCCGTGTCATGGGTCATCGTCCAGTTCCACACGGTGTACGGCGCCCTCTTCGGCCCGAACACAGGGTGGGCCTGGGGCCTGTCCATCGTGTCCCTGGTGATCCTGATCCGCATCTGCCTGATCCCGCTCTTCGTGAAGCAGATCAAGGCGACCCGCGCGATGCAGACGCTCCAGCCGGAGATGAAGAAGATCCAGGAGCGGTACAAGAACGACCGGCAGCGCCAGTCCGAAGAGATGATGAAGCTGTACAAGGAGTCGGGTACCAACCCGCTCTCCTCGTGCCTTCCCATCCTGGCGCAGTCCCCGTTCTTCTTCGCCCTGTACCACGTGCTCAACGGCATCGCCTCGGGCAAGAAGATCGGCGTCATCGACGAGCAGCTGCTCGCCAGCGCCCGCCAGGCGCACATCTTCGGCGCCCCGCTGGCCGCGAAGTTCATGGACAGCTCCGACAAGGTCGCCGCGCTCGGTGCCACGCTGAGCGACGTCCGCGTCGTCACCGCGCTCATGATCGTCCTGATGTCGCTGTCGCAGTTCTACACGCAGCGCCAGCTCATGACGAAGAACGTCGACACCACGGTGAAGACGCCGTTCATGCAGCAGCAGAAGATGCTGATGTACGTCTTCCCGGTGATGTTCGCCGTCTTCGGCATCAACTTCCCGGTCGGTGTCCTCGTCTACTGGCTGACCACCAACGTGTGGACCATGGGCCAGCAGATGTACGTCATCCACAACAACCCGACTCCGGGCTCCAAGGCCCAGGCCGCCTACCTCGAGCGCCTCACCAAGCACGTCACGCAGCACGGCAAGATCAGCCGGCGCGGTGAGAAGGCGATCGTCAAGGCGATCGTCGCCAAGGGCCGTGACCGCAACGAGTTCGAGCGCAAGTTCATCAACGCCCTGAACAAGGCCGGCCTCGCCGCGCAGCCCGACGGCACCGTGGTGAAGAGCACCGTCCAGGCCGCGGCGCAGACCGAGGACGGCACGGCCGCCGGTACGACCGCGACCGCCACCGCCGTCCGGCGCCAGCAGCCCCGGCGCCAGACCAAGGCCCAGCGTCAGTCCGGTGTGTCCAAGCAGGCGGACGACTCCCTCTCGCTGGAGAAGTCCGACGAGCCGCAGGCCGCCAAGCCCGCCGCCGCTGCCAAGCAGCCCCAGAAGCCCGGCGGCACCCGCAGCAAGGCCCAGTCCGGCCAGCGCAAGGGTGGCCCGCAGCGGCCCAAGTCCCCGTCCAAGAAGTAAGAAGGAGCCCATCCCGTGACGGAAGGCACCACCTCCGCCGCTGCCGAGGGTGCAGACACCCTCACCCGCCTCGAGCAGGAGGGTGAGATCGCGGCGGACTACCTGGAGGGTCTGCTGGACATCGCCGACCTCGACGGCGACATCGACATGGACGTCGAGGCCGACCGCGCCTCCGTGTCGATCATCAGCGACACCGGCAGCCGCGACCTGCAGAAGCTGGTCGGCCGGGACGGCGAGGTGCTGGAGGCGCTGCAGGAGCTGACGCGCCTGGCGGTGCACCGGGAGACCGGTGACCGCAGCCGGCTGATGCTGGACATCGCGGGATACCGGGCCAAGAAGCGGGCCGAGCTGTTCGAGCTGGGCTCAGAGGCCGCCGCCGAGGCGAAGAGCACGGGCGAGCCCGTGAAGCTCAAGCCGATGACCCCCTTCGAGCGCAAGGTCGTCCACGACGCGGTCAAGGCCGCGGGACTGCGCAGCGAGTCCGAGGGCGAGGAGCCGCAGCGGTTCGTCGTCGTCCTGCCCGCCTGACCGGCCCCCTCGTTCCACCGGCCCCGTCTGTTGAGCAGACGGGGCCGTACTTTGTCAGCCTGGTAGTTCTGGTGGCCGGTGCGCGACGCACCGGCGCTGTACGGAAGGACGGTCCCCGTGACGGAGGCAGCGGAGCTTCCCCCCGCGCCCGAGCAGGCGCGGGAAGTATTCGGTGATCGCTTCGCCGATGCGGTCCGCTATGCGGAGCTGCTCGCCGAGGCGGGTGTGCAGCGTGGCCTGATCGGGCCGCGGGAAGTGCCCCGCCTGTGGGAGCGGCACCTGCTGAACTGTGCGGTGCTCTCCGAGGCGGTCCCCGAAGGCGTGACGGTCTGCGACGTCGGCTCGGGCGCCGGCCTGCCGGGCATCCCGCTGGCCCTGGTCCGCGACGACCTGAGCATCACCCTGCTGGAACCGCTGCTGCGGCGCACCAACTTCCTCACCGAGGTCGTCGAGCTGCTCGGCCTGGACCATGTCACGGTGGTGCGCGGCCGCGCCGAGGAGGTCATGGGCAAGCTGCCGCCGGTCCATGTGGTGACCGCCCGGGCCGTGGCACCGCTGGACCGCCTGGCCACCTGGGGCATTCCACTGCTGCGCCCGTACGGCGAGATGCTCGCGCTCAAGGGCGACACCGCCGAGGAGGAGCTCAAGGCCGCGGCCAGCGCGCTCAGCAAGCTCGGCGCGGTCGAGACGTCCATCCTGCATGTGGGCGAGGGCGTGGTGGATCCGCTGTCCACCGTGGTGCGGGTCGAGGTCGGCGAGAGCCCGGGCGGTGTGCGCTTCGCGGCCAAGCGTGCGAAGGCGGCCCGGACGGGCCGGGCACGTCGTCGCCGCTGAGCCGTCCTGAGATCGGGACGTACTCCACACAAGCTGCCAAACCTACGCAAGTCGGAGTGTCGCGGCAGTTCGGTCGCGGTCGCTGTGCATCGTGTTTCACGTGAAACGTCGCTCACTGCTGCACGGCATCATCAGTCGGGGCCGCGCTGCGGCCGAACCCCGCGACCGCAAGCCTCTGGGGGCACCGGGGGAGGACTCCGGGCCCCCAGCCGCTCCGTCCCCCGCCGGGGCGACGGAGTTGTCCACAGAGGTGGATTTCTCCACAGAAGACCAGACCTCACTGGTTCATGACCCCGACGGCATGGGAGGCTCTGTTCATCGCGAGCCTGAAGTCGAGGAGAGTGAATCCTTGCGGTCCGACGCCAACATCGCGGGACCGATGACCGATCCGGTCCCCGGTCCCCGTACCGAGTCGATGGGGGCGGATGTTTCACGTGAAACACCGTCCCCGATGGACGACACTCCCATCGGTCGAGCGGCCCAACTGGCGGTGGAGGCTTTCGGCCGCGCCGGCGAAGGCCTGCCGCGACCGGAGCAGACCCGCCTGATCGTGGTCGCCAACCAGAAGGGCGGCGTGGGAAAGACGACGACGACCGTCAATCTCGCTGCCTCCCTGGCTCTGCACGGCAGCCGCGTCCTGGTGATCGACCTCGACCCGCAGGGCAACGCCTCCACGGCTCTGGGAATCGACCACCACGCCGAAGTCCCGTCCATCTACGACGTGTTGGTGGAGAGCCGACCGCTCTCCGAGGTCGTCCAGCCCGTCCGCGATGTGGAGGGTCTCTTCTGTGCCCCCGCCACCATCGATCTCGCCGGTGCGGAGATCGAACTGGTCTCCCTGGTGGCCCGGGAGAGCAGACTTCAGCGGGCGATCCAGGCGTACGAGCAGCCGTTGGACTACATCCTCATCGACTGCCCGCCGTCGCTCGGCCTCTTGACGGTCAACGCGCTCGTGGCGGGCCAGGAGGTCCTCATCCCGATCCAGTGCGAGTACTACGCGCTGGAGGGGCTGGGCCAGCTGCTCCGCAACGTGGACCTGGTGCGCGGCCACCTCAACCCGACCCTGCACGTGTCGACCATCCTGCTCACCATGTACGACGGCCGGACGCGTCTTGCCTCCCAGGTCGCGGAAGAGGTGCGCAACCACTTCGGTGACGAGGTGCTGCGGACGAGCATTCCCCGCTCGGTCCGCATCTCCGAGGCACCCAGTTACGGGCAGACGGTGCTGACCTACGATCCTGGATCGAGCGGTGCCCTCTCGTATCTCGAGGCGGCCCGAGAAATCGCGCTGAGGGGCATCGGCATCAGCTACGACGCGAGCCGCGCCCACATCGGCGCCCAGAAAGATCCGAGCATGGTGGAGGGCATCCAGTGAGCGAGCGACGGAGGGGGCTGGGCCGTGGTCTCGGCGCACTGATCCCCGCTGCCCCGACCGAGAGGACCCCGGCCCCCGCGTCGGTGGGCGGAGGAGGATCCACCTCCCCCGCGGCCGTCCCGGTGCTGACGACCGACCGCGGGGTGGCCGCGGCGAAGGTGGCCACGCTGCCGCCTGCCGCCCACGACACCGAGGTGGCTCCCGCCAGCCCGGCCGCGGACGTGCCCGCTCCTCCGGTGGGCGCCCACTTCGCCGAGATCCCGCTGGACGCCATCACGCCCAACCCGCGCCAGCCGCGTGAGATCTTCGACGAGGACGCCCTCCAGGAGCTGGTGACGTCCATCAAGGAGGTCGGCCTGCTCCAGCCCGTCGTGGTGCGGCGGGTGGGACCGTCCCGCTATGAGCTGATCATGGGCGAGCGCCGCTGGCGGGCCTGCCGTGAGGCCGGGCTGGAGGCCATTCCGGCCATCGTCCGGGCCACGGAGGACGAGAAGCTCCTCCTGGACGCCCTGCTGGAGAACCTGCACCGCGCGCAGCTGAACCCGATCGAAGAGGCCGCTGCCTACGACCAGCTGCTGCAGGACTTCGACTGCACCCACGACCAGCTGGCCGAACGGATCGGCCGCTCCCGTTCGCAGGTCTCCAACACCCTGCGTCTGCTGAAGCTGTCGCCGTACGTGCAGAAGCGGGTGGCCGCCGGAGTGCTCTCGGCCGGCCACGCCCGGGCGCTGCTTGCCGTCGAGGACGCGGAGGAGCAGGACCGTCTGGCCCACCGGATCGTCGCCGAGGGGCTGTCGGTGCGGTCCGTGGAGGAGATCGTGAGGCTGATGGGGTCACGGCCCCAGAAGGCCTCGCGCTCCCGGGGACCCCGGGCCGGCTCCGTGCCGTCGCCGGCGCTGAACGAGCTGGCCACCCGGCTCTCGGACCGCTTCGAGACACGGGTGAAGGTCGAGCTCGGTCAGAAGAAGGGCAAGATCACCGTCGAGTTCGCCTCGGCGGACGACCTCGAACGGATCCTCAGCACGCTCGCCCCGGGCGAGAGGCTGAGCCTGCAGAAGGCCCTCGGTGAGGACGACACCGGGGAGAAGCACGACTGATCCCCGGCGATGTCGTCCGGTGTGCCGTGGAGCGGGCCGTGTTCCGGTGGGTGCCGGAACACGGCCCGATCTTTGCCAGGACGCGATGCCGGGTGCATCCCATCCTGGATACGATGCGAACAGGTACGGCACAACCACCGGACATGAGCTGCATCTCCGAGTGGGACAGCGGGGCCGGGCGACCGATGAGCCGCACCGGACCGGTGAGCGTGGGCCTGGGTCTCGCAGCGGTCGGCGGATTCGTCGGCAGTCTGCTCCGGGAGCGGATCGCTCTGACAGCCGCTCGTGATGCGGCGGGCGAAGGAAGCGAGGATCAGCCTTCATGGGGCGTCGGCTCGTGCCTCTCACGCTGGACAACCTTCAGGACCTCCCACAGCGGTGCCGCTCCTGTGTCTTCTGGGAGCTGGATCCCGTCAGCGGCGAAGCGGCGGTGACGGCGGGCACCTCCGCGCTGGAGAAGGAAGCATGGATCTCCGCCGTCCTGCTGGACTGGGGGTCGTGCGGCCGGGTGGCATACGTCGACGACGTGCCCGCCGGCTTCGTGCTCTACGCGCCGCCGGCCTATGTCCCGCGCTCGACGGCTTTCCCCACGAGCCCGATCTCGCCCGACGCCGTCCAGCTGATCACGGCCTTCATCCTGCCCCCGTACCAGGGACAGGGGCTGGGCCGGGTACTCGTGCAGACGGTCGCCAAGGATCTGCTGCGCCGCGGCTTCAAGGCGATCGAGGCCTTCGGTGACGCCCGCTGGAAGGAACCCTCCTGCCTGCTGCCCGCCGACCATCTGCTGGCCGTGGGCTTCAAGACGGTGCGGCAGCATCCCGCGCATCCCCGGCTGCGCCTGGAGCTGCGGTCCACGCTCTCCTGGAAGGAAGACGTGGAGCTGGCACTCGACCGGCTCCTGGGAGCGGTGCAGAAGGAGCCTGCGCTCAGGCCGCTGTAGCGCCATCGCCCTATGGCGAAGGGGCCGGCCCTTGCGGGCCGGCCCCTTCGTGTTTCACGTGAAACGTCACTTGGTGATGAACTCTTCGAGGTCGCGGAGCAGCGCCGCCTTGGGCTTGGCGCCGACGATGGTCTTGGCGACCTCGCCGCCCTGGTAGACGTTCAGGGTCGGGATGGACATGACGCCGTACTTGGCGGCCGTTCCCGGGTTCTCGTCGATGTTGAGCTTGACGATCTCGATCTTGTCGCCGTACTCGGCGGCGATCGCCTCCAGGGACGGGGCGATCTGGCGGCACGGGCCGCACCAAGCCGCCCAGAAGTCCACCAGGACGGGCTTGTCGCTCTTGAGGACGTCCTGATCGAAGGTGGCGTCGGTCACGGTCTTGAGGTTGCCGGCCACGGCAGCTCCTTACCTTGGTCGTGCGTGGGGTGAGGGAAAGGGGGGAGGGTCAGACGGCGGCGGTCTTCTCGGGCTCCGCCTGCTCCATGTCCGCGAGCGCGGCGAGGAAACGCTCGGCGTCCAGAGCGGCGGAGCAGCCCGTGCCGGCCGCGGTGATCGCCTGGCGGTAGGTGTGGTCGACCACGTCACCGGCGGCGAAGACACCGGTCACGTTGGTGCGCGTGGACGGGGAGTCGACCTTGACGTACCCCTCCTCGTCCAGGTCCAGCTGGCCCTTGAACAGCTCGGTGCGCGGGTCGTGCCCGATCGCGATGAACAGGCCCGTGACGGGCAGTTCGGACAGCTCGCCGGTCTTGACGTTGCGCAGCTTCAGGCCGCTGAGCTTCTGGTCGCCCTGGATCTCGGCGACCTCGCTGTCCCACACGAACTTGATCTTCGGGTCGCCGAAGGCGCGCTCCTGCATCGCCTTGGAGGCGCGCAGGGTGTCCCGGCGGTGGACGACCGTCACGGACTTGGCGAAGCGCGAGAGGAAGGTGGCCTCCTCCATCGCGGTGTCACCGCCGCCGATCACGGCGATGTCGTGGTCCTTGAAGAAGAACCCGTCACAGGTGGCGCACCAGGAGACACCGCGGCCCGAGAGCGCGTCCTCGTTCGGCAGGCCGAGCTTGCGGTGCTGGGAGCCGGTGGTGACGATGACGGCCTTCGCCCGGTGCACGGTGCCTGCGGTGTCGGTGACGGTCTTGATCTCACCGGTCAGGTCGACGGAGACGATGTCGTCCGGAACCAGCTCGGCGCCGAAGCGTTCGGCCTGCGCGCGCATGTTGTCCATGAGGTCGGGACCCATGATGCCGTCACGGAAGCCCGGGAAGTTCTCCACCTCGGTGGTGTTCATCAGCGCACCACCGGCGGTGACGGCGCCTTCGAACACCAGGGGCTTCAGCGACGCACGGGCGGTGTAGAGCGCCGCCGTGTAGCCTGCGGGCCCGGAGCCGATGATGATCACGTTACGGACGTCGCTCACGGCTTGATTCCTCGTCTCTGGTCTGCGTCAGTCGACCGGCGGGAGCCCCTTCCGGGACTCTCACCCCACCCAACGGATCCTACGGGGCGTGCATTCCCGGTGTGTCCGGGCACACGCATGCACGCAATCGACCGAGGAAGTTCCCCGCGGACTCAGGGTCGGGCGAGGGACTGCTTCACCAGGACCGAGCCGGCCGAGGAAGTCTGCCGGTGCACGCAGGCCGCGTCGACCACGTAGGCCGTGACCCGTCGGCTGTCGCGGGTGTCGGACACCACGACGAGGTAAGCGGGCTTCCCCGCGTACGTTCCCGTCTTGGCGCCCAGGACGTCAGCACGCGGCCTGAGTGCCTGCCGGACGCAGTCGGGAACCGGCACAGAGGTCTGGATCAGGGTGTTCGGCATCTCCGTCGCGCCCGGAGCATGCGAGGCGCCGTCGGTGCCCGGTCCGGGCTTCTCACCGCCGGGCGGCAGACCCCTCTTCGTGTCGAGGAGACGACGTACCTGGTTCTGCAGGCTGTCGCCGGAGAAGGCGCCGGCAATGGGGGTCGGCGACCCGTGCGCCGTCGGCTGGTCGCCGTTCTCGCCGAGCGAGGTCACCAGCAGGCTGCCGGCGCCCAGCACGGCGGCGGTGAGAACGGCACCCAGGACGAGCCGGCCTCGGCGCCGGCCGCGCTGCGCTCCCTTGCGCCCCGGCCCGGTCGCCGCCCGGGGGCGTCCGGCCGGGCGCGCAGCAGGTGCAGGCGTTTCACGTGAAACCTGACCCGTCGTGCTCTCGGCACGGGTGAGCAGCGGCTCCTCGGCGGCCAGCACGGCATCGATGCGCGCGGCGACATCGTCGGGCATGCGCTCCGGTTCCACGGACCGCAGCAGCCCCCGGATCTCCTCCAGCGACGCGTACACGTCGGCGCACGGGTCGCACGACTCCAGATGACGCCGCACGTCCGTGCTGCGGTCCGGGGGAAGCAGGCCCTCAGCGAGGTCGGAGATCTCCGCGACGTCCGGGTGCCCGGCCGTGTCCGTCATCGACGTCACGCTCGCCCACCTCCGCCCTTCACTACGGCTGGATCGCTCGGTCCCGCGTCCTCGGCGCTTCCGCTCGGTGATCCCGTCGCCGGTGGGACGGATCCTCCCTGCCCCCGGTTCCGCCCCCGTGCGGATTCTTTTCCGTCCTCGGCCGCGTCCGTCCTCTCTTCCCTGCCGGACGCCTCGGCCTGTGCCTCCCCGATGCCTCCGGGCCGGAGATGGGTGAGCAGCGGCAGCAGTCGGGCCCTGCCCCGGGCGCACCGGCTCTTCACCGTCCCCGTCGGCACGTCCAGGATCCGCGCCGCCTCCGCCACGGGGTATCCCTGCATGTCGACCAGGACCAGAGCGGCCCGCTGCTCCGGGGGAAGGGTGCCGAGGGCTTCCAGCAGCTGACGGTGCACGTCCTTCCGCTCCGCCGGCGCCGAGGCGGACTCGTGCGGCTCCAGCAGCTGCTCCAGCCGCTCCGTGTCGTCGACCGGGGACGTCTTCCGCGAGGCCGCCTTCCGCACCCGGTCCAGACAGGCGTTGACGGTGATCCGGTGCAGCCAGGTCGTGACGGCCGACTGCCCCCGGAAGGTGTGGGCGGCCCGGTACGCCGACACGAGGGCGTCCTGGACCGCGTCGGCGGCTTCCTCCCGGTCCCCCAGCGTCCGCAGTGCGACCGCCCACAGGCGGTCCCGGTGCCGCCGCACGATCTCGCCGAAGGCCTCGGGGTCGCCTTCCACGTGGCGGACGAGGAGATCCTTGTCGCTCACTCCGCCGTATCCGGCGCCCTCCGCCATCTGCCCCTCCCGAGTGGAGACCTCAGCTGGTCACCTTGATGTCCGCCACTCTGCCGCGCCAGTGGCCCTGGCCGTCCGCGGGCAGCTCGGTCAGCCACACCAGCAGGTACTGGCTCTTGACGGACTTGCCGGGCTGGAGCACCACCGTCGTGCCGGAGCCGTCGGCGACCTTCGTGTAGGCGTCGAACGACGTGGGCTCCGTCCCCGCGTCCGCACCTGCGGCCCGCAGCTCGACCGAGGTCTGGCCCACGAGCGTGACGGTCACCTTGCCGACCCGCTGGACCTTGCCGAGATCGAGGATGATGCCGACGCCGGACTTGAGGTTGCCGAAGCGCGGACTGAGATAGAAGTTCGTCTCCCAGTAGGTGGCCGCGCTCTTGTCGTACGCCTTCCCTATGTCGCCCGGCTTCTCGGAACCGTCCGGGCCGAACGGGTCGAAGTCACGGGCGCCGCTGATGGCGATCGGCTTGCCGGCGATCGGCTTCTTCGCGTTCTTGTCGCCGCTGTCCGTCGTCCGGGTCTTGTCGGTGTCGCCGGACTTGTCGCCGTGGTCCATCAGGGCGTCCGCCAGCTGCCAGCTGCCCAGTCCCAGGGCGGCGATCAGAAGTGCCGACACCGCCCACTTCAGCGCCTTGCCGGTGCGGCTCTGCAGCGGAGGCGGCGGGGGCGCGAGCGGCTGGGTGACGCCGGGGTGCGGCGCCGGGCGGCCGTAGCTGCCCTGCTGGTAGGTGGTGCGCTGGTATTCCGGCGGCGCCGTGAACGCCGGCTCCGGCGGACGGATGCGCGGCATCTCGCCGATCGCCTTCACCAGCTCCTCCGGCGTGGTGCACGGAGCCTCGTGGCGGGAGGCGGTGGCCCCGTCGTTGACGAGGGCGCGCATGGCCAGCTCGGACAGCCCGCGGTGCACACCGGCCCGCACCTGGTCCGGTGCGATGAGGCCGACGTCCTTGGGGAGGCCGGACAGGCCGTAGGCGTCGTTCTCGTACGGCCAGCGCTGGGTCAGCGCCGCGTACAGCAGGGCGCCGATCGACTCGGTGTCGGTGCGCTGCGGGGTGTCGGAGCTGATGCCGCGCAGGGCGGCGTTCACGGCGAGACCGCGGATGCGCCACTGGCCGGTCGAGGTGCGCAGCACGGCGTTCGGGTTGAGCCGCAGATGGGCGAGGCCTTCACGGTGCGCGGCCGCCATGGCGGAGGAGACCTGGCTGACCATCTGGTAGGCGTCGTGCGGCTCCAGCGGGCCGCCGGTGAGGAGGGTGGTCAGCTCGATGGCGTCGGGCAGCCACTCGTGCACCACGTACACGAGGTCGTTCTCCTCGACGGCGTCCAGGACCTGGACGAAGCGCGGATCGCCGAGCAGTGCGGAGGAGCGGGCGGCGGCGAGGACCGAACGGGCCCGGGCGTGGTCCGCGGGCAGCACATGGACGCCCACGGCACGGCGGAGCTTCTCGTCGACGGCCCGCCAACTGCTGAATCCGTCCAGACGGGTGACGCACTCCTCCAGCCGGTAGCGTCTGGCCAGCTTGTGACCGCTGTGCAGTTCCGGAGGCGCGGCCTTCTTCGCGGGACCCTCGGGTTCGACGTTGCCCTGTGCCTGATCGCTGTCCGTGTCCCGCTCCGGGTTCGTGGCCACCCCGTCGGCCGTGGCCTGGTCCGCCTTGGCGGTCAGCGGTTGCTCACCGCTGTTGTCTGCCACGTCGACGGCAGCCGTACTCCGTTCCGCCACCGTCGTCCCTGCCTCCCCATCCGTTGCACGCTGTCCGACGCCGAAACCAATTGTGCCCACAGTCCGCCGCTATGCACGACACACGGCGGCGGACGATGGTTGTGCGGCTACCCCCGCCTCAACGACCCAGACGCCCGCGCACCGTGCCCACGAGCGAGTTGAGTTCCTCGATGCGCATCCGGCGGGCCGCGACGAAGAAGACGCCGAACAGGACGGCGCCGCCGGCGATCAGCGCGGCGAAGGAGCCCACGACGCCCAGTCCGAGGGTGTGCCCGATGCCGTAGCAGGCCGCGCCGCTGAGCAGGGCCGCCGGCACCGAGGCGATGCCCAGCCGGGCGTACGTGCGCAGCACCCGCGCTCCGTCCAGATCGCCGCCGAGCCGCTTGCGCAGCCTGCGCCAGGCCACACCCACACCGATGGCGTAGGCGAGGCCGTAGGAGGCGGCCATGCCGGCGACCGCCCAGCGCGGCGGCAGCAGGAAGTAGCACAGCCCCGAGGCGCCGGCGTTGACCGCGGCCACGATGAGGGTGTTGTTGAAGGGGGTGCGGGTGTCCTCGTAGGCGTAGAAGGCCCGCAGGACGACGTACTGCACGGAGTAGGGGATCAGGCCGAGACCGAAGGCCATCAGCATGTAGCCCATGTTGGTGGCCTCGGACGTGCCCGCGGAGCCGAAGATCAGCGTGCACATCGGGATGCCGAGCGAGACGAAGCCGAAGGCGATCGGCACGATGGCGACCGCGGTGGTGCGCAGGCCCTGGGAGATGTCGTCGCGGACGGCTCCCGCGTCGCCCTCGGCGGCCGACCGCGACAGGCGCGGGAGCAGGGCGGCCATCAGGGACACGGTGATGATGGCCTGCGGCAGCCCCCAGATCAGCTGGGCGTTGGCGTAGGCGGCGAAGCCGGTGCCCCTGACGCCCGAGTCCTTGCCCGCGGCGGTGGACAGCTGGGTCACGACCATGGCGCCCGCCTGGTTGGCCAGGACGAACAGCACCGTCCACTTGGCGAGCATCGCGGCCTTGCCCAGGCCGTGGCCCCGCCAGTCGAAGCGCGGCCGGATCCGGAACCCGGTCTCGCGCAGGTACGGGATCATCGCCAGCGCCTGGACGACCAGGCCCAGCAGCACACCGACGCCGAGCAGCCGCTGGCCCTCCGGCGGGATGTTCTTGACGCCCAGGTGCGAGTGGGAGGCGGTGCCGTACACCCAGATGAACATGCCGAGCGAGATGATGATGACGATGTTGTTCAGGACCGGGGTCCACATCATCGCCCCGAACTTCCCGCGGGCGTTGAGGATCTGACCCATCACCACGTGGATGCCCATGAAGAAGATCGAGGGCAGGAAGTAGCGGGTGAAGGTGACCGCGACCTCGTTCGCCGCCGGGTCGCTGGCCACGGGGTTGGCCAGCAGCCGCACCAGGAGCGGCGCGGCGAACATCGCGAGTCCGGTCAGCGCGGCCAGCGCCACCATCACCAGGGTGAGCAGGCGGTTGGCGAAGGCCTCGCCGCCGTCCTCGTCCTCCTTCATGGAGCGCACCAGCTGCGGCACGAACACGGAGTTCAGCCCGCCGCCCACGGTGAGGATGTAGATCATCGTCGGCAGCTGGTAGGCCACCTGGAAGGAGTCGGCGAGGAAGCCGAGACCCAGCGCGGCGGCGATCAGCGCGGAGCGGACGAAGCCGGTGAGGCGGGAGACCATCGTGCCGGCCGCCATGACGGCGCTGGACTTCAGCAGCCCGGCGGCCTTCCCGCCCTTCTTGGCGGGAGCGGCGGGAGCGGCGGGAGCGGCGCCGGTCACCGGCTCGCCGGTCCGGGGCGGTCCGACCGGGTCGGCGGCGCCGGCCGGCGCGGGCACCGGGGACTGCGCCGGATGCCCGGATGCGGAGGTGCCGCCCGCGTACGGGGCGCCGGCGTACGGACCGCCCTGCCGCGGGCCGGGACCCTGCTGCGGCGGCGCGTACGGACCGGCCGAGCCGTGCCCGCCGCCCGGCGCGGCGGCCGGACCCGGGACGGACAGCGGGTCCGTGGGCGCGTGTCCGCCGCTGTGCTGCTGGTCCTTGAGGAGGTGCGCGAAGGCGTCCGGCTCGTGGTACTCCTCGCCGGAGTGCGAGACCAGGTCGTCCACGCCGACGAACTCGGTCGTGCGCGGGTCGTCGCCGTACGGCAGGTACGGGGTGGCGCCCCCCGGCTCGGGTGGCGGGGTCTGCGCCCACACCCGCGGGTCCGGTGCGTACGGAGACTGGGCGGGCCGGGCGTACGGCTGCTGCTGCCGGTCGTACGGCCCCGGGGGCGGCGGCGGGTGCGCGGCGCGGTCGTAGAGCGCCTCGGCGACCGGGTCCTGGGCCGCCAGGTCCTGCGCCCGGTAGGGGTCCTGCTCGTAGGCGTCCTGCAGGTACATGTCCGCCGCGTGCTGCGGCGGCGCCTGGCCGGGCTCGGGCGGCGGCTCGGGGTAGCCCGACCCGGCCGCGCCCTGGCCGCGGTCACCGTCGTACGGCGCGTTCATGCTTACCCCACCTCATCGTCCCGGGCCCACCGGCCACGACATCGCTCAACGGTCCACTCTCTCACCCGTCCCGGACGGGTCGGCGTTTTCCGGTGCGGTGTCCGGCGCAGGGTCACTCGGCTGCTCCGGGTCGTCCGCCCCGGATGCGGATCCGGGCTTCTCGTCAGGACGGTCGCCGGGCGCCTCGGGGTTCCCCGGTCCGTCCGTGTCCTCGCCCGCCGTGCCGGGACCGTCGTCCTCCGCCGTGCCGGGACCGTCGTCCCCGGTCTGCCGGGCCGCGGCGCGCTTGCGCTGGGTGTACATCCGGAAGCCGGCGAGGACCAGGAGCAGCACACCGCCGCCGATGACGAGCATCACGGTGGGGGTAACCTCGGTGACCTTCACGTCGAAACTGACCGGGTCCCCGTACTCCTGGCCGTCCTCGGTGAACAGCTGGGCCACCACCGTGACCCGGCCGTTGGCGTTGGCCGAGGTGGTGAACTTCACGGACTGGCTGTGCCCCCCGGAGACCTCCACGCGCTGCTCGTAGTAGGCCTTGCCGCCGATCTTCAGCCTGGTCGGCATGGTCGACGTCAGACGCAGCACCAGGTGGCCGACCGGCTGCACGAGGTTGTTCTGGACGGTCACCGGGATGGTGGCGCTGCGGCCCGAGAGCTTGGTCTCGGACTTGTCGATCAGCTTCACCTGGTCGGCCAGGCCGTCGAGCCATGCCTCCACGTCGCCCCGGTAGCTGTCCGCCTCCCCGCCGCGGCCGCGCCACGACGTGGACATCTCACGGTTTATGGCCCGCCCGAACGGGGTGACCACGCGGGACTGGTCGGTGAGGATCACCTGGAAGTTGTCGAGCTTGTCCTGAGTGCGGGCGATCTGCTCGAAAGCCGTCCGCGGCAGCTCGTGCCGGCGCAGCGAGGAGGGGTAGACCGAGGTCGACGGGATGCGGGTGGTGGCGCGCGGGTCGGGCTCGGCCTTGGCCGCGGCCGTGAGGTCCTGGGACTGGCTCCAGGTGCTGCCCCGCAGGGCCCTCACCGCTGCCGCCATCGCCTCTGCCTGGCCGGCCGTGGGCATGCGCTGGGGTGCGACGACGATGCTGCGCTGCTTGTCCGTCTGTGCGTTCAGCTCCAGGCTCTGGGCCAGGAACCGCTGCACGGCGAGGGTGGCCGGGCCCGCCTTCGTCAGGTCGTCCTCGAACGCCGTGGACATCCGGGCGTCGGCGACCACCGCCGTGGTGCCGCCGCCGACCGGGCGGGCGGCGGAAGGCGTGTAGGGGAGACCTGCCGTCTCCTGGAGGCTGTCGCTGCGGGCGATCACCCGGTCGGCTCCGGCGGATGTCGCGACCTTCATGATCGACGGGTCCACCGCGCCGTTCACGGGCCAGGCGAAGTCTGTGGTCGGTGTGACGTGGAGCACCGTCTTGACGGTGATCGCCGCCACGTCGGTGGCGTCCTTGAGATGGCTGAGCGAGCCGGTGACGCTGGTGCCGTTGTGCGCGAGGGAGGCCAGGTCCGGGTCGCCGAAGGGCAGCGCCACGACCTCCTTGCCGGCCACCGCCTTCTGCAGGGCGGCCAGCCACTGCTTGGCGACCGCCTGATGCTCGCGCGGGCCGGCCGTGGTGGTGCCGTCGGCGGCCGGGAGCCGGTAGTTGCCGACCGCCATCGCGTCCACCGAGGCCAGCAGATCCGGATCGATCACCCAGGTCACGTCGAGGTCCTTGCCCAGGTCCACCATCCGGGCCAGCCGGCCCCCGGGTGCGAGCTCACTGGCCAGGTCGTCGTCGAGGAAGACCGGTGTCTGCAGCTCGCCGGCACCCGTCCTGGCCGTCATGTGGGCCGTGGACAGCAGCGGCCACAGGAACGTCGTCTTCGTCTTGCTGTCGGCCTCGGACGGCTGCCACGGCAGGAACGTCCGCTGAATGCCGAGCAGCTGCTCCCACGGCTGTGCGGAGGTCCGCCCGGACAGGGCTACCCCCAACTCGTAGACGCCGTCGTCGCCGAGGTCGAGCTTGTCCACGGGGACGGAGATGCTGAAGTGCTCGGCGTCGCCCGGGGCCAGCTCGGCGAACTTCTGCTCGTACTTCCCGCCGACCTCGGAGCCGGTGCCGCCCTGCGGCTCGTCGGAGTGCCGGGCGACGGAGTCGATGGCCGAGCGGGTGGTCAGCTGGGGACCGACCCGCAGTCCGACGTGGGCGCCGGTGACGGTCTGCCTGCCCTTGTTGGTCACCGTGCCGGAGACGGTCAGCGTGTCGCCGTCCGTGGGGGCACTCGGGCTGAGCGAGTCCAGGGAGACCGACACCGTGTCCGAGGAGGCGGCCTGCGCGGGCTTCGCGTCGGGCAGCTGCAGCAGGCCGGCCAGCAGCGGCGTCCCGGCGAGCAGTGTTCCGGCGCGCCGCATCCACCGGCGGGCAGGTGAGGCACTGGTCCCCTGGATGTCAGCCGCCTCGGCCACGCGCTCGCCCGTCCCTCGTCGTCGTCAGTGGTCGTCGGAATGTGCGTCCACGCATGGTAACGATGCGCGCCGAGCGGAAGTGCCGCGGTCTGCTCCGCAAGATCGAAGGACAGCGGCGAGCCGTCCTCTATATCCAGTATCGAGGGGAGCGCGGCCTACGCCGCACAAGCAGCGCTTGCGGCGGGTATGACAGCAGCTCGCGGCGGCGGCGTACGGAAGGCGCGGCAGGTCGCGCCGGGCACGTACCCTCTTCTGTTGTGCCGAACGCCAACGAAGACACTCCCTCCGCCCTGAGCCAGGCGCAGCAGCGCGCGGTCGCCGAGCTGCTGCGGGTGGCGCCCGTCGCCGACGACCTCGCCCGCCGATTCCAGAAGGCCGGGTTCTCGCTCGCTCTGGTCGGCGGATCGGTCCGCGACGCGCTGCTCGGCCGGCTCGGCAACGATCTGGACTTCACCACCGACGCCCGCCCCGAGGACGTACTGACGATCGTCCGGCCGTGGGCGGACGCCGTATGGGAGGTGGGGATCGCCTTCGGCACGGTCGGCGCGCACAAGGGCGGCTACCAGATCGAGATCACCACCTACCGGTCGGAGGCGTACGACCGCACCTCGCGCAAGCCGGAGGTGTCGTACGGCGACTCCATCGAGGAGGATCTGGTGCGCCGGGACTTCACGGTCAACGCCATGGCCGTGGCCCTGCCCGAGAAGGAGTTCATCGACCCGCACGGCGGCCTGGACGACCTCGCGGCGCGCGTGCTGCGGACGCCGGGCACGCCCGAGGAGTCGTTCTCCGACGATCCCCTGCGCATGATGCGGGCCGCGCGGTTCGCCGCCCAGCTGGACTTCACCGTCGCTCCCGAGGTCGTCACCGCCATGACGGAGATGGCCGGCCGGATCGACATCGTCTCGGCGGAGCGGGTACGGGACGAGCTGAACAAGCTGATCCTCTCCGCGCACCCGCGCAAGGGCCTGACGCTGCTCGTCGACACCGGGCTCGCCGACCGCGTCCTGCCCGAGCTGCCGGCACTGCGCCTGGAGAGCGACGAGCACCACCGGCACAAGGACGTCTACGAGCACACCCTCATCGTGCTGGAGCAGGCGATCGCTCTGGAGCAGGACGGCCCCGACCTCACGCTCCGCCTGGCCGCGCTCCTCCATGACATCGGCAAGCCGCGCACCCGCCGCTTCGAGAAGGACGGCCGGGTCTCCTTCCACCACCACGAGGTGGTCGGCGCCAAGATGACCAAGAAGCGCATGACCGCCCTGAAGTACTCCAACGAGCTGGTGAAGGACGTCTCCCGGCTGGTCGAGCTTCACCTGCGCTTCCACGGCTACGGCACGGGAGAGTGGACGGACTCGGCGGTCCGCCGCTACGTCCGTGACGCCGGTCCGCTGCTGGACCGCCTGCACAAGCTGACCCGGTCCGACTGCACCACCCGGAACAAGCGCAAGGCCCTCGCCCTGTCCCGGGCCTACGACGGGCTGGAGGAGCGTATCGCCCAGCTGCGCGAGCAGGAGGAGCTGGACGCCATCCGGCCCGACCTCGACGGCAACCAGATCATGGAGATCCTCGGCGTCGGACCGGGCCCGGTGGTCGGCAAGGCGTACAAGCACATGCTGGAGCTGCGGCTGGAGAACGGGTCGATGGGACACGACGCCGCGGTGGCCGCTCTCAAGGAATGGTGGGCCGCACAGAGCTGAGGCGGTGCCCGGTGATGTTTCACGTGAAACACCCGTCCGGGACGATGGCGGCGAAGGGCGGTGTTTCACGTGAAACACCGCCCTTCGCCTTGTCTCCCCGCCCTTCGTCCCTGTCGCACCGGCCTTCCGGTGCGCTCACCGGCGCTCGAAGCGCCCCAGGCTCACGGTGACCGCGCCGTAGACCGCGGCGACGAGGAGCACCAGGACGGTCGAGCGGCCGTCCGGCGGCAGCAGCAGCGCCGCCACCCCGGCCGCGCCGACGAAGGCCGTGTTGAAGAGCACGTCGTAGACGGAGAAGGTGCGGCCGCGGAAGTCGTCCTCGACATTGGCCTGGACGATCGTGTCCGTGGCGATCTTGGCCCCCTGGGTGATCAGCCCCAGGAAGAAGGCCGCCGCCATGAGCGGCCCGGTGGCGAACGGCAGGCCGAGGGCGGGTTCCAGGACGGTGGCCCCCGCGGAGCAGACCACGATCCAGCGACCGGGGCCGAGGCGCGCGGCCGCCCAGGGTGTCAGCACGGCCGCCGTGAAGAATCCCGCGCCGGAGAGCGCCAGCGCCGACCCCAGCAGGCGCAGCCCTTCTTCGGGGGTGTCGGAGAGGGCGTAGCGGCAGAGCATGAGCAGCAGGACGAGGAGCGCGCCGTAGCAGAAGCGCATCAGGGTCATCGCGGCCAGAACCCAGGCCGCCTCCCTGCGGTGGGGTGCGGTCACGTGCCGGACGGCCGCGAGCAGCTCGCCTGCCGTCTCGGCGAGAGCGGTGCGGAGACGAGGGCGCGCAGGGTGACGGTCCGGTCCGAGGAGACCGGGAGCCAGGCCGAGAGAGGCGAGGCCCGCGCACAGGTACAGCAGGGCGCCGAGCAGCACGACCGTGGCGTCGGAGTCCGACCCGAGGAGCCGGACACCGAAGGCCAGGCCTCCGCCGGCGGTCGCGGCGAGCGTGCCGGCCGTCGGGGAGAGGGAGTTGGCCAGCACCAGCCGCTCGGTGTCGACCACACGGGGCAGGGCGGCGGACAGGCCGGCGAGGACGAACCGGTTGACGGCCGTGACGCACAGCGCCGAGGCGTAGAAGAGCCAGTCGGGGGCGGGGCCGAGCATGAGCACGGCGGTGGCGGCGGCCAGCAGGGCTCGCAGAGCGTTGCCGTACAGGAAGACCTGCCGTCGCCGCCAGCGGTCCAGCAGGACACCCGCGAAGGGCCCGACCAGCGAATAGGGGAGCAGCAGGACCGCCATCGCCGAGGCGATCGCGGTGGCCGAGGTCTGCTTCTCCGGGGAGAAGACGACGTACGCGGCCAGCGCGACCTGGTAGACGCCGTCGGCTCCCTGGGACAGGAGGCGGATGTACAGCAGCCGTCGGAAGTTCCGCAGGCGCAACAGGAGGCGCAGGTCACCGGCGACAGGCATGGAGCACAGCCTCACACATGCGGAAGGTCCCCGGGTCGGGGAACCCGGGGACCTTCACAGCCCTGGCAGGAGCGTTCGCGTGCGCGCCGAGCTCAGCGCCTCAGCGCTCGACCTCGCCGCGGATGAACTTCTCGACGTTCTCACGGGCCTCGTCGTCGAAGTACTGGACCGGCGGGGACTTCATGAAGTAGGAGGACGCCGACAGGATCGGGCCGCCGATGCCGCGGTCCTTGGCGATCTTCGCGGCGCGCAGGGCGTCGATGATGACACCCGCGGAGTTCGGGGAGTCCCAGACCTCGAGCTTGTACTCAAGGTTCAGCGGGACGTCACCGAAGGCACGGCCCTCGAGACGGACGTAGGCCCACTTGCGGTCGTCCAGCCAGGCCACGTAGTCGGACGGGCCGATGTGGACGTTCTTCTCGCCGAGGTCCCGGTCGGGGATCTGAGAGGTGACGGCCTGCGTCTTGGAGATCTTCTTGGACTCCAGGCGCTCGCGCTCGAGCATGTTCTTGAAGTCCATGTTGCCGCCGACGTTCAGCTGCATCGTGCGGTCGAGGATGACACCGCGGTCCTCGAACAGCTTCGCCATGACGCGGTGCGTGATGGTGGCGCCGACCTGGGACTTGATGTCGTCGCCGACGATCGGCACCCCGGCCTCGGTGAACTTGTCCGCCCACTCCTTGGTGCCGGCGATGAAGACCGGGAGGGCGTTGACGAAGGCGACCTTGGCGTCGATGGCGCACTGGGCGTAGAACTTCGCCGCGTCCTCGGAACCGACCGGCAGGTAGCAGACCAGAACGTCGACCTGCTTGTCCTTGAGGACCTGGACGACGTCGACCGGCTCCTCGGCGGACTCCTCGATGGTGGCACGGTAGTACTTGCCGAGACCGTCGAGGGTGTGGCCGCGCTGCACCGTCACACCGGTGGTGGGCACGTCGCAGATCTTGATGGTGTTGTTCTCGGATGCGCCGATCGCGTCCGCGAGGTCGAGGCCGACCTTCTTGGCGTCGACGTCGAACGCGGCGACGAACTCGATGTCACGCACGTGGTAGTCACCGAACTGCACGTGCATCAGGCCGGGGACCTTGGCCGCCGGGTCGGCGTCCTTGTAGTACTCGACTCCCTGCACCAGCGACGCGGCGCAGTTGCCCACGCCGACGATGGCTACGCGAACCGAACCCATTCCGGTTGCTCCCTGTGTGTACGAGTGAGGCCCCTGACTGGGACTCACGTGGCGGTGTCGCCGGGCGTATCCGTCCCGGAGGCGTCCCCGGGGCGGGGCAGGCCGCCCGGCGATCCAGTGGTGGTGTCCTGCTGAGCGGGATCCCCGGAGGCGGAACCCCTCAGGTCCCGTCCGGCCCGCTCGCTCTCGATGAGCTCGTTCAGCCAGCGCACTTCGCGCTCCACGGACTCCATCCCGTGGCGCTGGAGCTCGAGTGTGTAGTCGTCGAGGCGCTCCCGGGTGCGCGCCAGCGAGGCGCGCATCTTCTCCAGGCGCTCCTCCAGGCGGCTGCGCCGGCCCTCCAGCACGCGCATGCGCACATCGCGCGAGGTCTGCCCGAAGAAGGCGAACCGTGCGGCGAAGTGCTCGTCCTCGTACGCGTCGGGACCGGTCTGGGAGAGCAGCTCCTCGAAATGCTCCTTGCCTTCCGCCGTCAGCCGGTAAACGATCTTGGCGCGGCGGCCGGTGAGGGGCGCGGCGAGCGTGTCGTCGAGGGGGCTTCCGGGCTCCTCGATCAACCAGCCGTTGGCGACCAGCGTCTTGAGGCACGGGTACAGCGTTCCGTAGCTGAACGCGCGGAACACACCCAGTGAGGTATTGAGGCGTTTGCGCAGCTCATAGCCGTGCATCGGGGACTCCCGCAGCAGGCCGAGCACGGCGAACTCGAGGATGCCGGAGCGCCGGCTCATCGTCGCCTCCTCCCGGTCCCGCAGGTCGGTCCCGCAGGTCTCGCAGTGCCTGTCAGCGTCTTTATCTCGCGCTGATGTATCGACTCGATACATCGCGACGATAGAACGGCCGATCGCGGGTGACAAGAGGGGCGGCGGTGAACGGGATCACATCACCGTTTCGTTGGAGGCAAGTTGCCTGTTTTGGGGTGAACTTCGGCGCTCGGAGGGTTGTGGCGGTGCGTAGTCTGTGCGGCATGCACACCACCGGGAACCACGTGACACCTGGGGAGCGTCGTCGTCCCCGGTGCGGTACGGGTGAATGCAGAACCGGTCACATCCGTACTTGGGGGGGACCGGAAACCAGCCGCCGTTCCAGGCGCGCACGGGTGCGCCTGCCCGAGGAGTAGTCGTTCGATGAGCGAGCACCGTCGCAAACCGCCGCAGCCGCAGGAAGGCGGACGTGCCGCGGCCCGACGCGGCCAGTCCGGCTCGTCCTCCGGCCGCCGTGCGGCACCGCGAGGCGCCACCGGGTCTCCTGCCGACTCCTATGGGTCCGCTTCGTATGGATCGGGCTCCGATGGTCCGGGAGGTGACGAGCGCCCCGTCGGCAGCCGTGCCGAGGCCCGCCGGGCGGCGCAGAAAGGCAGCCGCCGCAGAGGACCCGACACCACGGGTCCGGGTGGCCGCCGCGGTGGTCCGGGCGGCCCCACAGGTCCCGGACGCGGCCGCGCGGCGACGGCGTCCGGCGAGAAGCGGTTCATCGACTACCCCAGGGCCGGCAAGTACGGCTGGCAGCGCTGGGTGCCGTCCTGGAAGCTGGTCAGCGGGCTGTTCATCGGCTTCGTCGGCAGCCTGATGGCGGCGATCGGCATCGGCTTCGCCATGGTCGAGGTCCCCAACGAGAACCTCGCCGCCAGGTCGCAGAACAACGTCTACTACTGGTCCGACAAGACCCGTATGGTGGCCACGGGAACCGGCGTCAACCGGCAGAACGTCAGCATCGAGCAGATCCCCAAGGCGATGCGCTACGCGGTGATCTCCGCGGAGAACAAGTCCTTCTACCAGGACAGCGGCGTCGACCCGATGGGCATCCTGCGGGCCGTCGCGAACATGGCACGCGGCGGCCAGACCCAGGGTGGCTCGACCATCACCCAGCAGTATGTGAAGAACACCTACCTGAGCCAGGACCAGACGCTCACCCGCAAGGCGCGGGAGATGTTCATCTCCATAAAGGTGGGCGCGAAGCTCGACAAGAACAAGATTCTGCAGGGCTACCTCAACACCTCTTACTTCGGCCGCGGCGCGTACGGCATCCAGGCAGCGGCCCAGACCTATTACGGCAAGGACGCGGAAGACCTGGAGCCGACCGAGTGCGCCGTCCTCGCGGCCCTCCTGAAGGGTCCGACGTACTACGATCCGGCGGGCGCCCAGGACCTGGACAAGTCGGCGACTCCCACGGCCAACCACAAGCGCTCCGAGGAGCGCTGGCGCTGGATCCTCGGTGAGATGCACAAGGACAAGCACCTCACCGACGCCGAGTACCAGAAGGCCCTCGTGAAGTACCCCGAGCCGGACGGCCGCAAGGCGACCAAGAGCATGACCGGTCAGATCAGCTACCTGGTCGACACGGCCAAGAGGTACGTCCTGAACCACTCCGACATCACCGAGGCGCAGTTCGACCAGGGCGGCTACCAGATCTACACGACCTTCGACAAGAACAAGGTCAACGCCCTGAGCGCGGCGGTGAAGAAGATCCAGAAGACACGTCTGGATCCGAAGCAGCGGGAGAAGGACAAGTACGTCCAGTTCGGCGCGGCGTCGGTGCTGCCCGACGACGGTGCGATCGTCGCGCTGTACGGCGGCGACGGGTACGAGAAGGGCCACTTCACCAACAACGCCGACACGTCCGGCGTCCCCGTCGGTTCGACCTGGAAGCCGTTCGTCCTGGCCGCGGCGATGCAGTACGGCACCTACCGGTCCGACGGCCAGGGCATCTCCCCGCTGAGCAAGTACAACGGCAACGACAGGCTGAAGGTGAAGAACCAGGACGGCAGTGACGTCCTGAAGAAGGACGGTTCGGTCTTCTACCAGCGCAACGAGAGCCCGCGCCAGTGGGGCTACATCACGCTGCGCAAGGCCATGGAGCAGTCCGTCAACACTCCGTTCGTGCAGCTCGGCATGGACGTGGGGATGTCCAAGGTCCGGGACGTCGCCAAGGCCTCCGGCATCCTCGACGCCAGCTTCGCCACGCTCAACCCGTCCTTCGCCATCGGCACCTCGACGCCGAGCGCGATCCGTATGGCGGACGCGTACGCGACGTTCGCCGCCTCCGGCAAGCACGTGGACCCGTACTCGGTGGTGAGCGTCAAGAAGGACGGCCAGGAGCTGCCCGGCTTCACCAAGCCCAAGCCGACCCGGGCGCTGCCGGAGGCCGTGGCCGACAACGTCACCGCCACGCTGGAGAACGTGATCCAGAACGGTACCGGGCAGAACGCGAGGGCCCTGGGCCGCACCGCCGCCGGCAAGACCGGAACCACCGACAGCAACAAGTCGGCCTGGTTCGTCGGCTACACCCAGCAGCTGTCGACCTCGGTCGCGATGTTCCGCGAGAACCCCAAGGACCACGAGCTGCTCTCCATGAACGGCACGGCGGGTGTGGACTCCATCCACGGTGGCGACATCCCGACATTGGTGTGGACGGAGTACATGAAGGCCGCCCTCAAGGGTCAGAACGACCCCGGGTTCCCCGACGCTCCTGCGATCGGCACGGTCCAGCACGAGCCGGGTCTCCCCACCCCGACCCCGACCGTCAGCGCCACGCCGAGCCCGACGCCGAGTGACACGCCGAGCCCGACGCCCAGCAAGACGACGACCTCGCCGTCTCCGTCCGCGAGCGAGTCCTGCAACTTCCCGTGGGGCAACAAGTGCAACGGGAGCACCAACGGCAACGGCAACGGCATCGGAGGCACGGATTCGGGCGGCACCGACGGGGGCACCTCTCCGTCGCCCACGATCTCGGAGACGGTCGGTGACGGAAGCACCCGGGGCAACGGCAACGGAGGCATCTTCGGAGGCCAGAACGGCTAGCCCGGTGATCTGCCCGGTTGGCGGCCATATCGCCCGCCGAGGGTGTTTCACGTGAAACACGGGGCCGCCGCACCTGTGAGGTGCGGCGGCCCTCGGCGTTTTCCCGAGGAGGTACGGCAGGATGTGCCCCATGCCCAGTGCAGAGATGACGCCCGCGAGCAGGCAGGAGCCGGAGCCCGTGCGGCCGGTCGCCGCAGAACCGGTGCAGCCGACGAAGGAGGACCCGGTCGCCGCCGCCGGCAGTGAGCTGATCGGCGGTCCCCTCGGGCGGCACGCCCTGCTCGGGGCCTCCTGGTGGACGCCCGTGCGGGTCGTGGTCCTCGTCGCGATCGGCATGTTCGCCCTCGGCCTGGTCCAGAAGGCGCCCTGCTACCACAGTGCCTGGTTCTACGGCGCGAGCAGCCAGTACACGCACGCCTGCTACTCGGACATCCCGCACCTCTACCAGGGCCGCGGGTTCGCCGACCATCTCGTGCCGTACTTCGACAAGCTCCCCGGCGACATGGCCTACCTCGAATACCCGGTCCTGACCGGCGTCTTCATGGAAGTGGCCTCCTGGCTGACCCCGCACAGCGGAAGCATCCAGCACCAGGAGCGCTGGTACTGGTTCGTCAACGCCGGGATGCTGATGGCGTGCGCGGCCGTCATCGCCGCCTGCGTGGCCCGCACCCACCGCCGGCGCCCCTGGGACGGTCTGCTGGTCGCCCTGGCGCCCGCCTTCGCCCTGACCGCGACCGTCAACTGGGACCTGCTGGCGGTGGCGCTGACGGCCGCAGCGATGCTGATGTGGTCCCGGAGCCGGACCCTCGCCTTCGGTGTCCTGCTGGGGCTCGCCACGGCCGCCAAGCTGTATCCCGTCCTGTTGCTCGGCCCGCTGCTGGTGCTGTGCTGGCGGGCCGGGAAATGGCGGGAGTACGTCCGAGGGGCGGTCGGCGCGGTCGCCGCCTGGCTCGTGGTCAACCTGCCGGTGATGATCGCGCACGACACGACGGGCTTCCACATCCGCGAAGGCTGGGCGAAGTTCTACACCTTCAGCAAGGAGCGCGGTGTCGACTTCGGCTCCTTCTGGCTGATCTGGGCGCAGAACTCCGACAACCCGCCCACCACCGACTTCGTCAACAACGCGGCCATGGTGCTGGTGGTGCTGTGCTTCCTGGGCATCACCGCGCTGGCGTTCACCGCCCCGCGCCGCCCGCGCTTCGCCCAGCTGGCGTTCCTCATGGTGGCGGCCTTCGTCCTCACCAACAAGGTGTACTCCCCCCAGTACGTCCTCTGGCTGGTGCCGCTGGCGGTCCTCGCCCGGCCCAAGTGGCGGGACTTCCTCATCTGGCAGGCGTGCGAGGTGGCGTACTTCCTGGGCATCTGGATGTACCTCGCCTACACGACCAGCGGAGAGGCCCACAAGGGCCTGCCGACGCAGGGCTACCACTGGGCGATCGCGGTGCACCTCCTGGGCACGCTGTACCTGTGCGCCGTCGTCGTCCGGGACGTCCTCCTGCCGGAGCGGGACGTGGTGCGCCGGTCCGGGGACGACGATCCCTCGGGCGGAGTGCTCGACGGGGCGGAGGACGCCTTCACGCTCGGTGCGGCGGCCCACCCGCCCCGGTACGCGGTCCCGTTCGAGGAGGCGGAGGTGGACTGGGGGAGGTCCGACAAGCCCGATGTCCTCACCCACGAGGACCGTTCGCTCTGAGCGAACAGCGCGTCGGCGGTCCTGGCGGCCGTCATGCGGAAGGCCGTACCGGGAGTTCCCGGTACGGCCTTCCGTGCTGTGACGGCGGGTTCAGCGGTCCACGAGCCGGTCGAACTGGGTGGTGGTGTGCCGCAGATGGGCCACCAGTTCGTCGCCGACCTTCGGCTCGGGAGCGTCCGCGGGGACGAACAGGATCGACACCTGCATGTGCGGCGGCTCGGCGAACCAGCGCTGCTTGCCCCCCCAGACGAACGGGGAGAGGTTCCGGTTGACCGTGGCGAGCCCGGCGCGCGCGACGCCCTTGGCGCGCGGCATGACGCCGTGCAGGGCCTTCGGGGCCTCCAGGCCGACTCCGTGCGACGTACCGCCCGCCACGACCACCAGGAAGCCGTCCGAGGCCGCCTTCTGCTGCCGGTAGCCGAACCGGTCGCCCTTGGTGACGCGGGTGACGTCCAGAACGGCGCCCCGGTACTCGGTGGCGTCGTGGTCGCCCAGCCACAGGCGCGTGCCGATGCGGGCGCGGAACCGGGTCTGCGGGAACTGCTGCTGGAGCCGGGCCAGGTCGTCCGCCTTGAGGTGGCTGACGAACATGGTGTGCAGCGGCAGCCGCGCCGCGCGCAGCCGGTCCATCCAGCCGATGACCTCCTCGACGGCGTCCGAGCCGTCGGTGCGGTCCAGCGGCAGGTGGATGGCGAATCCCTCCAGCCGGACGTTCTCTATGGCCTGGTGCAGCTGCGGCAGGTCCTGCTCGCTGATGCCGTGCCGCTTCATCGAGGACATCACCTCGATGACGACACGGGCGCCGACGAGGCCGTACACGCCGTCGACCGAGGACACCGAACGCACCACCCGGTCGGGCAGCGGCACGGGTTCCTCGCCGCGCCGGTAGGGCGTCAGCACCAGCAGGTCACCGCTGAACCAGTCCTTGATGCGCGCGGCCTCGTACGTGGTGCCGACGGCGAGCAGGTCCGCGCCGAGCCGCGTCGCCTCCTCCGCCAGCCGTTCGTGTCCGAAACCGTAGCCGTTGCCCTTGCAGACCGGGACGAGTCCCGGGAACTGCTCCTGCACGTGCTTGTGGTGCGCCCGCCAGCGCGCGGTGTCGACGTAGAGCGTGAGCGCCATGGCCGGACCCGGGACCTTTCTCGTGGCTGCGGTGAATCGGTGGTGTGTGAGCTGTGAAGGCTATGGAATCAAACGCCCGCGCGGCTCAGCGGCGCGACATGTAGATGTCGAGCGCCTTGTGGAGCAGCTTGTTCAGCGGGAAGTCCCACTCGCCCAGATACTCGGCGGCCTGCCCGCCCGTGCCGACCTTGAACTGGATCAGGCCGAACAGGTGGTCCGTCTCGTCCAGCGAGTCGGAGATGCCGCGCAGGTCGTACACGGTGGCGCCGAGCGCGTAGGCGTCGCGCAGCATCCGCCACTGCATGGCGTTCGACGGCCGCACCTCGCGGCCGATGTTGTCGGAGGCTCCGTAGGAGTACCAGACGTGCCCGCCCACGATCAGCATCGTCGCCGCGGACAGGTTCACGCCGTTGTGCCGGGCGAAGTACAGCCGCATGCGGTTGGGGTCCTCGGTGTTGAGGGCCGTCCACATGCGCTGGAAGTACGACAGCGGGCGGGGCCGGAAGTGGTCGCGGACGGCCGTGATCTCGTACAGCCGCTGCCATTCGGCCAGGTCCTGGTAGCCGCCCTGGACGACCTCGACGCCGGCCTTCTCGGCCTTCTTGATGTTGCGGCGCCACAGCTGGTTGAAGTTCTTGTGGACCTCTTCCAGCGAACGGTTCGCCAGCGGCACCTGGAAGACGTAGCGGGGCTGCACGTCGCCGAAGCCGGCGCCGCCGTCCTCGCCCTGCTGCCAGCCCATGCGGCGCAGCTTGTCGGACACTTCGAAGGCACGCGGCTCGATGAAGTCGGCCTCCAGGTCGCGCAGCCGCTTGACGTCCGGGTCCTGGATGCCCCTCTTGATGGTGTCCGCGTTCCAGCGGCGGATGATCACCGGCGGGCCCATCTTCACGGAGAACGCGCCCTGCTGCTTCAGGTGCGCCAGCATCGGCTGGATCCAGTCGTCCAGGTTCGGCGCGAACCAGTTGATGACCGGGCCCTCGGGAAGGTACGCCAGATAGCGCTTGATCTTGGGCAGCTGCCGGTAGAGGACCAGGCCGGCGCCGACCAACTGGCCCGTCCTGTCGAACCAGCCGAGGTTCTCCGAACGCCACTCGGCCTTCACGTCGGCCCAGGCCGGGACCTGCATGTGGCTCGCCGACGGCAGGCTCTGGATGTAAGCCAGATGTTGCTCGCGGCTGATGGTCCTCAGGGTCAGGCTCATGTCGGGGCGCTCCTCGGGCTGGTGTGTCCCCATGGGTACAGGGGCTCCGGCTCTAGCGCCGAAGCCTACTGCGCCCGGAGAGCGCCTCGACTGGGGTACGGGACCGGACCGGGCGAGGTCAGCCGACGAGCCCGCCGAACAGGCCGCCGTGCGCCATGCCGATCAGGAATCCGACGCCCGAGGCACCGAGGCCCAGGATCAGACCGAACCGCTCTCGCGTGGTCTCCGAGACCCACTGCCCGTACGCCCCGGTGAGCAGCCCCGCCAGGCCCGCCCAGGAGCTGAGCAGGTGGAGGCCGTGGAAGAAGGACGTCACGAAGGACAGCACACCGAGGACGAGCGTCGCCGCCATCAGGGTGTCCTGAAGCGGACGCCGCCTGCCGTCCGTGGCGAAGAGGGAACCTGCGGTGTTGGGTCGCAATGCCTGAGACATGGGCACCTCCTGCGGAAGGCGGCGCATGGTAGCGCCGCACACACCCGATGTGTACAGATTGGCCGCCCCCACGGCCTGATTTCAACCGGAAGCGGGTGTGCGGGTAGTCTGTACCCTCTGCACCGGTGTCTGCCCGGGTCCGCCAGGCAGAACGGCGGCCGCGCCGCGGGGGATCCTCCCGCGGAGCCCTGATTGTCAGTGGCGGCCGATACCGTTGCGTACGCATCACAACCCTCCTGCCACGGAACGACCGTGGCCGCTGAGTCCAAAGGAGGTGGGTTCCACATGCGTCACTACGAGGTGATGGTCATCCTCGACCCCGATCTCGAGGAGCGTGCGGTCTCCCCGCTGATCGAAAACTTCCTGTCCGTCGTCCGTGACGGCGGCGGCAAGGTTGAGAAGGTCGACACCTGGGGCCGTCGTCGTCTCGCCTACGAGATCAAGAAGAAGCCCGAGGGCATCTACTCGGTCATCGACCTGCAGGCCGAGCCTGCGGTCGTCAAGGAGCTCGACCGCCAGATGAACCTGAACGAGTCGGTCCTCCGGACCAAGGTCCTCCGCCCCGAGACCCACTGAGCTCCGCTCAGCTGATCTCGGGATTCGAGTAGCAGCAAGCAGCCCGCAAACCCGCCGAGAGGTTCCCCCATGGCAGGCGAGACCGTCATCACGGTCATCGGCAATCTTGTCGACGACCCCGAGCTGCGCTTCACCCCGTCCGGTGCGGCGGTCGCGAAGTTCCGCGTCGCGTCCACCCCCCGCACCTTCGATCGCCAGACGAACGAGTGGAAGGACGGCGAGAGCCTGTTTCTGACCTGCTCGGTCTGGCGCCAGGCGGCGGAGAACGTCGCCGAGTCGCTCCAGCGAGGCATGCGCGTCATCGTGCAGGGCCGGCTGAAGCAGCGGTCCTACGAGGACCGTGAGGGCGTCAAGCGCACGGTCTACGAGCTGGACGTCGACGAGGTCGGCCCCAGCCTGCGCAACGCCACGGCCAAGGTCACCAAGACCGCCGGTGGCGCCCGCGGCGGCCAGGGCGGATACGGCGGCGGTGGCGGCCAGGGCGGCGGCTGGGGCGGTAACTCCGGCGGCGGCCAGGGCGGCGCACCGGCCGACGACCCCTGGGCGACCGGCGCTCCCGCCGGCGGCAACCAGGGCGGCGGCGGCTGGGGCGGCGGCTCCGGCGGCGGTGGCGGCTACTCGGACGAGCCCCCCTTCTGAGCCTTCGGGCCGAGGGTGGGTCGTACCCCAACTTCTTGATCACACAGGAGAAACACCATGGCGAAGCCGCCTGTGCGCAAGCCGAAGAAGAAGGTCTGCGCGTTCTGCAAGGACAAGGTCACGTACGTGGACTACAAGGACACGAACATGCTGCGGAAGTTCATTTCCGACCGCGGCAAGATCCGTGCCCGCCGCGTGACCGGCAACTGCACGCAGCACCAGCGTGACGTCGCCACGGCTGTGAAGAACAGCCGTGAGATGGCGCTGCTGCCCTACACCTCCACCGCGCGCTAAGGGAAGGGTGACCCACTCATGAAGATCATCCTCACCCACGAGGTCTCCGGCCTCGGCGCCGCGGGCGACGTCGTCGACGTCAAGGACGGTTACGCTCGCAACTACCTCATCCCGCGGAAGTTCGCCATCCGCTGGACCAAGGGTGGCGAGAAGGACGTCGAGCAGATCCGTCGCGCTCGCAAGATCCACGAGATCCAGACCATCGAGCAGGCCAACCAGGTCAAGGCCCAGCTCGAAGGCGTGAAGGTCCGCCTGGCCGTTCGCTCCGGCGACTCCGGCCGTCTCTTCGGTTCCGTCACCCCGGCCGACATCGCGTCCGCGATCAAGGCTTCCGGTGGCCCCGAGGTCGACAAGCGCCGTATCGAGCTGTCCGCTCCGATCAAGACCCTGGGCGCCCACGAGACGTCCGTGCGTCTGCACCCCGAGGTTGCCGCCAAGGTCAACATCGAGGTCGTCGCGGCCTGATCGCTGCGCTCGGCTTGAGCAGGTCCGAAGGGGGCCGCACCCGTCAGGGTGCGGCCCCCTTTCGCATGGCGCGCCGCATGGGCGAGGGTGCGTGCGGTGCGGGGCGAAGGGCTGTTCC
Source organism: Streptomyces sp. NPDC006193 (assembly GCF_040613915.1). NCBI lineage: Bacteria > Bacillati > Actinomycetota > Actinomycetes > Kitasatosporales > Streptomycetaceae > Streptomyces > Streptomyces sp. NPDC006193. The sequence continues at coordinate 223,374 of NZ_JBEXTB010000002.1, forward strand.
ACGTGAAACACGACAGTCGGCTCGTCCCACGTGAAACGGTCAGGAGGTCGGGCCCGTCACGACCCAGCGCCCCGAACGGGTCCGCAGCCACAGGGTCAGCAGGCGGATCGTCATCATCAGTGTCATCGCCGCCCAGAGGGCGGTGAGCCCGCCGCCGACGGCGGGGACGAGCAGAGCCGCCGGGGCGAACAGCGCCAGGGTGACGACCATGGCCCGGGCCAGGTACGGCCCGTCGCCCGCCCCCATCAAGACACCGTCCAGGACGAAGACGACGCCGCAGACGGGCTGGGAGAGCGCGACCAGCAGCAAGGCCGGCAGCGCGGCCTCCTTGACCACGGAGTCGCCGGTGAACAGCGGCAGGAAGAGAGGACGTGCGGCCACCACGAGCAGGCCGAGGACGACACCGGTCGCGGTCCCCCACTGGATCATGCGACGGCACGCCTCGCGGGCACCCTGGGCGTCATCGGCCCCGAGGTAGCGGCCGATGATGGCCTGGCCCGCTATCGCTATCGCGTCGAGGGCGAAGGCCAGCAGGTTCCACAGGGACAGGATGATCTGGTGCGCGGCGATGTCGGCGTCGCCGAGCCGTGCCGCGACCACCGTGGCGATCATGATGATCGCGCGCAGGGACAGTGTGCGTACCAGGAGAGGAACGCCTGCCTGTGCCGACGCCCGGATACCGGCCGCGTCCGGCCGCAGGGAGGCGCCGTGCCGGTGGGCACCGCGTACGACCACGGTCAGGTACACGGCCGCCATCCCGCACTGGGCGATGACCGTGCCCCACGCCGAACCGGCGATGCCGAGCCCGGCGCCGTAGACCAGACCGGCATTCAGGCCGGCGTTGGCGACGAAGCCCGCCACGGCGACATAGAGGGGGGTCCTGGTGTTCTGCAGGCCCCGCAGCACGCCGGTGGCGGCCAGGACGACGAGCATGGCCGGGATGCCGAGTGAGGAGATGCGCAGGTACGTCACGGCATGGGGGGCCGCAGTGGCCGAGGCGCCCAGGAGGTCCACGATGACGGGGGCCAGTGGCAGGACCACGGCGATGACGGCGGTGCCGAGCAGCGACGCCAGCCAGATGCCGTCCATGCCCTGCCGGATTGCGGCCTGCAGATCACCGGCGCCGACGCGGCGGGCGACGGCGGCCGTGGTGGCGTAGGCGAGGAAGACGAAGACACCCACCGCGGTGGTGAGGAGCGCCGAGGCGACGGCGAGACCGGCGAGCTGCGCCGTCCCGAGGTGGCCGACGATCGCACTGTCCACCATGACGAAAAGCGGCTCGGCGACGAGGGCGCCGAAGGCCGGTACGGCCAGCGCGATGATCTCTCGGTCATGCCGCCGCCGGGTGGCCGGGGGGACCGCTGGAGCCTGTGTCATGGGCATCAATCTAATCGTCCACAGGTAAGAGCTGCAACAGTGCAGTGGCCCTTACCCCGACTTTCGGGGCGTCACCTTTCGGGCGTCGTTGCAAGCGATCTTGCCCCGACCGGAAAACTTTTTGTTCTGCACAGCCGGTGGATGGCAAAGCCGCAGCTCAGGGGCTTTGCTGGTGGGGTTTCGAGGGCTTGTTCACAGGGCTGTCCACCGGGTCGTGCACAGGTTTCACCGAGTTCTCCACAGCATCCGGGCGGTCGTCCACATGGCCTGTGGATAACCAGATTGGCTGACGGTGCCGACGGGCCTACCGTGGTCCGGCGCCCGCTCCATCGCCCGGCCCGGGAGACACCCCTTTTCCGGCCTGGGAACCGTCGCACACCCGACGTGCCCCGACCGGAGCTGGGCGTCTCATTTGTCAGTGTCGTGCCGTACAAAAGAGGCCACGGCGAGGTCCGCCGTGCGGACGGGAGGAGGTGGCTCGGTGAGCATTTCCGAGCCCTTGGACGATCCGTGGGCCGACAGCGGACCCAGTGATCGTCTGCCGGCCTCCCGCCGGCGCGGTGAGGGCCTCCGGGGCCGTGACGAACAGCACGACCGGGGCCGGGACAATTCCGGCTGGGACGCCGGAGGGTCGTCCTTCGAGCGGATGCCGCCCCAGGATCTCGACGCCGAGCAGTCCGTCCTCGGCGGCATGCTGCTGTCCAAGGACGCCATCGCCGACGTCGTGGAGATCCTCAAGGGCCACGACTTCTACAAGCCGGCGCACGAGACGATCTACCAGGCCATCCTGGACGTCTACGCCAAGGGCGAGCCGGCCGACCCGATCACCATCGCCGCCGAGCTGACCAAGCGCGGCGAGATCAACAAGGTCGGCGGCGCCGCGTATCTGCACAGCCTGGTCCAGACCGTGCCGACGGCGGCCAACGCCGAGTACTACGCCGAGATCGTCCACGAGCGGGCCGTGCTGCGGCGCCTGGTCGAGGCGGGGACGCGCATCACCCAGATGGGATACGCGGCCGACGGCGACGTCGACGAGATCGTCAACCGCGCCCAGGCCGAGATCTACGCCGTCACCGAGCAGCGCACGAGCGAGGACTACCTCCCGCTGGGCGACATCATGGAAGGCGCCCTCGACGAGATCGAGGCGATCGGCTCCCGCAGCGGCGAGATGACGGGTGTCCCCACCGGGTTCACCGACTTCGACTCGTTGACGAACGGCCTGCACCCGGGACAGATGATCGTCATCGCGGCGCGTCCGGCCATGGGTAAGTCGACGCTCGCGCTGGACTTCGCACGGGCCGCGGCCATCAAGCACAACCTGCCGAGCGTCATCTTCTCGCTCGAGATGGGCCGCAACGAGATCGCGATGCGCCTGCTGTCCGCCGAGGCCCGCGTCGCCCTCCACCACATGCGCTCGGGCACGATGACCGACGAGGACTGGACGCGGCTCGCCCGCCGCATGCCGGACGTGTCCGCCGCACCGCTCTACATCGACGACTCGCCCAATCTGTCGATGATGGAGATCCGCGCCAAGTGCCGGCGCCTGAAGCAGCGCAACGACCTCAAACTGGTCGTCATCGACTACCTCCAGCTGATGCAGTCCGGTGGCTCCAAGCGCGCCGAGAGCCGCCAGCAGGAGGTCTCGGACATGTCCCGTAACCTCAAGCTGCTCGCGAAGGAGCTGGAGATCCCGGTCATCGCGCTCTCCCAGCTCAACCGTGGCCCCGAGCAGCGCACCGACAAGAAGCCGATGGTGTCCGACCTGCGTGAGTCCGGCTCCATCGAGCAGGACGCCGACATGGTCATCCTGCTGCACCGCGAGGACGCGTACGAGAAGGAGTCCCCGCGCGCGGGCGAGGCCGACCTGATCGTGGCCAAGCACCGAAACGGCCCCACGGCCACCATCACGGTCGCCTTCCAGGGCCACTACTCCCGTTTCGTGGACATGGCACAGACCTGATCCACGGCGCTGCAGTGCAGGGTCTCTGCCGAAGTCTGCTGCTGACCGGGCCGACGAGGTCGGCGCGGCCTCGGACAGCACCTACTTGAGCGTGCTGAGCGCGGACACCCCAAGTAACCGACGCCCGTGGCGTCATCCTGGCCAAGGAGGACGCCATGCACGGGTTCAGCCAGGGCCTACCGGTCGACTGGCTCTCGAAGAGTTCGACGCCGCAGAGGCGACGCACTATCTGTTTCCCAAGCTCGTGCAGCGGCTCACGCACCGTCCCGAGGTCTCGCTGCAGTGGAGGTGCCAGCATCTGCTGACCGTCAGCACCGGCGAACAGATCTGGGGTCGACTGGACGTCCTTCCGCGCAGGGTCTGACCATTCCGGCCGGGCAGCACCTTCATGTGGTCGACAATGAGCGCGTGGACGTCCCTGAGCTGCTCGAAGCAGCTTCCCTGCTGGTTCCGGAAGAGACCGCCACAGAGAATGACATCACGGTGCGAGACGTCTGGGACTACCTCGTTCACGACGAGTGGGAGATCGTCCTGGGTCTGCTGGAGGAGTTCGGGGACGCTTGCTCGCTCCCTCTGGCGTTCTGGGAGCAGCTCGCCGAGGCGGCTGATCAGCTCCAGTTGGAGCGGAGTGCGGCCTGGTGCCATTGGCGATGCTCCGAGCTCCGCAACGGCGTGATCAGGGCGGATCTGACGCTCTGCCCTGCTGCCGAGGCGCGGCGCACGACGCCGATCTCCGGCGCCGGTGTCCTGCGGCCCATGTGGGACATCGGACTCCTCTCACCCAGCGGCGGACGTGCGGTCAGCATCGCTGGGCTCTGGGTCGAGAACATCCCCATGCTGGAGCCCGGCGGACAAGCCACGGTTCGCCTAGTGCCCCTCACCCCCTCCCACTGGACGCACGTCCAGCCCGGCCAGCAGATCACCATGCACGAGGACCGAACCGTGGCGGGCACCGCAGTCGTCCTGGAGGTTCACCGCCCCACCGCCAGGCCCGCGCCCTGACCTGAGCCGCTTGCTGGTGCACGTATCTCCGTACGTGGTGGCGCTCGGCGGACCGTGTCGTCGCGGACGGCGAGCGGTACGGCGTGTGCGCGGTCCATGAGGTCGCGTGCGCGGCGCAACCCGAGCCGGCTCCTCCGGTGTCACCCGCGGAGCATGCGGCCCTTGACTCACGGGCGGGCGCTCAGCGCCTCGTCTCGTACCTGGTCAGGATCACGCCGCAGGGAAACGTCCGCGTCTCCACCAGGTTCAGGTTCACCCAGCTGTCCAGCGCGGTGAAGAACGGTGTGCCGCCGCCCACCAGGACCGGCGCGGTGGCCAGCACGTACTCGTCGATCAGCCCGGCACGTACGGCCGCCCCGGCGAGCGTCGCGCCGCCGATGTCCATCGGGCCGCCGTCCTGGGCCTTGAGCCGGGTGATCTCGGTGACCGCGTCGCCGGTGACCAGGCGGGTGTTCCAGTCGACCGTGTCGATCGTGGAGGAGAACACCACCTTCGACATGTCCCGCCAGCGGCGTGCGAACTCGATCTCCGCCGGGGTGGCGTCGGGCTGCTGGTCGCCGGTGGGCCAGTAGGAGCTCATCGTCTGCCACAGCTTGCGCCCGTACAGCGACAGGTCGGTCGCCTGCAACTGGTCGGACCAGAACTGGAACAGCTCGTCGCTCGGCACGCTCCAGCCGATGTCGTCGCCGGGTGCGGCGATGTAGCCGTCCAGGGTCAGGTTCATGCCGTAGATCAGTTTCCGCACGGCGCCAGCCTTCCGTGAGTCGGTCTCATGCGTACAGACCGGTGCGGCGCGGGAAACTCATCGGTGCGCGATCTGTGCGCGTGAAGTCCTCGCGGTCGGTGGCTCAGCCGCGGACTCGTCGTTCCCCCCGGCAGCGACGTCGCGGCGAGATCCCACAAGTGTCCTCCGCACCGGTGCGCGCGGTGCGGATTCGACGCTCGACGCCGCAACGGGTGGACTGGGGCCATGACGACACTCCACGAAGAACTGCTGCCCGGCACCCGGCGTGCCCTCCTGCACCGGATCGCCGTCGCGCAGGCCGAAGGACGTGCGCCGTCGCTGGTCGCCGCCGTGGTGCGCGATGGACGGGCGGTGTGGCACGGGGCGCGGACCTCGGTGGACGGGCACGGGCCCGACGAGACGGTGCAGTACCGGATCGGGTCCCTCACCAAGACCTTCACCGCGGTGCTGGTGATGCGGCTGCGCGACGAGGGCGTGCTCGATCTCGGCGATCCGCTGGAGAAGCACCTGCCCGGCACCGGCGCGGGAGAGGCGACGATCAGGGAACTCCTCGCCCACACCGCGGGGCTGGCGGCGGAGTCGCCCGGGCCGTGGTGGGAGCGGACTCCCGGTTCTCTGCGCCCCGAGCTGAGCGATGTGCTCGGTGAACAGCCTCTGCTGCACCCCGTCGGCCGGCGGCACCACTACTCCAACCCCGGTTACGCGCTGCTCGGCGCGCTGGTGGAGGAACTGCGCGGCGCTCCCTGGGAGGAGGTGCTGCGCAGCGAGGTCCTCGAGCCGCTGGGCCTGCACCGGACGAGCGCACAGCCGCAGGCCCCGCATGCAGGCGGGTGGGCCGTGCATCCCTGGGCGGACGCGCTGCTGCCCGAGCCGTCCGAGGACCTGGGGCGGATGGCGCCGGCCGGCCAGCTCTGGTCGACGACCGGAGACCTGGCGCGGTTCGCCGCGTTCCTGGCCGGCGGAGACGACCGGGTCCTCAGCGCGGAGTCGGTCCGGGAGATGCGCACTCCGGCGGCGCCCGCCGAGGCCGTGGACGTGATGGACGGGGCCGCCTACGGCCTGGGGCTCCAGCTCCAGCGGCGCGACGGCCGACTGCTCGTCGGGCACTCCGGCTCCCTGCCGGGCTTCCTGGCGAACCTCAGCATCAGCGTGGAGGACGATGTGGCCGCGGTGGTGCTCGCCAATTGCACCAGCGGGCCGCTGCTGGGCGCGGTGGGGGCGGATCTCGTGCGGATCGTCGCCGAGGCGGAGCCCCGGATCCCGGAGCCCTGGCGGCCGCTGCGCGAGGTCGATCCCGCGGTACTGGAGCTGGCGGGACAGTGGTACTGGGGCACCCACGTCTTCGGCCTGCGGGTGAGCGCGGACGGGCTGCTCGCGCTCGCGCCGCTGTCCGGCGGCGGTCGTCGCGCCCGGTTCCGCGCGAACGGCGACGGCACCTGGACTGGACTGGAGGGGTATTACGCCGGTGAACTGCTGCGGCCCGTACGGCGTCCGGACGGGTCCCTGAGCCACCTCGACCTCGGCTCCTTCGTGTTCACCCGGCAGCCGTACGACGCCGAGGCACCGGTGCCCGGCGGCGTGGACCCGGACGGTTGGCGGGGCATCGGCTGAGCCGCCGTGCACGCGGGCAGGGGTGCGTTTCACGTGAAACACACCCCCTGTCCGCTTCCGGCACCGGCGGGTCGGGTCAGAGCCGCAGCTTGAAGCCCTCGTGTGACGCGGTGAAGCCGAGCCGCTCGTAGAAACGGTGGGCGTCACGGCGGGTCTTGTCGGACGTCAGCTGCATCATCTTGCAGTCGAGTCGCCGGGAGGTGTCGATCGCCCACTCGATCAGCCGGCTGCCCAGCCCGCTGCCCCGCTCGTCGGAGTGAATGCGCACGGCCTCGACGAGCGCGCGCGTGGCTCCCTTGTGCGAGAGCCCCGGAATGATCGAGAGCTGGAGGGTCCCGACCACGCGGCCGTCGCGCACGGCCACGACGACGTGCTGGCTGGGGTCGGCGGAGAGGCGGTCCAGGGCAGCCGCGTACGGCGTCAGGTCGTCGGGCGACTCCCGCTGGGCGCCCAGCGGGTCGTCGGCCAGCAGCGCGACGATCGCCGGCAGGTCGCCGGCGGTCGCGTCCCGTATCTCGAGATCTGCCACTCAGTCATCCTGCGCAGGCGCGTTCAAGGACTCCACGGCCCGGACGAGTGGTGCCAGTTGCGGATTCCTGGACGCCATGTCCAGGGCTTCGCGCAACGCCGCGTCGTTGGTGGGCCGCGCCTCCTCCAGGAGCTTCAGACCCGCAGCGGTGACGTTGGTGTAGATGCCGCGCCGGTCGGTGGGGCACAGATACCGCTCCAGCAGGCCGCGGTCCTCCAGCCGGGTCACCAGACGTGTGGTGGCGCTCTGGCTGAGCACGACCGCGTCGGCGACCTGCTTCATCTGCAGATGCCCGCCCTCACCGTCGTGCTGCCGGCTCAGCACGTCCAGCAGCGAGTACTCGCGCACGCTCAGGTCGTGCTTGGCCTGCAGGGCGCGCTCGATGTGCGCCTCGATCCTTCCGTGCAACGCAGAGAGAGCGCACCAGCCCTGCGCGAGGGCGGTGAGTGCGGGGTCCGTCGCTGTCATTGGCGTTTCCTCCGTCCCGAAGCGACTGCCTCTCCAGGATAGAGCACCAACGCAATAGTCACCGCTTGCAACTATCCAGCGCATGCAATTATTGTGTACGTGCTCAAAGCGCTGCTGCAATCATCTGGAAGGTGTACCTCTTCATGCCTCTCGCGCTTCTGGCCCTCGCGATCGGGGCCTTCGGAATCGGCACGACCGAGTTCGTGATCATGGGTCTGTTGCCCGAGGTCGCGGGCGACTTCGGGGTCTCCATCCCCACGGCGGGACTGCTCGTGACCGGCTACGCCCTCGGCGTGGTCTTCGGCGCCCCGCTGATGACCGTGCTCGGCACCAAGGTTCCGCGCAAGCGGATGCTGATGCTGCTGATGGGCCTGTTCGTCGCCGGGAACCTGCTTTCCGCCGTGGCCCCTGTCTTCGCCGTCATGCTCGTCGGACGCGTGGTCGCCTCGCTCGCCCACGGCGCCTTCTTCGGCATCGGTTCGGTCGTCGCGGCCGACCTGGTGGCGCCGGAGAAGAAGGCCGGCGCCATCGCCATGATGTTCACCGGTCTGACCATCTCCAACGTCGTCGGCGTCCCGCTGGGCACGCTCGTCGGACAGAGCGTCGGCTGGCGCGTCACCTTCACCCTCGTCGCCGCCCTCGGCGTCATCGGTCTCGCGGGCATCGCCAAGCTCGTTCCCGAGCTGCCGCGGCCGCAGGGCGTGCACCTGCGGCACGAGCTGGCCGCCTTCAAGAACGCCCAGGTCCTGCTCGCCATGGCGATGACCGTCCTCGGCTTCGGCGGCGTCTTCGCCGCCATCACCTACATCGCGCCGATGATGACCCACGTCACCGGCTTCGCCGACGGCTCGGTGACCTGGCTGCTGGTCCTCTTCGGCATCGGCATGGTCGGCGGCAACCTCGTCGGCGGCAAGTTCGCCGACCGCGCCCTGATGCCGATGCTGTACGTCTCCCTGGGCGCTCTGACCCTCGTCCTGGCGCTCTTCACGCTGACCGCCCACAACAAGCTGACGGCTGCGGTCACCATCGCCCTGATCGGCGCCCTGGGCTTCGCCACCGTGCCGCCGCTGCAGAAGCGCGTCCTCGATCAGGCGCACGGCGCCCCGACACTCGCGTCGGCCGTGAACATCGGGGCCTTCAACCTGGGGAACGCCCTGTCGGCCTGGCTCGGCGGCCTCGTGATCGCGGCCGGCTTCGGCTACACGGCCCCCAACTGGGTCGGCGCCGCCCTGGCCGCTGCCGCGCTGCTCCTCGCCGTCCTCTCGGCCGCCATGGAGCGCCGTGACGACGCGCACAGCACCCCGGCCGCCACCGGAAGGCCCGCAGAGCAGCGGGCCCCCGTCCACCACTGAGCCACCGTTCCCGGCGGCTCAACCCTGACCGGCAGACGTCCGTGCCGTGGACGCACTTCCCGGCCCGGCAAGCAACCACCACCGCACCACCCGAGGAGCAACCTCCATGAGCACCACTGCCGTCGCCCCCCTCACCATCGAGGATGCCGAGCTGCTCATCACCACGGCCCGGCAGGCGGCCGAGGACGCCGGAGTCACCGTCAGCGTCACCGTCCTGGACGCCGGCGGCAACCTGCTCGCCTTCCGCCGGGACGACCGGGCCGTACTGATCTCCGGCGAGACCAGCACCCGCAAGGCGTACACGGCACTGCAGCTGAACACGCCCACCGCCGGTCTTGTCGACGCCGTCCAGCCCGGCGGCCTCTTCCACACGCTGCCCACGGCCCTCGACCGGCCTCTGCTGTTCATCGCGGGCGGGATCCCCGTCCACCGGGACGGCCGGCTGATCGGCGCGATCGGCGTCGGCGGCGGTGCGCCGGAGCAGGACCACGGCTTCGCCATGGCGGCCGTGCGGGCGCTCGCCTGAGCATCCTGGTCCGCATCTCATGACGCGGGCCCCGCCGCTCCGAGCGGCGGGGCCCGCGGGCGTCGTACGGCGGTTCAGCCCGCGGCCACGGTCAGCGGCGCGAACCGCCGGGTCCAGTCGCCCGGCAGGTCGGTGATGCCATAGGTCATCACGGAGTTGAAGGCCACGGAGGCCAGACCCCGCTCCTTCGCCCAAGTCAGCAGCTCCTCGTGGCGCACGTCGATGTCCGTGCGCAGCGGACGGTCCGTGTGGGCCGCCAGCGAGGCGACGAGCGCCTTCGCGGTCTCCGTGTCCCGCGCGATCAGCGGACCGACGACATGCGTGTCCATGTTGGGCCACGCGGCCGTGTAACCGATGAGCCGCCCGTCCTCCTCGGCCACCCGCAGCTGATCGGCGAAGGCGGGCAGCCGGGCGATGAGCGGTGTGCGGTCGGCGCCGAACACTTCCTCGTCGAGACGAAGGATGCCCGGGAGATCCTCGGCGGTGGCAGCACGCGTGGCCACCGCGCATTCAGGTCCGCCGGGGGTGAACCGGCCGCTCAGCATCTCCGCCCGACCCGTCACCTTGAAGCCCAGCTCCTCGTAGAGGGGCCGGCCGCTGGGCGTGGCGTGCAGCGTCAGCGGAGTGGTTCCCATGGTGGACACGACATGCCGCATCAGACGGCGGCCGACGCCCTGACGGGCGTGGCGTCCGGCCACCAGCACCATGCCGATGGCGCCGAGATCCGGCCGCCCCCATGAGCCGTACTCCGTCACCACGCACGCGGCGACGAGGCCGCCCTCGGGGTCGTCGATGCCCCAGCCCTTCCCCGCAGTGAGGAGGAATCCCCATTTGTGCTCCTCGCGGGGCCAGCCCCGGTCCTCGGACAGGTCGGCGCAGACGGTGAGGTCCCGGAACGTCAGACGGCGGATGGGCAGAGCAGCGAGGGAAGGAGTCGGCACGCAGGTCAGGCTGTCCGAACGACACCCCCGCCGTCCACCTGTTTCGATGCAGACGCACGTGTTTTTGGCCAACTCGTGGCCTTGCGCACAGCTCATGGACAGCGGCCGGATGTTTCACGTGAAACACCCGGCCGACTAGCCTCCCAGGTCATGGCCAGACTGCATCTCTTCGATCCCGACGGCACATTGCTGCACGGGACCACCGCGCCGGTGGAGATCTCGCGCCAGTTCGGCCTGGAGGCGGAGACGGTGGCGCTGGACACGGCTCATGGCTCCTGTTTCCGGCCGTACCGTTCACCGAGCCCGTCGACCCGTCCGGGGTGCTGAGCGCCGCGGCCAAGGTGCGTGTGGCCGACCGGCTGTGCGAGGAGTTCGGCGTGGCACGAGCGGACTGTGTGGCCTACAGCGACTCCCATCTGGCGGGTCTGGCGACCCATGCCTACACGGGCCGGGACCTGTGGGACGCCTATGAGCTGGTCCGGGCGTCCACCGCACGATGACCGGGATGGCACGGCGAGGCATGCACAAGGCGCTGTTCAGTGCCGTCGCCGGCCGCCGGCTGGAACCTGCAATGCGATCCGGACACAGGCAGGTTCGCGGCCACCGAGTTGCTCGGTGCCAGCCGGACAGGCTCAGCCGAGGTCCGGAGCGTGCATGGCGCGGACGCCCTCGATGTTGCCGTCCAGGTAGTGGCGCAGGGACAGCGGGACAAGGTGGACCGAGGCGATGCCCACCCGCGTGAACGGGACGCGGACGATCTCGTACTCGCCGGCCGGCTCCTCCACTTCGGGACCGTGACGCAGCGACGGATCCATCGACTCCAGTCGGCAGACGAAGAAGTGCTGCACCTTCACACCGGTCGCTCCGCCGTCCTCGCCGATGTGCTCCACGGTGTCGACGAAGCACGGCACCACGTCTGTGATCTTGGCGCCGAGTTCCTCGTACACCTCCCGGTGCAGGGCGTGCACGACGGTCGAATCGCCGGGCTCGACTCCGCCGCCGGGGGTGACCCAGTAGGGATCGACGCCCGGCTTTGTCCGCTTGATCAGGATCAGGTCGTCCCCGTCCAGCAGAACGGCACGGGCGGTGCGCTTGACCACGGGTCGGACGGTCATGGGAGAAATGTGGCCCGGCTGGTTCCACGTGAAACATCGCAAAGCGCCACCGAACGGCTGCGGCACGTGTCCCCGGACGGTCGGCGTCGACGCCAGGCTGTCGCAGGCCGTAGGAGCCCTTCTTCTCCGGCGCCGGCGGTTCTTCGCGCTGCGCACCGCAGGCGGTCCGGGCCACGGGAGAGGCCCGGACCGGCTCCCGGTTCAGTCCGCGGACTCGTCCAGCGCGCGCAGGACGTCGGCCACCAGGTCCTCTGTGTCCTCCGCGCCGACGGACATCCGGATGAAGCCGTCCGGCACCGCGTCCCCGCCCCAGCGGCGGCGGCGCTCGGCCGTGGACCGCACCCCGCCGAAACTCGTCGCGTCCTCCACCAGCCGCAGAGCCCGGAGGAACCGCTCGGCACGCGCCCGCGTGGGCAGCGTGAAGGACACGACGCAGCCGTATCGGCGCATCTGCTGCTTGGCGACCTCGTGCGCGGGGTCGTCGGGCAGACCCGGGTAGCGCAGGTCCAGGACCTCGGGCCGCCGGCGCAGGGCCTCGGCGACGGCGAGCGCGCCGGCGCACTGGCGGTCGGCGCGCAGCTGCAGCGTGGCGATGGAGCGGTGCGCGAGCCAGGCCTCCATGGGGCCCGCGATCGCGCCGACGATCTTGCGCCACCGGCGTACGGCGGCCATCGCCTCCGTGTCGCGGCCGGTGACATAACCCAGCAGCACGTCACCGTGGCCGGTGAGCTGCTTGGTGCCGCTGGCCACGGAGAAGTCGGCGCCCAGCTCCAGGGGGCGCTGCCCGAGCGGGGTGGCGAGGGTGTTGTCGACGGCCACCAGGGCGCCCCGCGCGTGGGCCGCCTCCGCCAGCCGCCGGATGTCGCACACGTCGAGCCCGGGGTTCGACGGGGACTCGATCCACAGCAGGCGGGCCCCGTCGAGCAGCTCCAGCTGGGCGTCGCCACCGGTCGGCGCGGTGCGCACCTCGATTCCGTAGGCCTCCAGCTGGGCGCCCACCAGCGGCAGCACCTGGTAACCGTCCGAGGGCAGCACGACCGCGTCGCCGGAGCGCAGCTGGGAGAACAGCACGGAGGAGATCGCCGCCATGCCGGAGGCGAACACCAGCGTCTCGACGTCCTGCCCGGGCGCCTCCAGCTCGCCGATGGCACGCTCCAGCAGTGTCCAGGTCGGGTTGTCGTCGCGGCCGTAGGCGTACGGTCCCGTCACCTCGCCGGGCAGGTGGAAGTGCGCCGCGAACACCGGTCCGGGCAGGGTCGGCTCGTGCTTGACCGGCTCGGGGAGCCCCGCCCGTACCGCGCGCGTGCCGTCGCCGGTGCGGCCCTCGTCCTTCGTGCCGTCGCTCATGCGGCCCGTCCTTCCAGTTCTTCCCGTACGGCGGCGAGCAGACCGGTGCTCGCCGCCTCCACCATCTCAAGGCACTCCTCGAAGCCGTCCCGGCCCCCGTAGTACGGGTCCGGGACGTCGAGGTCGGCGCCGGCGGCGGGGTCGTAGGAGCGCAGGAGACGGATCTTGCGCGCGTCCTCGTCGGTACGCGCGAGCCGGCGCAGGTCCGAGAGGTGACCGGTGTCGAGGGCGATCACGAGGTCGAGGCGCGCGAACCAGGAGCGCTGAAAACGACGGGCCACGTGCTCGCTGCCGTAGCCGTGCTCCTCGAGGACCGAGACGGTGCGCGGGTCGGCGTGCTCGCCCTCGTGCCAGCCGCCGGTGCCGGCGCTGTCAACCTCGATCAGACCATCGAGTCCGGCCTCCGCCACCCGCGCGCGGAAGACGGACTCGACCATCGGCGAGCGGCAGATGTTGCCGGTGCACACGAAGCAGACACGGTAGGTCATGGCGTGGTCAGTCCTCGTCGGGCAGGACGACGTGCAGCGCCCAGGAGACGACGGAGACGATCAGACCGCCGAGGACGGCCGTCCAGAAGCCTTCCACATGGAAGCTCAGGTCGAGCTTGCCGCACACCCAGGAGGTCAGCAGCAGCATCAGCGCGTTGACGACCAGGGTGATCAGGCCCAGGGTCAGGATGAACAGCGGGAGGGTGAGCAGCTTCACGATCGGCTTGACCAGCCAGTTCACCAGTCCGAAGACCAGCGCGACCACGATCAGCGTGCCGGCTTTCTGGGCGGTGCTGTCACCGGTGACGGTGATCTTGTCGAGCAGCCATACGGCCACCGCCAAGGCGCCCGCGTTGGCGATCGTCTTGACTACGAGATTCTTCATGTGTCTGATCGTGGCAGACCGGACGGACGGCGAGCAGTGAGACGAGGGCGGCAGCGGCGATGAAGGCATTCCGGCTGGACGAACTGGAGGCGGAGCGCGCCGCCAACGCAGGCGCCTACCTTCAGTTCCTGCGTGAGCGGAACATGTCGGTCGGCCTGTACGCCCTGGACGCGGGCGCGCACGACCCGCAGAAGCCGCACAACCAGGACGAGGTGTACTTCGTCGTCAGCGGCAGGGCGTCCGTCACGGTCGGTGCGGAGACGACCGAGGTGGCACGGGGCAGCATCGTCTACGTGCCGGCCGGGGTCCCCCACAGGTTCCACCACATCAGCGAAGACCTCAGGGTGCTCGTGGTGTTCTCTCCGCCGGAGGCGTGAGCCCGGTCTCGGGGTTCCCTAAGGGACGGGTCAGGGGCGGACAAGGGCTGCGCGGTCCCCGCGGGGCGTCTCCGCGGCCCTAGCATCGGGTGCGGAACACCGACAACGCACGAGAGCGCAAAGGACGAGGCGATGCGGGCTATCTTCGCGGGGCTGCCGTGGTGGGTGAAGTGGGTCGCGGTGCCGGTCATCGCCCTGGTCGTGTTCGGCGGCCTGATCGCGACCGTCGCCGCCATCGTGATCAAACTGCTGTTCAAGGCGCTGCTGTTCGTCGCCCTGGTCGGCGGAGTGATCTACATCGTGCGCAAGTTCATGGCGGGTTCCTCGTCGCGCAGCGACTGGTGAGGCGGGCGGGGACCGGTGCCCGGACGAACGGGACCACCGGTTCCCTCGGAGGAGGGAAGTTTCCCCGGGAGCCGTCTGCGCGCGGTGACGGACGGTTAGAGTCCAGAACTCACCGCGGGCTCCGGCCCCGTGGACGGCGCAGACACCCCTCCGTGCTCCTCCTCCGCACGGGCTGCCCCCTCGCTTCGGAGTGACCCTTGGCCACGGTTGACACCGCACCGGCAGAACCCCACACCCTTCCCGCCCCGCCGCCCTCCGGCCCGGCCCCCGTGCCGCGGCCTCCCGTTCCGGCCGTCCCCGGTCAACCCCGGGGGGCCGGCGCCCGGGCGACCCCGGCCCCCGCGACGCTCATCGGATCCGTCCAGCGCGCCATGCGCCTGCTGGAGACCGTCGCCGGGCACGCACACGGCGCCACCGCCAAGCAACTCGCCCGTGAGGCCGGTATCGCGCTGCCGACGACGTATCACCTGCTGCGCACCCTGGTGCACGAGGGCTATCTGTGCCGTGAGAAAGGCTTGTTCTTCCTCGGTGACGCGGTGGCGCGGCTCACCAGCAGCGGGGCACGGCAGAAACGTCGCAGCACGGTGGCGGACACGCTCGCGTGCTGGCGGGATTCCATCGGTGTGCCGGTGTACTACGCGATGTACCGCGAGGGTGAGATCGAGGTCATGTGCGTCTCCGACTCGCGTGAGGCGCCCGCGGTCGAGGAGTGGGCCGACTTCCGCGAGACCGGTCACGCGCACGCCATCGGTCAGTGCCTGCTCTCCCAGCTGGACGAGGAGGCCCGGCGCGACCACCTCGCCCGCTGTCCTGTGCAGCCCCTCACGCGGTACACCGTGCGGGACAACGACGCACTGCTGCGCCGGCTGGCCCGGCTGCGGCGCATGGAAGCGGTGGTGGAGCGCCAGGAGTACGCGCTCGGAACCGTCTGTGCGGCGGTTCCGATCACGGTCGGCACCACAGCGGCCACCATGGCCATCTCCCTGCCGGCCCAGCGGGCCGACCGGCTGCTGCCCGCGGTCGAGCGGCTGCAGACGGAGATCGGACGGAATCTCGGCTCACTGGCCCTCTCTATCAGTATGTGAAAACTTACTCCTTGTGATCTGCCGTGTACGTTCAGCAAGATTTGGACCACGGTCGGATGGACGAATCCCGGCCAGTCGATGTCATATGACGGGATAGGCGATGCGCGAGTCCGTACAGGCAGAAGTCATGATGAGCTTTCTCGTGTCGGAGGAGCTCTCCTTCCGCATTCCGGTGGAGTTGCGCTACGAGGCCAGTGATCCCTACGCCGTGCGGCTCACCTTTCATCTGCCCGGGGACGCCCCGGTAACCTGGGCGTTCGGGCGTGAGCTGCTGATCGACGGAGTCGGCCGTCCGTGCGGGGAGGGCGATGTGCACATCGCCCCCGCCGGCTCCGAGACGCTGGGCGAGGTGCTGATCCGGCTTCAGGTGGGCGGCGACCAGGCCCTGTTCCGCTCGTCGGCGCCGCCGCTGGTGGCCTTCCTCGACCGGACGGACAAGCTCGTGCCGCTCGGCCAGGAGGGTGCGCTGGCCGACTTCGACGCGCATCTCGATGAGGCGCTGGACCGCATCCTGGCCGAGGAGCAGAGCGCCGGCTGAGTGATACGAGCCAACGGCGCCGGGGTGCTGCCCTGCCGCACCGGGTGGTGCAGGAACGCTTCTGCTGAGGAGGGGGGGGCCGGTCGGGCGCCGCCGCCGACCGGCCGCCGGATTCACCGCTTCCGGCGCCGGCCCCGGCCGCCGCGCGCAGGTGCGGGCTGCCCCGCGCCCGGTGCCGGGCCAGCCGGGCCGGGCCGGTCGGCGGAGACGACCAGCGCGGCGAGCGCGGTGGTGACCGGCACCGAGGCGACCAAGCCGATCGAGCCCACCAGGGTGCGCACGATCTCCTCGGCCACCAGTTCGCTGTTGGCCACCGCCCCCACGCTGCTCTGCGCGATCGAGAACAGCAGCAGCAGCGGCAGCGCGGCTCCGGCGTAGGCCAGCACCAGGGTGTTGACCACGGAGGCGATGTGGTCACGGCCGATGCGGATGCCCGCCCGATACAGACCGCGCCAGCCCATCGACGGGTTGGCCTCGTGCAGCTCCCAGACCGCCGAGGTCTGCGTCACCGTCACGTCGTCCAGCACGCCGAGCGAACCGATGATGACGCCGGCCAGCAACAGACCGCTCATGTCGATCGACGGATACAGCCCGTGGATCAGACCGGTGTTGTCGTCCGTGTTGCCGGTCAGCGCGGCCCAGCCGATGAACAGGGAGCCGAGCACACCGATCAGCGAGAGGGAGATCAGGGTGCCGAGCACCGCCACCGACGTACGGGCTGACAGGCCATGGCACATGTACAGGGCGATCAGCATGATGGCGCTCGATCCGACCACGGCCACGACCAGCGGATTGGAGCCCTGCAGGATGGCGGGCAGGATGAACAGGGTCAGCACCAGGAAGCTGACGGCCAGAGCGACCAGCGCCATGACACCGCGCATCCGGCCCACCACGACGACGGCGACGGCGAAGATGCCCGCGAGCAGGGCCATCGGGAACTGCCGGTTCACATCGGTCACCGAGTACTGCAGATCCTTCGGCGCGGACGGCTCGTAGGCGACCACGACCTCCTCGCCCTGGTGCAGTTGCCGTGACTGGTCCGGCCGCACGATCTCGGTGAACGTACGGCCCTTGTCCTTGCCGGTGTCGATCCGGACGGTCGCCTTCTTGCAGGATGTGCCGGCCTTGCGCTTCGCCGGGACGCCTCCGGCTGCGGAGGTGTCGCCGGCCGGGGCGGCGCCGGAGGCGTCCCCCGACGCACAGCCGACCTCGACGACCCGGGTGACCGTGGCCTGCTGGGTCTGCCGGTCGAAGCCGACGCCGGTGCGCGTATGGGGCGGGGCTCCTCCGGGCCAGAGCACCGCGAGGCCGACCAGGACCGCCGCGGTGAAGGGCACGAGAATCGCCGCGATGACGGTCCGCAGGTGCTTGGAGACGGGCGCGGCGGGACCGTGGCTGTGGCTGTGCGAGTGACCGTGGGAGCCGCCTTCACGGACTCCGTGGCCGTGTCCGCTGCCGTCCTCCGGGCTGTCCTGGCGGCGCGGCTCGGGCGGCTGATAGGGGTACTGCTCCATCCTGGTCACCGCCCGATCATCGCAAGAAGCGTGGGGGCCCACTGTTCACCGCGCCACACATGACGCTAGCGTGGAGGCACCTTTGCACACGCGGGAGCTCGGAGCACCGGGCTGAGAGGGCGCTGACCTCCGTAGACGCGATGTTTCACGTGGAACCAGCAAGGTTCCACCAGAGACGTCGGCCGACGGAAACCGCTGCGTCGACCGCCGAACCTGTTACCGGGTAATGCCGGCGTAGGGAGTAGGTCTCATGACCAACAAGGACGCACGCACGCCTGCCTCCGTTCAGGACGAGAAGTCCCCGGAGGCCGGGAAGTCCATCGGCTGGCACAAGGCGTACATCGAGGGCTCGCGCCCCGATCTGCGGGTGCCGGTCCGTCAGGTGCACCTCACCAACGGGCAGTCGGTGACGCTGTACGACACATCGGGCCCGTACACCGATCCACTCGCCGACACGGACGTCCGCAGGGGCCTGCCGCCCCTGCGGGAGAACTGGATCATCGCTCGCGGCGACACCGAGGAGTACGCGGGCCGTCCCGTCCGCCCCGAGGACGACGGGATCAAGCACACCGCGCCGCGTGGCGGGCTGCGCAACCTCGACGCGGTCTTCCCCGGCCGCCCGCGCCAGCCGCGGCGAGGCCGGGACGGCCAGGCGGTCACCCAGCTCGCGTACGCCCGCCGGGGCGAGATCACACCGGAGATGGAGTTCGTGGCCATCCGGGAGAACGTCTCTCCCGAGGTGGTCCGCGAGGAGATCGCGGCGGGCCGGGCCGTGCTGCCGGCCAACGTCAATCACCCGGAGATCGAGCCGATGATCATCGGTAAGCGGTTCCTGGTGAAGGTGAACGCCAACATCGGCAACTCCGCGGTGACGTCCTCCATCGAGGAGGAGGTCGAGAAGATGACCTGGGCGACCCGCTGGGGCGCCGACACGGTCATGGACCTCTCCACCGGCCGCAACATCCACACCACCCGCGAGTGGGTCCTGCGCAACTCCCCCGTTCCCATCGGCACCGTGCCGCTCTACCAGGCCCTGGAGAAGGTCGACGGCAAGGCCGAGGAACTGACCTGGGAGATCTACAAGGACACCGTCATCGAACAGGCCGAGCAGGGCGTGGACTACATGACCGTCCACGCGGGCGTCCGGCTGCCGTACGTCCCGCTCACCGCCAACCGCAAGACCGGCATCGTCTCGCGCGGCGGGTCGATCATGGCCGCCTGGTGTCTGGCCCACCACAAGGAATCGTTCCTGTACGAGCACTTCGAGGAGTTGTGCGAGATCTTCGCCGCCTACGACGTCACGTACTCGCTGGGCGACGGTCTCAGGCCGGGTTCGATCGCCGACGCCAACGACGAGGCGCAGTTCGCCGAGTTGCGGACGCTCGGGGAGCTCAACCGCATCGCCAGGCGGTTCGACGTGCAGACGATGATCGAGGGCCCCGGTCACGTCCCGATGCACAAGATCAAGGAGAACATCGACCTTCAGCAGGAGATCTGCGACGAAGCTCCGTTCTATACGCTCGGCCCGCTGACCACGGACATCGCGCCGGCGTACGACCACATCACCTCCGGCATCGGCGCCGCGATGATCGCCTGGTGGGGCACGGCGATGCTCTGCTACGTCACGCCCAAGGAGCACCTGGGCCTGCCCAACCGGGATGACGTCAAGACCGGCGTCATCACCTACAAGATCGCGGCGCACGCGGCCGACCTCGCCAAGGGGCACCCGGGCGCACAGGAGTGGGACGACGCGCTGTCGGACGCCCGCTTCGAGTTCCGCTGGGAGGACCAGTTCAATCTGGCTCTTGATCCGGACACGGCACGGGAGTTCCATGACGAGACGCTGCCGGCCGAGCCCGCCAAGACGGCGCACTTCTGCTCCATGTGCGGGCCGAAGTTCTGCAGCATGAGGATCTCGCAGGACATCAGGCGCGAACACGGCGGCAGCAGGGACGAGATCGAGGAGGGCATGGC
Organism: Streptomyces sp. NPDC006193; assembly: GCF_040613915.1. Lineage (NCBI taxonomy): Bacteria > Bacillati > Actinomycetota > Actinomycetes > Kitasatosporales > Streptomycetaceae > Streptomyces > Streptomyces sp. NPDC006193. The sequence continues at coordinate 243,053 of NZ_JBEXTB010000002.1, forward strand.
CCGGAAGTCGAAGGAGTTCGCGGCCGCCGGCAACCGGGTGTATCTGCCGATCGCCGACTGAGACGCGCACGGTGAGGCCGTCGCGCCGGCCGGTCCCAAGACGGCCGGCTGGTGCGGCGGGCCCACGCGGCGCGCGGGCGCGGGGCGGAGCGGGGGCGGGGCTACTCGGGCCGGTGCTCCGGGCCGCCGAAGTCCGGGCTGGTGTAGTCGGGGCTGGTGAAGCTCGGGCGGCCGGACGCGCTTCCGTCGTCGGGGCTGCTGAAGCCGGGACGGTCGTATCCCAGGCGCGGCATGCGGCCGGTCGGGGCGGGTGGGGCCGGGTGGCGTACGCCGGCCGTGCCGGGATCGGCGAGCGCGTCCCGCAGGAACGGCAGGATGCCGCGTTCGAGCAGGGCCTGGCGCCAGGCCTCCCTGGCCCTGGACAGCTCCTCGTGCGCCGTGCCGCCTGCCTGTGCGCCGGACGGGGTGCCGTTGCGCAGCGCGGTGAGCAGCAGTCCGACGGCGGCGACGAGGATCGCCACCGCGGTCAGGCCGCCGAACACCCAGCCGGTGGTGAGCATGGTCCGGGCGAAGGCCTGCCCGGGGTCCAGCACCCTGAGCAGGTAACCGACGAGCAGGAACAGCACGGCAGCGGCTGCGGACAGGAGGGGAGCCAGGACGGCGACGACCGCCAGGGCACCCGCGCCGGTGTTCTCGGCGGTCTCGCCGAGGGGGGTGGCGAGGTCCGCGGCGGCCGGACCGGGCTCCGCGGCATCGGGAGTGCCGGGCGGTGCGGTGGACGGGGCGGGCTGCCGCAGTTCTTCGCGGAGTGCGGCGTAGTGCCGGTACTCGGCCGCCGCGGCCGCCGTGATCAGGGCACCGGCGTCGAGCGCCATGGTGCGCAGTTGTTCAGGGCTGAGCCGCTCTCCGACACCGGCCAGTTCCGGCCGGCGGGGTGCGGAGCGCAGCACCTCGTCGAGGAGCCGCTCGAATTCCCGGCGGTCCTCGTCGTGCAGATGCTGCGGAACGCTGTTCATGTGCCTCCCCCGGTGCTCCGTAGGGCTGGTGCTCGCACGCCGGCGAGCCGTCGGGCAGAAACGGAGGGGAGCCTGCTACGGACAAGCCGATGGTAGAGCCGTGACGGCGAACGGTGACAGGGGATTGCCGGAAATCGCGGTGCGGCCTGCGTGTTCACCGCCGGGCGCGCGCCTGCCCGGGGAACGGTCAGGTGTCCAGGGGAAGTTGCTGGACCAGCAGTTTCCCGGCCATGGTCACTCCGCCGTCCATGGCGATGGCGAGTCCGTCGGCGTAGACGTGCGGCCCCTCGACGACCGGGCCGGTGCCCTCCTCGCCGTCCTCGGAACCGACCTCGCCGAGGAGGTAGGGAATCGGGCTGTGTCCGTGAACGACCCGGGTGCCGCCGTACGTATCGAGAAGGGAGCGCACGGCGTCGGCGCCGCCCTCGTCCCGGAAGGAGAAGCGCTTGGTGAACTTGCGGAACAGGTCCCAGACCTCGTCGGCGTCGTTGCGGGTCAGGGCCTCGCGGACGGTGTCGTTGACCGCCTCGATCGAGTCGCCGTAGTCCAGGTAGGCGGTGGTGTCGGAGTGGATCAGCAGATAGCCGTCGACCTCTTCGACGGCGTCGAGGCGGGCCATCCACTGGAGGTGGTGGTCCTGGAGGCGGTCCATGTCGGTCTTCTGGCCGCCGTTGAGCAGCCAGGCCGCCTGGAAGGTGGCGGTGCCCGCGCCGGAGTTGACGGGAGTGTCGCCGAACCGCTTGGCGCCCAGGAGGAGGAGCTCGTGGTTGCCCATGAGGGCCTTGCAGTAGCCGCCCGCCGCGGCGGCCTCCGCGGACAGCCGCATCACCAGGTCGATGACGCCGATGCCGTCCGGGCCGCGGTCGGTGAAGTCGCCGAGGAACCACAGCCGGGCGGTGCCGGCGCACCACTGGCCCGAGGCGTCGATCAGGCCCTGCTCCTGCAGGGCGGCCACCAGTTCGTCGAGGTAACCGTGGACGTCCCCGACGACGTAGAGCGGCCCGGGGCCGGTGGCGGGCTGCGGTGCCGGGGCGGCCGGGACCGGCTCGACGGGGACCTGCAGGGTGTCGCCGCGGTTGATGACGGGCAGGTCGCGCTGGGTGGGGGTGTAGCCCTCCGGGTACGCCTCGTCGGCGGGCGGCACGGCGTTGCCCGGGTGGATGCTGCGTACGTACGGGCCGGTCTCGTGGACGTACGCGGGCACCCGGAAGTCGCGCAGTGTCGCCGTCCGCTCCACCTCGGGTCCCTGACCGGCCCCCTGAGTCATCAGACCCCTCCACCATCGCGCCGCATCTGCACCGCTTCGGACTGCCTGGTCGCACGGTCCGCGGTGTCGTGGGCCCATCATAGGAATGCACGTCGCGCCGTGTGATGACCCAGGGGTGGTGAATCGGAACAAGACTCCGGTTCCTCGCGGCTTTCGCCCCGTTTGGGCAGGTCTTTCGCCGGTCACGGGCGGACCGACCGGACGGTCTCGGCCCGCGCCGGTCGCTCCGCACCCACCGGCCGGCGGGTGTGCCGGGACGGACACGCGGTGTCCGTCCCGGCCGGGTGCCCGTACGCCCCGGCCCCTCGGGCGCCCGCGCTGCCGCCGGGCCCTATGCCCGGCCCGGCGTCCGGGGCGGGCTGACCGTCGTGCGCGGCGGGCGTCGCTGGGACGAGGTGCGCACGATCAGTTCCGTCGGTATCACCTGCTCGACCGGCTGCTCGGCCTGGACGCCCTCGATGGCGTCGATCAGCAGCTGGACGACCGCCGTGCCGATGCGGCGGGGTTTCAGGGAGAGCGTGGTGATGGGCGGCTCGGTGCTGGCGTACACCGTCGACTCGCTGCAGCACACGAGCAGCAGGTCGTCGGGGACGCGGAGCCCGTAACGGCGGGCGGCGGCGAGCAGGTCGGTGCCGTTGGGGTCGAACAGGCCGTAGACGGCGTCGGGCCGGTCGGGGCGGGCGAGCAGCCGGTCGGCGGCGACGGTGCCCGCGCAGGGGTCGTGCGCCGGGTAGGCCTCGTACACCGGCTCCTGGCCGACGCGCTCGCACCAGCGCAGGTAGGCCGAGGTCGACAGATGGGTGTACGTGTCCGTCGACGTGCCCGTGAGCAGGCCGATCCGGCGGGCGCCGGCGGCGGCGAGGTGGTCGAGGATGTCCAGTACGGCGGCCTCGTGGTCGTTGTCGACCCAGGCGGTCACGGGCAGCGCGCCGGCCGGGCGGCCGTCGGAGACGACGGGCAGGCCCTGCCGGGTCAGTTCCCGGACCACCGGGTCCTGGTCGGAGGGATCGATGACGATCGTGCCGTCCAGGGCGACGTTGGACCAGACGTCGTGGCGGGAGGTCGCGGGCAGGATCACCAGGGCGTAGCCGCGGGCGAGCGCGGCCGAGGTGGCGGCCCGGGCCATCTCGGCGAAGTAGGCGAACTCGGTGAAGGTGAAAGGTTCATCCCCGTAGGTGGTCACGGTCAGGCCGATCAGTCCCGACTTGCCGGTACGGAGGGTCCGGGCGGCGGCCGAGGGGCGGTAGCCCAGCCGGTCGGCGACCTCGCGGACATGGCGCCGGGTGGCGTCCGGGAGCCGCCCCTTGCCGTTGAGGGCGTCCGAGACGGTCGTGATGGAGACCCCGGCGGCGGCGGCGACGTCTCTGATGCCCGCCCGGCCCGGCCTGCTGCCTCGACGTGAGGTTTCCGCGCGGCTCACCTGGTGCTTCCCTGCTGCTGTCATGGCGAGCCGATAGTAGGGCTCATGTGGTGGGGTAGTGCGGACGCATATGCACGCGCTGACAGGCACGTTTCTGCATGGCCAGACGCGGTCAACGTCCATGGAAAGAAAGGTAGTTGAGTGTTTTACAGGCAGTACGTTACTCGTTGACGCGCATGGACCTGCCGAGGGCCGGATGTCTCGAAGAGGTCTCAACTCACCTGCACGGGGGACGCGCGCCACGGCGCGAGCTACCGGCGCATAGATATATGTACAGCGCGCCCCCCCGGAACGTACGCCTTCGGGCGGTGATGCCCGTGATGCCCACGGGGTCGTCCCGCACTGTACGCAGCGGCGGCGAATCCTCTTAAGGTGAGCAGTATTGGATGCCGGCGGTGTCGACGGTCCGCCGGTGGTCGCGAGGAGGACTGCGGTGAGCGAGACGAGCCCCAAGCTGCGCGCCGAGCTGGAGGGTATCCCCACCTACAAGCCGGGCAAGCCGGCCGCGGCCGGCGGACCGGTCGCCTACAAGCTGTCCTCCAACGAGAACCCGTACCCGCCGCTGCCCGGCGTGCTGGAGAGCGTGACCGCGGCGGCCTGCACCTTCAACCGCTACCCGGACCTGGCCTGCACCGGTCTGGTGAGCGAGCTGTCGGACCGCTTCGGCGTCCCGCTCACCCATCTGGCCACCGGCACCGGTTCGGTGGGCGTGGCCCAGCAGCTGGTGCAGTCCACCAGCGGGCCGGGCGACGAGGTGATCTACGCCTGGCGGTCCTTCGAGGCGTACCCGATCATCACGCAGATCAGCGGGGCCAGGTCGGTGCAGGTGCCGCTCACGCCGGGTGATGTGCACGACCTGGACGCGATGGCGGACGCGATCACCGACCGGACGCGCCTGATCTTCGTCTGCAACCCGAACAACCCGACCGGCACGGTGGTGCGGCGGGCCGAGCTGGAACGGTTCCTCGACCGCGTTCCCAACGATGTCCTGGTGGTGCTGGACGAGGCCTACCGGGAGTTCATCCGCGACCCCGAGGTGCCCGACGGGGTGGAGCTCTACCGGGAGCGGCCCAACGTCTGTGTCCTGCGGACGTTCTCCAAGGCCTACGGACTCGCGGGGCTGCGCGTCGGTTTCGCGATCGCGCATGAGCCGGTGGCGGCCGCGCTGCGCAAGACGGCGGTGCCGTTCGGCGTGAGCCAGCTCGCGCAGGAGGCGGCGATCGCCTCGCTGCGAGCCGAGGACGAGCTGCTGGGCCGGGTCGGTTCGCTGGTGTGCGAGCGCACGCGCGTGGTCGACGCGCTGCGCACCCAGGGCTGGACGGTGCCGGAGACGCAGGCCAACTTCGTGTGGCTGCGGCTGGGGGAGCGTACGGTCCCGTTCGCACAGGCCTGTGAGGAGCACGGTGTGGTCATCCGGCCCTTCCCGGGCGAGGGCGTGCGGGTGACGATCGGAGAGGCCGAGGCGAACGACATCTTCCTGAAGGTGGCGGAGGCGTTCCGCAAGGAGATATAGGTCACCGTCGCCGGACCACCTGGCGCGGCGTGGGGCGGCGGCCTCCTCCGGACTCATACGGGGGAGGCCGCCGCCTCGTGTGTTCGGCACGGGGCGAGCGGGCCGCCGCCCGTCCGGGGAAGGGCTGCGCCGCTGCGCCCAGGCCCCACCACCCCTCCGCCCTCCGTCGGCACGTGTCCGTCACCTGTCGACGTGTCTCCGTTTCACGTGAAACAGCGGCCGTCTGTGGCGCACGGCACACGCTCGTCGGCCGACGAGGGGGACCCCCCTTCGACGTCCGAAAAACAGTGCGCCATAATGGCTTGTGAATGTGAACGCTTTCACAAGCGTGTCCCGGTTGCTCCCGTCATGTACGGGACGAACGGGGCGGAAAGATGCCGTTACCGCGGCGAAGTAAGGAGCTGACGACGTGGAATTGGCTTTGGCGCCGGAGACACTGGCGCGCTGGCAGTTCGGCATCACGACCGTCTACCACTTCCTGTTCGTCCCCCTGACGATCTCCTTGGCCGCCCTCACGGCCGGCCTGCAGACGGCCTGGGTCCGCACGGAGAAGGAGAAGTACCTCAGAGCGACCAAGTTCTGGGGCAAGCTCTTCCTGATCAACATCGCGATGGGCGTGGTCACCGGCATCGTGCAGGAGTTCCAGTTCGGCATGAACTGGTCGGACTACTCCCGGTTCGTCGGTGACATCTTTGGGGCTCCGCTCGCCTTCGAGGCGCTGATCGCGTTCTTCTTCGAGTCCACCTTCATCGGTCTGTGGATATTCGGCTGGGACAAGCTGCCCCAGAAGATCCATCTGGCCTGCATCTGGATGGTCTCGATCGGCACGGTGCTGTCGGCGTACTTCATCCTCGCCGCCAACTCCTGGATGCAGCACCCGGTCGGCTACAGGATCGACGAGGCGAAGGGACGGGCCGAGCTGACCGACTTCTGGGCCGTGCTGACCCAGAACACCGCCCTCAGCCAGGCCTTCCACACCCTGTCCGCGGCCTTCCTGACCGGTGGCGCCTTCATGGTGGGCATCTCTGCCTACCACCTCGCCCGCAGGAAGCACATCCGGGAGATGAAGACCTCACTCCGGCTCGGCCTGGTCACCGTGGTCATCGCCGGACTGCTCACCGCGGTCAGCGGCGACGTGCTCGGCAAGGTCATGTTCCGGCAGCAGCCGATGAAGATGGCCGCCGCCGAGGCGCTGTGGGACGGCCAGAAGCCGGCACCCTTCTCGATCTTCGCTTACGGCGACGTGGACAAGGGCCACAACAGCGTCGCCATCGAGGTCCCCGGTCTGCTGTCCTTCCTCGCCAACGACGACTTCAGCTCGTACGTCCCCGGCATCAACGATGTCGACAAGGCCGAGCAGCAGAAGTTCGGGCCCGGCGACTACCGGCCCAACATCCCCGTCACGTTCTGGGGCTTCCGCTGGATGATCGGCTTCGGGATGGCGTCCTTCGCCATCGGGCTCGCCGGGCTCTGGCTGACTCGCAGGAAGTTCCTGCTGCCGCAGCACCTGAGGGCCGGCGAGGACGAGGTGCCGCACCTGGTGCTGTTCAGGAACAAGGCCCTCGGTCCGCAGCTCACCGTCTGGTACTGGCGCATCGCGGTGTGGACCCTGGCCTTCCCGCTGATCGCCAACTCCTGGGGCTGGATCTTCACCGAGATGGGCCGCCAGCCGTGGGTCGTCTACGGCGTCCTGCAGACGCGGGACGCGGTCTCCCCCGGTGTCTCGCAGGGCGAGGTCCTCACCTCGATGACCGTCTTCACCGCGCTGTACGCCATCCTCGCCGTCGTCGAGGTCAAGCTGCTCACGAAGTACGTCAAGGCCGGCCCGCCCGAGCTGACCGAAGCCGACCTCAACCCGCCCACGAAGATCGGCGGCGACCTCCGTGACGCCGACAAGCCGATGGCCTTCTCCTACTAGGCCGAGGGAACAGTCATGGAACTTCACGACGTCTGGTTCGTCCTCATCGCCGTCCTGTGGACCGGCTACTTCTTCCTCGAGGGTTTCGACTTCGGGGTCGGCATCCTGACCAGGCTGCTCGCCCGTGACCGTCCCGAACGCCGGGTGCTGATCAACACCATCGGCCCGGTGTGGGACGGGAACGAGGTCTGGCTGCTCACCGCGGGCGGAGCGACCTTCGCCGCGTTCCCGGAGTGGTACGCCACCCTCTTCTCCGGCTTCTACCTGCCCCTGCTCCTCATCCTGGTCTGCCTGATCGTCCGGGGCGTCGCGTTCGAGTACCGGGCCAAGCGGCCGGAGGAGAACTGGCAGCGGAACTGGGAGACGGCGATCTTCTGGACCTCGCTGATTCCGGCGTTCCTGTGGGGCGTGGCCTTCGCGAACATCGTCCGGGGCGTGCGGATCGACCGGAACTTCGAGTACGTCGGCGGTGTCGGGGACCTGCTGAACCCCTACGCGCTGCTCGGCGGCCTGGTGACGCTGACGCTGTTCACCTTCCACGGAGCGGTGTTCACCGCGCTCAAGACCGTCGGGGAGATCCGGGTGCGGGCCCGGAGGCTGGCCCGCTGGGCGGGTCTGGTCACGGCGGTGGTGGCGCTCGCCTTCCTGCTGTGGACACAGGCCGACCACGGTGACGGCTGGAGCCTGGTGGCCCTGATCGTGGCGGTGGCCGCTCTGGCGGCGGCACTGGCGGCCAACCAGCTGGGGCGCGAGGGATGGGCGTTCGCGCTCTCCGGAGTCACCATCGTGGCCGCCGTGGCGATGCTCTTCCTGTCGCTGTTCCCGAACGTCATGCCGTCGACGCTCGACCGGGACTGGAGCCTGACGGTGACCAATGCCTCGTCGAGCCCGTACACGCTGAGGATCATGACGTGGTGTGCGGCGATCGCCACGCCGCTCGTCCTGCTCTACCAGAGCTGGACCTACTGGGTGTTCCGCAAGCGGATCGGCACGCAGCACCTCGCTTCCGACGCGGCCGCAGGCGCCGCGCACTGAGTCCGCCGAGGGTGTGTTTCACGTGAAACACACCCTCTGGACCGAAGGGCACGTTTCACGTGAAACCAATCGACCCACGCCTCCTGCGGTACGCCCGCGCCACTCGGATCTTCCTCGCGGCGGTGATCGGACTGGGCGCCGTGGGGGCCGGGCTGGTCATCGCCCAGGCGATGCTGATCGCCGAGATAGTCGTCGGCGCGTTCCAGCACGGGCGGTCGGCCGGTGAGCTGCGCACGGCCCTGCTGTTGCTGGCCGGCGTGGCCGTGGGGCGGTCGGCGGTCGCGTGGCTCACGGAACTCGCGGCCCACCGCGCGAGCGCGGCGGTGAAGTCGGAACTGCGGGGGCGACTGCTCGACCGGGCGGCGGCGCTGGGGCCCGGGTGGCTGAGCGGGCAGCGGACCGGCTCGCTCGTCACCCTGGCCACGCGCGGGGTCGACGCTCTGGACGACTACTTCTCGCGCTATCTGCCGCAGTTGGGGCTCGCGGTGGTCGTACCGGTGGCGGTGCTCGTGCGGATCGTCACCGAGGACTGGGTGTCGGCGGCGATCATCCTGGGCACCCTGCCGCTCATTCCGCTGTTCATGACGCTGATCGGATGGGCCACCCAGTCCCGGATGGACCGTCAGTGGCGGTCGCTGTCCCGGCTGTCCGGCCACTTCCTGGACGTGGTGGCGGGACTGCCGACGCTGAAGGTGTTCGGCCGCGCCAAGGCGCAGGCCGCGTCCATCCGGCGCATCACCGGGGAGTACCGGCAGGCCACCGTGCGGACCCTGCGGATCGCCTTCCTGTCGTCGCTCGCGCTGGAACTGCTCGCCACACTGTCCGTGGCGCTGGTCGCCGTGACGATCGGGATGCGGCTCGTCCACGGCGACATGGAGTTGTACACCGGTCTGGTGATCCTGGTGCTGGCGCCCGAGGCGTATCTGCCGCTGCGGCAGGTGGGAGCGCAGTACCACGCGGCGGCGGAGGGGCTTGCCGCCGCGGAGGAGATCTTCGGCGTGCTGGAGACGCAGGTGCCTGCGTCCGGCACCGCTGCGGTGCCGGACGGCGCGGTCGCCTTCGAAGACGTCACCGTGCGCTACCCCGGGCGGTCGGCCGATGCGGTGACCGGGGTGTCCTTCACCGTAGAACCCGGTGAGACCGTCGCCCTGGTCGGGCCGAGCGGGGTGGGCAAGTCCACCCTGCTGAGCGTGCTGCTGGGCTTCGTCCGGCCGACGGAGGGGCGGGTGCGGATCGGAGGAGCCGATCTCGCCGGACTCGATCTGGAGGAGTGGCGGTCGCGGATCGCGTGGGTGCCGCAGCGGCCGCACCTGTACGCGGGGACGGTCGCGGAGAACGTACGGCTGGCCCGGCCGGGCGCGGACGACGATGCCGTGCTGCGTGCGCTGCGCGATGCCGGGGCGTGGGAGTTCGTGGAGGCGCTGCCCCGGGGGATCGACACCGTGCTGGGGGAGGACGGCGCGGGGCTGTCGGCGGGGCAGCGGCAGCGGCTCGCGTTGGCCCGGGCGTTCCTCGCGGACCGGCCTGTGGTGCTGCTGGACGAGCCGACGGCCGCGCTGGACGGGGTGACGGAGGGGGAGGTCGTCGAGGCGGTGCGGAGGCTCGCGGAGGGCCGCACCGTGTTGCTGGTCGTGCATCGGCCGGCGCTGCTGGGGGTGGCCGGGAGGGTGGTGCGGCTGGGGGAAGCGGAGCCCTCGGAGCGAGGGTCCGGTGTGGAGCCGGCCGGGCGGCTCAGCACCCTGGACCCCCGCCCGCGGCCACCCGCCGCCCGACTCGGTGGGCCGGAAGGCGCACCCGGTGGCGCCGGGCCCGTGCGGCCGGTGCCCGTGCGGCCGGTGCCCGTGGGGTCGGTGCACGGGGAGGTGCGGCCGAAGGGCGTGCTCGGCAGGGTGCGGGGGACGGGGGCGGCCCGGCGTGGGCGGCTCGGGCTCGCCCTGTTGCTGGGGAGTCTGGCGCTCGGCAGCGCCGTGGGGCTGATGGCGACCTCCGGCTGGCTCATCTCGCGGGCCTCGCAGCAGCCGCCGGTGCTGTACCTGATGCTTGCCGTGACCGCCACGCGGGCCTTCGGGATCGGGCGGGCCGTCTTCCGGTACGCCGAGCGGCTGGTGTCGCACGACGCCGTCCTGCGGATGCTGGCCGAGACCCGGGTCGCGGTGTACGGGCGCCTGGAGCGCCTCGCCCCCGCCGGACTGCGCACCGCCCGCCGGGGCGATCTGCTCACCCGGCTCGTCGCGGACGTGGACGCGTTCCAGGACTACTGGCTGCGCTGGCTGCTGCCCGCCGGAGTCGCCCTCGCCGTCTCCACCGCCTCCGTCGCCTTCACGGCCTGGCTGCTGCCCGAGGCCGGAGCCGCCCTCGCCGCGGGCCTGCTGGCGGCCGGCGTCGGCGTGCCCCTGGTGACCGCGAACACGGCCCGGCGGACCGAGCGGCGGCTGGCGCCCGCCCGAGGGGTGCTGGCGACCCGCGTGACCGACCTCCTGACCGGCACCGCAGAGCTGACCGTCGCCGGTGCCGTGCCCGCCCGTAAGGACGCGGCCCGGCGGGCCGACACGGCACTCACCCGGATCGCCGCGCGCGCCGCCGCCGTCACCGGGCTCGGCGACGGGCTCACCGCACTGGTCTCCGGGCTGACCGTCACGGCCACCGCGCTGCTCGGCGCCCAGGCGGTGGCGGCCGGCCGGCTCGGGGGTGTGGCGATGGCCGTGGTGGTGCTGACCCCGCTGGCCGCGTTCGAGGCCGTGCTGGGGCTGCCGCTCGCGGTGCGGTACCGGCAGCGGGTGCGGCGCAGCGCCGAGCGCGTGTACGAGGTGCTGGACGCCCCCGAGCCCGTACGCGAGCCCGAGCGGCCCCGGCAGGCGCCCGTCTCACCGTTCCCGGTGGTCGTCGAGGGGCTGACCGCGCGGTACGCGGGGCAACCGCGGAAGGCGCTCGCCGGGCTGGACCTGACGCTGGAGCAGGGCCGCCGCGTCGCGGTGGTCGGAGCGTCCGGCGCCGGCAAGACGACCCTGGCCCAGGTGCTGCTGCGGTTCCTCGACCCGGAGGCGGGCTCGTACACCCTCGCGGGTGTGGACGCCTGCGCGCTGGACGGCGACGACGTACGTCGGCTCGTCGGGCTGTGCGCCCAGGACGCGCATCTCTTCGACAGTTCGGTGCGCGAGAACCTGCTGCTGGCCAGGAAGGACGCCACCGAGGACGACCTGCGCGCGGCACTGGCCAGGGCCCGGCTGCTCGACTGGGCCGACTCGCTGCCCGACGGCCTGGACACCCTGGTCGGCGAGCACGGGGCGCGGCTGTCCGGCGGGCAGCGGCAGCGGCTGGCCCTCGCCCGCGCGCTGCTGGCCGATTTCCCCGTCCTGGTGCTCGACGAGCCCGCCGAGCACCTGGACCTGCCGACGGCCGACGCGCTGACCGCCGATCTGCTGGCCGCAACGGAGGGCCGCACGACGTTGCTGATCACCCACCGGCTGGCGGGACTGGACGCGGTGGACGAGGTGTTGGTGCTCTCGGCGGGCCGGGTGGTGCAGCGGGGGCCGTACGCGCGGCTGATCGCCGAGGACGGGCCGCTGCGGGAGCTGGCGCGGCGGGAGGCGGCGGCGGAGTCGCCGGCGGTGGCGGAGTCGCCGGGTGAGCCGGGGGCCCGCCCGACGGATTCCGGGAGGTGCCTGACCTCCACCCGGTGAGCCCCAGGACGGGAGCCGCGGACTCATCCGCCCGGGCAGCGGGGTGTCACCCGGTGCGGTTCGCGAGCAGTTTCTCGATCACCACGGCCACACCGTCGTCGTTGTTGGCGACCGTGCGGCCCGAGGCGGCGGCGACGACGTCCGGATGGGCGTTGCCCATCGCGTACGACTGGCCGGCCCAGGTCAGCATCTCGACGTCGTTGGGCATGTCCCCGAAGGCCACGACCTCCTCGTGCGAGATGCCGCGCTCCGCGCAGCACAGGGCCAGGGTGCTGGCCTTGGAGACGCCCGGGCCGCTGAGCTCCAGCAGCGCGCTGGGGCTGGATCGGGTGACGTTGGCGTGGTCGCCGACGGCGAGGCGGGCCAGGGTCAGGAAGGCGTCGGGGTCCAGAGAGGGGTGGTAGGCGAGGATCTTCAGCACGGGCTGGTCGGCGTCGGGGCCGTCGGGCGCGAGCAGCTCCTCGGCGGGCAGGAGGGTGTCCGGTATCTCCATGTGCAGCTTCGGATAGTCCGGCTCCTGGTGGAAGCCGTAGGTCTGCTCGACCGCGAACACCGTGCCGGGGGCCGCCTCGCGCAGCAGCCGTACGGCGTCGAGGGCGTTGCGCCGGGTCAGCTCGCGCACCTTCACGAACCGGTGGGCGCCGGGTCCGCCGTGCAGGTCGACCACGGCGGCTCCGTTGCCGCAGATCGCCAGGCCGTGGCCGTGCACGTGTTCGCTGACCACGTCCATCCAGCGGGCCGGCCGGCCGGTGACGAAGAAGACCTCGATGCCGGCCTCCTCGGCGGCTGCCAGCGCGGCCACGGTCCGCGGGGAGACCGTCTTGTCGTCGCGCAGCAGAGTGCCGTCGAGGTCGGTGGCGATCAGCCGCGGCGGTAGGGCGGCGGACGGGGTCCCGGGCTGTTCGGTCGCTGAGGTCACCCCTCCATTCTCGCGCATATGCCCGCACGGCCGTGCGGAGGCCCGCGCAGATGAGGCCAGGGCCCGGACGCAGCGGGCGCCGTCACGGCCGGGCGCACCGGGCCCGGACGCCCTCGACGAGCACCCGGACGCCGCCGTCACCGGCACCCGGACGCCGCCGTCACCGGCACACGAACGCCGCCGTCACCGGCATCCGAGCGCCCTCGACGAGCACCCGGAATCCCGCAGCACGGCCGCCCGCTCCACCTCCGCAGCGCTCAGGCCAGCTGGGACGGCGCCTCCATGGCGATGCGCTCGAAGACCTTCTCGTCCGCGGCGAAGTCGGAGTCCGGGATCGGCCAGTGGATCACGATCTCGGTGAAGCCCAGCTCACGGTGGCGGCCGGCGAAGTCCACGAAGGCGTCCAGGGAGCGCAGCGGCCGTCCCCGGTCCGGGGTGAAGCCGGTGAGCAGCACCTTGTCCAGCTCGGTCACGTCCCGCCCGGCGGCGGCGCACGCCTCGGACAGCTTGCCGATCTGCGCGCGCAGGGCGTCGATGGACTGTTCCGGGGTGCCGCTGTCGTACAGCTTCGGGTCACCGGTGGTCACCCAGGCCTGGCCGTGCCGCGCGGCGAGCTTCAGGCCGCGCGGGCCGGTGGCCGCGACCGCGAAGGGCAGCCGGGGCCGTTGGACGCACCCCGGTATGTTCCGGGCCTCGTGCGCCGAGTAGAACCGGCCCTCGTACGACACCGCGTCCTCGGTGAGCAGCCGGTCGAGCAGCGGCACGAACTCCGCGAACCGGTCGGCGCGCTCGCGCGGGCTCCAGGGCTCCTGGCCGAGGGCGGTCGCGTCGAAGCCGGTGCCGCCGGCGCCGATGCCGAGGGTGATCCGGCCGCCGGAGATGTCGTCGAGGGAGATCAGCTCCTTGGCGAGGGTCACCGGGTGGCGGAAGTTCGGCGAGGTGACCAGCGTGCCGAGGCGCATCCGGTCGGTGGCCGCCGCAGCCGCGGTCAGGGTCGGGACGGCGCCGAACCAGGGGCCGTCGCGGAAGCTGCGCCAGGACAGGTGGTCGTAGGTGTACGCGGTGTGGAAGCCGAGCTGCTCGGCCCGCACCCAGGCCGAACGGCCGCCTTCGTTCCAACGGCGGTGGGGCAGGATCACGGTGCTCAGACGCAGACTCATGCGACCGAGACTAAGCGGCCCCGCCGGCCGGGGACGAAGCGGTCACCGTACGCGGCCGAGCAGCCACGGGGTGAGTGTGAACGCCGAGAGGTGCTCGCGGTGCGCGCGGTCGCCGGGCAGCGGCACCACCAGATGGTGGGCCGGCGGGAACCGGCGGGCCCGGACGTGGGCGAGGCCGTCGAAGAGGGAGCGGACGAACGCGGGCACGTCGTCCCGCGGCACGTCCGGGCACTCGACGCCCTCGACGGTGATCAGCGCGTCGCCCTCCGGGTGGAGCCGCACGCTCACCCGCGGGACGCCGCCGAACTCGACGTAGGCCTCGTGCGGGAGGGAGCCGTCGGGGTCCGTGGTGACGCCGGCGCCCGCGGCGCTGCGGCGGGACGTCCGGTCGGCGCCGATGTCATGGGTCACCTCGATCTCGCGGGCGTGGCGGGCGGCCAGGGCGCGCAGGGCGGTGACGGCGGCCTCGGTGGACGGCAGGTGCTCAGAGGGGTGCCCCATGCCGCCGATCGTGCCGGACGGCCCCGCCGGGGGCGCCGGGGCCGGGGAAGCGCGGGGCGGCGGAGAGACGCGGATCACGCAGCTTGTTCTCGTCCGCAGGTTTGATCCACAGAGGAGCGTCGTTATCCACAGCGTGGGGGGCGAAGCTGTGGACAACCGGCAGGCCGAGGCGCCCCGCACGGTGGGCGGGAGCCGTGCTCACCACCCCGGCTCCGTCCGGGCGAGCCTCCTCGACGCCCACGGCAGGAACCGGGACAGCAGATGCGCGAACCGTGTCTATCAAGGTCACCGACACCGCCGCCTCGAGGGCGCCGTAGGCCGGCTGGGCGCGGGAGGGCCGGCAGGCCGCGGCGGAGGCGAGGGTGACGACGTGACCGCCCCGGCCGTGCTCGGCCATGCGCGCGCCGAAGAGGCGGCAGCCGCGGATCACGCCCCGCAGGTCGGCGTCCAGGACCTCGCGCCAGTCGTCGGCCGTCGTGACGGGGAACGAACCGGACAGGCCGATGCCCGCGTTGTCGACCGGCACGTCCGCCGCCCCGGCGTCGCGGTTCACGGCGACGGCGCGGGCCGGCCGTCCTCGACCGACCGGACGAAGTCCGCGATCCAGGAGGCCACCCGGTCGGGGTGGGTGCGCGGGATCCAGTGACCCGCCGGCAGTGTGCGGCGGGTCAGCCGCGGGGCCCAACGGTCCAGGTCGTCGTACAGACGCTGCGAGAGGAACGGGTCTCCCTGGGGCGTGATGAGCTGCACGGGCACGTGTGCGTACGCGTCCGGGCGGGGCCTGCGCAGCCGGGCGCGGACGTTGTCCCGGTACAGCCAGGCGCCGTGCGCCGCGTCGGCGGGGAGGGAGGCGGCCGGGTGGCCGCCGTCCCGGATCCCCTCGGTCCGCGCCAGGATCCCCGGCCAGCGTCTGCCGAGCGGTCCGCGCCAGGCCAGCTCCGGCAGGACCGGGACGTGCAGCAGGCAGACGTACCAGGACCTGGCGCCCTGGCGGAGCAGCTGTGCGGCCCGGCGGGGCGTCGGGCGTCTCACGCGCGCCCTGATCCAGTGCCCGAAGTGGTCCAGGGACGGCCCGGACATCGAGGTGAAGGAGGCGATGCGGCCCTCCGTCCGGTCGACCGTGACGAACTCCCAGGCCTGCACGGAGCCCCAGTCGTGCCCGACGAGGTGCACCGGCCGGTCCGGGCTGACCGCGTCCGCCACGGCCAGGAAGTCGTCGGTGAGCTTCGCGAGGGTGAAGCCGCCCCGCAGCGGCCGGGGCGCCGTGGAGCGACCGTGGCCCCGGACGTCGTAGAGCACGACGTGGAAGCGGCCGGCGAGGCGCGCCGCGACCTCGGACCAGACCTCTTTGCTGTCCGGGTAGCCGTGCACCAGGATCACCGTGGGCCGCTCCGGGTCGCCCAGCTCGGACACGCACAGCTCCACACCGCCGGTGTGCACCCGGCGTTCGCGCGCACCTTCCAGCCTCACGTCTCCTCCGCCCCGGCGCCCGCCCGTGCGGCGCCTCGTCGTGCCGTCGGAACGCCCCCCGGTCGGAACGCCCCCCGGTCGGAACGCCCCCCGGTCGGAACGCCCCCCCGGTCGGGACCGCCCCCGGGCATCGCGTCCCGCCCCCCGTCCCGTACCACGGCAGGGGGACCCGACACCGGTGCATGCGGCAGTCGTGGGAGGGGCGCCGACAGCGGGGAGCGGGGGCCGGGGAACCGCGGCCGTCCGGCGCCACGGCCCCCCTCGGGTGGGGATCGCTCAGGGTCCCGTACTACCTGGGTCTGACGAGCGAACGGTCTGAGGTCTGACGACGGGCGTGTCCCGGATCACTACCGTCTGATGCGTGACTGTGATCGCGACCGAAAGCCTGAGCAAGCGGTTCCCCCGGGTGACCGCGCTCGACCGGCTGTCCGTGGACATCGGACCCGGTGTGACCGGACTCGTCGGGGCCAACGGCGCCGGCAAGTCCACCCTCATCAAGATCCTGCTGGGCCTGTCCCCCGCCACGGAGGGCCGCGCCGAGGTGCTCGGCCTCGACGTCGCCACCAAGGGCGCCGCCATCCGGGAGCGCGTCGGGTACATGCCGGAGCACGACTGCCTGCCGCCGGACGTCTCGGCCACCGAGTTCGTCGTCCACATGGCCCGCATGTCCGGACTGCCTCCCACGGCCGCCCGCGAGCGCACCGCGGACACCCTGCGCCACGTCGGTCTGTACGAGGAGCGCTACCGCCCCATCGGCGGCTACTCCACCGGCATGAAGCAGCGGGTGAAGCTCGCCCAGGCGCTGGTCCACGACCCGCAGCTGGTCCTCCTGGACGAGCCGACCAACGGCCTGGACCCGGTCGGCCGCGACGAGATGCTCGGCCTGATCCGCCGCGTCCACACCGACTTCGGCATCTCGGTCCTGGTCACCTCCCACCTGCTGGGCGAGCTGGAACGCACCTGCGACCACGTCGTCGTCATCGACGGCGGCAAACTCCTGCGGGCCAGCTCCACCACCGACTTCACGCAGACCACGACCACCCTCGCGATCGAGGTCACCGACAGCGACGCCCACCCCGACGGCACCCGCGCCCTCCGCGAGGCCCTGCGGGCCCGCGGGGTGGACACCCGGGCGGAGGCCGGCGGCCTGCCCGGCGCCGGACACATCCTGCTGCTGACCGCCACCGGTGAGGAGACGTACGACCTCGTCCGGGACGTGGTCGCCGACCTCGGCCTCGGCCTGGTGCGCATGGAGCAGCGCCGGCACCACATCTCCGAGGTGTTCGCCGCCGCCGGCGGACACGGCAGCGACGACCAGCGGAAGGAGGCCGCCGGCCATGGCGGTTGAGCATCCCCCGGCGGCACCCGCCGGCGAGCAGACCCGCATCCACGACATCGGCTACCGCGGCTACGACGGCCCGCGCCTGGGCCGCGCCTACGCCCGCCGCTCGCTGTACTCGCAGTCCCTGCGCGGCGCCTACGGTCTCGGCCGCTCGGTGAAGTCCAAGGTGCTGCCGATGCTGCTGTTCGCGGTGATGTGCGTGCCCGCCGCCATCATGGTGGCCGTCGCCGTCGCCACCAAGGCGCACGAACTGCCGGTGTCCTACACCCGCTACGCGATCGTCATGCAGGCCGTCATCAGCCTGTACGTCGCCTCGCAGGCCCCCCAGGCGGTCTCCCGCGACCTGCGTTTCAAGACCGTGCCGCTGTACTTCTCGCGGCCCATCGAGAGCGCCGACTACGTCCGCGCCAAGTTCGCGGCGCTCGCCTCGGCGCTGTTCGTCCTCACCGGCGCGCCGCTGGTCGTGATGTACGCGGGCGCGCTGCTGTCCAAGATGGGCTTCGCCCACCAGACCAAGGAATTCGCCCAGGGACTGGTCTCCGTGGCTCTGCTCTCACTGCTCTTCGCCGGCATCGGCCTGGTCATCGCCGCCTTCACCCCGCGGCGCGGCTTCGGCATCGCCGCCGTGATCGCCGTGCTGACCATCTCCTACGGCGCGGTCTCCACGCTGCAGGCGATCGCCGACGTCCAGGGCAGCAGCGACGCCGTCCCGTGGATCGGCCTGTTCTCGCCGGTCACCCTGATCGACGGCGTGCAGTCCGCCTTCCTCGGCGGCGACTCCGCCTTCCCCGGCGGGACCGGCCCGTCCAGCGGCCAGGGCGTGGTCTACGTCCTGTTCGTCCTGGGCCTGAGCGCCGCCTGCTACGGCATCCTCGACCGCCGCTACAAGAAGGTGGGACTGTGACGACCCTCAGCCTCGACCACGTCTCCCGCTGGTTCGGCAACGTGGTCGCCGTCAACGACATCACCATGACCATCGGCCCCGGCGTCACCGGCCTGCTCGGCCCCAACGGCGCCGGGAAGTCCACCCTGATCAACATGATGGGCGGCTTCCTCGCCCCCTCCACCGGCACCGTCACCCTCGACGGGCAGCCGGTGTGGCGCAACGAGGCCGTCTACCGGCACATCGGCATCGTCCCCGAGCGGGAGGCGATGTACGACTTCCTCACCGGCCGGGAGTTCGTCGTCGCCAACGCCGAACTGCACGGCCTCGGCGCCGAGGCCGCCCGGCGCGCCCTCGCCACGGTGGAGATGGAGTACGCGCAGGACCGGAAGATCTCCACGTACTCCAAGGGCATGCGGCAGCGGGTGAAGATGGCCAGCGCCCTCGTGCACGACCCGTCGCTGCTCCTGCTGGACGAGCCGTTCAACGGCATGGACCCGCGCCAGCGCATGCAGCTCATGGACCTGCTGCGGAAGATGGGCGACGAGGGCCGCACGGTGCTGTTCTCCTCGCACATCCTCGAGGAGGTCGAGCAGCTCGCCCGGCACATCGAGGTCGTCGTCGCCGGACGGCACGCGGCCAGCGGCGACTTCCGCCGCATCCGCCGCCTGATGACCGACCGCCCGCACCGCTACCTGGTGCGCTCCAGCGACGACCGCGCCCTCGCGGCCGCGCTGATCGCCGACCCGTCGACGTCCGGCATCGAGGTCGACCACGCCGAGGGCGCGCTGCGCATCCAGGCCGTCGACTTCGGCCGCTTCACCGCCCTGCTGCCGAAGGTCGCCAGGGACCACGGCATCCGGCTGCTCACGGTCTCGCCGTCCGACGAGTCCCTGGAGTCAGTCTTCTCGTACCTGGTCGCGGCGTAGGAGGCCGAAGATGTACGACCCCACCGTCGCCCGGCTCACCTACCGGGCCCTGCTCGGCCGGCGCCGGGCCCTCATCCTCGGCGCGCTGCCGCTGCTGCTCATCGTGATCTCCGTGGCCGTACGCGGCCTGACCGGAGCCGACGACCAGACGGCGGCCGACGTCCTCGGGGGCTTCGCCCTGGCCACGATGGTGCCGATCATCGGCGTGATCGCCGGGACGGGCGCGATCGGCCCGGAGATCGACGACGGCTCCGTCGTCTACCTGCTGTCCAAGCCGCTCAAGCGGCCGACGATCATCTTCACCAAGCTGATCGTCGCCATCGCCGTGACCATGGTCTTCTCGGCGGTGCCGACGATGATCGCGGGGCTGATCCTGAACGGCAACGGCCAGCAGATCGCCGTCGCCTACACGGTCGCCGCACTCGTGTCCTCCATCGCCTACTCGGCGCTGTTCCTGCTGCTCGGCACGGTCTCCCGGCACGCGGTGGTCCTCGGGCTGGTCTACGCCCTGGTGTGGGAGGCGCTGTTCGGCTCCCTGGTGCCGGGCGCGCGCACGCTGAGCGTCCAGCAGTGGTCGCTGGCGGTCGCCCACCAGGTCGCCGGCGGTGATCTGGTGACCTCCGACGTGGGCTTGACGACGGCCACGGTGCTGCTGGTGGCGGTCACCGCGCTCGCCACCTGGTACGCCGGCCAGAAGCTCCGCACGCTGACGCTGGCGGGCGAGGAGTAGCGGACGCGGCCCCGCGGCGGCTTCGACGGGGTCTTCACCACGGCGCGGGCGGACCGGCCCCGGGCGAGGGACGCCCCGGCGAAGCGACGGCGGGAGGCCGCGGACGGCCGTGGACACACCGCAGCACGACGGACGGGCGCACTCCTGCGGTGGCGCCCGTGGCGTGCCCGCACCGGCCGGGGCGGACGCACCGGCCCCGGACCGGGCCGGCGGCGCGGTCCCGGCCGGGGCGGGCGATCCCGCCCCCGACGCCGCGAACACTCCGGTCCTGGACGAGGCGTTCGTCCGGGCCGCCGGGGCCTCCGAGTCGTCCGCCCGAGCCCGGATGCGCGCCGCGCGTCGGCGCGCCGAGGCGCCGGAGCCGCAGCCGTGGCGGTCCGACGAACCGCCCGCGGGCCGGTGCTTCGGCAGGGCGCGCCGGCGCCGGTGGCGTCGCCGGTGGCGGACCCCGGTCCCCGGTCCTTCGACGGCGCACGACTCGGCGGCAGGGCGGAGTGGCCGCGCCCCGTCCGCCGGGAGTGTTCGGTGGCGTCCGCTGGGCGAGGAGACGGGCGCGTGAGCGGCAGGACGGCGTATCAGGCCCACAGCAGCCGCGCCGCGGCCAAGAGCCGATGCCGCAGCGCCGTGCGAGCGCTGCGCGGTCGCGCGAGTCGAGGCCGTACTCGGCTGATGGCACGACCGCCGAGGGTGGCAACCGCCGGGGTCGGCCGGTGCGTTCAGCTCAGCAGCCGCTCCAGGACCACGGCGATGCCGTCCTCCTCGTTGGAGACCGTGACCTCGTCGGCCACCGACTTCAGTTCCTCGTGGGCGTTGGCCATGGCCACGCCCCGCGAGGCCCAGGCGAACATCGGGACGTCGTTGGGCATGTCGCCGAAGGCGATCGTGTCGGCGGCCTTCAGCCCCAGCCGGCGGGCGGCGAGCGACAGGCCCGTGGCCTTCGACAGGCCGAGCGGGAGCAGTTCCACGACGCCGGCGCCCGCCATGGCCACCGAGACGAAACCGCCGGCCGCCTGCCGGGCGACGGCAGCCAGCTCGTCGTCGCCCAGCGTCGGATGCTGTATGTAGATCTTGTTCAGGGGAGCCGACCAGAGGTCGGACACGTCCTGCAGCGGGGTGCCGGGGAGCTTGCCGGTCAGCGCGTACCCCGGGCCCACCAGCACGTCGCCGTCGAGGCCGTCCCGGCTGGCCGCCAGGTACAGCGGACCGACCTCGGCCTCGATCTTGGCCAGGGCCACGCCCGCCAGCTGCCGGTCCAGGGTGACCGAGGTCAGCAGGCGGTGGGCCCCGGCGTCGTACACCTGGGCGCCCTGGCCGCAGACGGCGAGGCCGTCGTAGCCGAGGTCGTCGAGTATGTGCCGGGTCCGGGGGGCCGCGCGGCCGGTGACGACGATGTGCGCGGCACCCGCCGCGCCGGCCGCGGCGAGCGCGTCACGGGTGCGCCGCGAGACCGACTCGTCGGAGCGCAGCAGCGTGCCGTCCAGATCGGTGGCGATGAGCCCGTAAGGGAAGCTCACCGGGTCACCGGCTCCAGGACCTCCCGGCCGCCCAGGTACGGGCGCAGCACCTCGGGGACCCGGACGGAGCCGTCGGCCTGCTGGTGGTTCTCCAGGATCGCCACGATGGTGCGCGGCACGGCGCACAGCGTGCCGTTGAGGGTGGCGAGCGGCTTGACCTGCTTGCCGTCGCGGACCCGGATCGACAGGCGGCGGGACTGGAACTCGGTGCAGTCCGAGGTCGAGGTCAGCTCGCGGTACTTGCCCTGGGTCGGGATCCACGCCTCGCAGTCGAACTTGCGGGCCGCCGAGGAGCCGAGGTCACCGGAGGCGACGTCGATGACGCGGAACGGCAGCTCCAGCGAGGTCAGCCACTGCTTCTCCCACTCCAGCAGGCGCTTGTGCTCCGCCTGCGAGTCCTCGGGGGCGACGTAGGAGAACATCTCGACCTTGTCGAACTGGTGCACGCGGAAGATGCCCCGCGTGTCCTTGCCGTGCGAGCCGGCCTCGCGGCGGAAGCAGGGCGAGAAGCCCGCGTAGCGCAGGGGCAGCTTGTCGGCGTCGAGGATCTCGTCCATGTGGTAGGCCGCCAGCGGCACCTCGGAGGTGCCGACCAGGTACAGGTCGTCCTTGTCGAGGTGGTAGACGTCCTGGGCGGCCTGGCCGAGGAAGCCGGTGCCCGCCATGGACTGCGGGCGGACCAGCGCCGGGGTGAGCATCGGCGTGAAGCCGGCCGCGGTGGCCTGGGCCATCGCCGCGTTCACCAGGGCCAGCTCCAGCAGCGCGCCGACGCCGGTGAGGAAGTAGAAGCGGGAGCCGGAGACCTTGGCGCCGCGCTCGACGTCGATCGCGCCGAGCAGCTGGCCGATCTCCAGGTGGTCCCGGGGCTCGAAGCCCTCGGCGGCGAAGTCGCGGATCGTGCCGTGCGTCTCCAGCGTGACGAAGTCCTCCTCGCCGCCGACGGGCACGTCGGGGTGGACGAGGTTGCCGAGCCGCAGCAGCAGCTCCTGGGTCTCGGCGTCGGCGGCGTCCCGCTCGGCGTCGGCGGCCTTGACGTCCGCCTTCAGCTGCTCGGCGCGCTTGAGCAGCTCCGCCTTCTCCTCGCCGGCGGCCTTGGGGATCAGCTTGCCGAGCTGCTTCTGCTCGGCGCGCAGCTCGTCGAAGCGGACGCCGGAGGACCTGCGCCGCTCGTCGGCGGAGAGCAGGGCGTCGACGAGCGCGACGTCCTCTCCACGGGCGCGCTGGGACGCGCGCACACGGTCGGGGTCCTCACGGAGCAGGCGAAGGTCAATCACGTGGCCAAGGCTACCGGTGCGCGGTCGCCGCTCACGAATCACTATTCCGGGTGTTCCGATGCGCGGTTTACGTTCGGTTGTGCCCCTATTGCCGTGTGTGTCAGTGCGCGCGTCGGTGCATGCCCGCAGTGCGTGTCGGCGCCGGTCAAGGAAAAGTGTCCCCGTCCCTGGTACGGAGCACGCGGCGGGCGTCCGGTTGACCGGACTCCCGTGGGGCGAACGGGATTTGGCGGTCCGGTTGTCCACAGAGATCCACACCGGCCGAGAGGTTATCCACAGGCTGTGTGGAAGATCTGTGGACTTCGGAATTGATCACTCCGCAAACCTCGGACCGGCTGGAGAATTCCCGGCCCAAACCCCCTCGACACCCACCTTCGGGTGGAAAACGCTCGCCCCAAAAGATGAACTCAAGGAAACGGGTGGACGAAAGGCGAGACCGGGGACGGTGGCCGGGGTCGGGGCTCGCCGGCCGATGTGTCGATCCGGCGAGGCTCGCCTGTCGACTTGTCCCCAGATCGAGAAGGGAACCTGTGGATAACTTCTGTGGATAACGTTCGTATGCAGGTACGACCGGCTAGAAGCGGCCGTCCTGGCAGCGGGCCACCCAGTCCGCCGCCGCCATGAACTCCTCGTCCGACGTCCCCGGCAGCGCCGGCCGCACCGCGTCCGGGGCGATGTCCGCGCGCGGATAGGAACCCAGGAACCGCACCTGGAGGCAGATGCGCTTCAGGCCGGTCAGCGCCTCCGCCATCCGCCGGTCGGAGATATGGCCCTCGGCGTCGATGCAGAAGCAGTAGTTGCCGATGCCGGCGCCGGTCGGCCGGGACTGCAGCAGCATGAGGTTGATGCCGCGCGAGGCGAACTCGCCGAGCAGGTCGCGCAGGGCGCCGGGGTGGTCGTCCCGCTGCCACAGCACCACCGAGGTCTTGTCGGCCCCGGTCGGCGCGGCGGGCCGGGCCGGACGGCCGACCAGCACGAACCGCGTCTGGGCGTTCTCCGCGTCGTGGATGCCGGTCTCCAGCGCCTCCAGGCCGTACCGGGCGGCGGCGAACTCGCCGGCGAAGGCGGCGTCGTAGCGGCCCTCCTGCACCAGGCGTGCGGCGTCCGCGTTGGAGGCGGCCGACTCCCAGACCGCGTCCGGGAGGTTCGTGCGCAGCCAGTTGCGCACCTGCGGCTGGGCTGCGGGGTGGGCGGAGACGGTCTTGACGTCCGCGAGCCGCGTGCCCGGCCGGACCAGCAGCGCGAAGGTGATGGACAGCAGCACCTCGCGGTAGATCGTCAGCGGTTCGCCGGCGACCAGCTCGTCCAGGGTGGTGGTGATCCCGCCCTCGACGGAGTTCTCGATCGGCACGAACGCGGCCTCGGCCTCGCCGGCCCGCACCGCGTCCAGCGCGGACTGCACCGACACGTACGGGATCAGCTCCCGGGTCGCCGCCTCCGGAAGCCTGCGCAGGGCGACTTCCGTGAAGGTGCCCTCCGGGCCGAGATAGGCATAGCTCGCTGGCATGCCCTCACCCTAATGGCCGCACGGCCGCCCGGCGCCGGTGTCTCATGGGCGCCACTCGACCGAGTGGTTTGAACCCGTCCGTCCCCGTGCGGCGTGGCTGTCTCCGGTAGAGGAGCGGCAGCCGTTCCGTGCACGGTCACCCCTCCAGCAACCGCTGCCCCACGTACTCCCCCTTCGCCGCCCCGCCCGGCACCGCGAACAGCCCGCTGGCCTCGTGGCGGATGTACCGGGACAGCGCGTCGCCCCGGTCGAGCTTGCGCTGCACCGGGACGAAGCCGCGCAGCGGGTCGGCCTGCCAGCAGATGAACAGGAGACCGGCGTCGGGCGTGCCGTCCGGGTCGAAGCCGTCGTGGTACGAGAAGGGGCGCCGCAGCATGGCCGCACCGCCGTTGCGGTCGGGCCGGGTGATCCGGGCGTGCGCGTTCAGCGGGACGACGTAGTCGCCGTGGGCGTCGGTCTTCTCCAGGTCCATCTCGGTGGTCTCGCCGCCGCCGGACAGCGGCGCCCCGTCGGCCTTGCGCCGCCCGATGACCTGCTCCTGGGCGGCGAGCGACAGCTTCTCCCAGTCGTCCAGCAGCATGCGGATCCGGCGGACGACGACATAGGAGCCGTTCGCCATCCAGGCGGGCTCGCCCGTGGCGGGGACGAAGACCTTCCGGTCGAAGTCGGGGTCGGCCGGCTTCGGGTTGCGGGTGCCGTCGACCTGGCCCATCAGGTTGCGGGCCGTCATGGGGTGGGCGGTGGCGCCCGGGCTGCGGTTGAAGCCGTTCATCTGCCAGCGCACCCGAGCCGCCGAACCCGCGTCCTTCTGGATCGCGCGCAGGGCGTGGAAGGCGACCAGGGCGTCGTTTGCGCCGATCTGCACCCACAGGTCGCCGTCGCTGCGCGCCTTGTCGAGGCGGTCGGAGGAGAAGTCCGGCAGCGGGTCGAGGGCGCCGGGGCGCTGCTTCTCCAGGCCGGTCCGGCCGAAGAAGCTGTACCCGAAGCCGAAGGTGATCGTCAGCGAGGACGGCCCGGCGTCCCGGGCCACGCCGGTGTCGCCGTGCGGGGCCGCCTCGCCCGCCATGAGCCGCTCGGCCGTCGCCGACCAGCGGCGCAGCAGGGCTGTCGCCTCCCTGCGGCCCGCGCCCGGCGCCAGGTCGAAGGCGATGAGGTGGCCGCGGGCCTGCAGGGCGTCGGTGATGCCCGGCTGATGTTTCCCGTGAAACATCGCCCGGCCGGCGCCCAGCGAGCTCAGCGGGGTGGCCTGGGCGGGCGCGGCCGCGTACCCCACGGCCGCGCCGGCCGCGCCGAGCGCGAGGCCCGTCGCACCGGCGGTGCCGAGCAGGGCGCGCCGGGAGATGCCGCCGGCCGCCGGTTCGGCCTGCGGCGCGTCGGACGTACGGGCCCGCGGGAGGGTGTGGTCAGCCATGCTGGTTCAGCCGATCTGCGCGTTCTTGGAGACGGTCACCTGGTCGACGTCGGAGGTGCGGACCGTGACGGCGATCTTCCAGTCGCCGGCCACGGGGATCTGCACCCCGTTCGCCGCCCAGTGTCCGGTGGTGATGTGGTCGGGGCTCACGGGAAGCGGGCCGATCTTCTTCGCGGCGAGGGTGAAGGCGACCTTCACCTCCGGGACGTCGAAGGCCCGGCCGTTGGACCGCTGGACGTAGACGTGCATCTCGTTGCCGCCCACGCGTGCGGGGTCGAGGTCGATGCTGACGACGCCCTTGCCGTCGGCGCCGCCGGTGTCGAACGGCATGTCCAGGGTGAGCGCACCGGCCGCCGGGGTGGCGGAGCCGGACGACGACGCGGCGGGCCTGGCCTCCTGTGCGGTGCGGCCCGGCTCGGTCTGCGTCAGCCAGGTGGTGACGGCGAGCAGCACGACGGCGACGCCGGCCTCGGCGAGCACCGAGCGGCGCAGGCCGAGGCGGTGCGGGTCGGCGTCCCGCAGCCGCTTGCGCCGGGCGGCTTCCACGGCCGCGCGCTGCCGGGCGAGCTGGGCGGCACGCTCCGGGTCCCCGGCGTCCTTCTCGCCGCCACCGGCACCGCCGCCGCCGCTGCCGTCGCCGCCGCCGGTCGTCCGGGAGGCGGCGGTGGCCTGCTCCTCGCGGGCCTGCGCCTTCTCCTTCTCCTTCTCCTCCGCCGCGTGCCCGGCGCCGGCGACCGGGTCGGTCAGCCGTGCCGTGAACCGCCGGGAGACCGACGCGAGGCCGACCAGCAGCGCCACCAGCCCGATCTTGGCCAGCAGCAGCTGCCCGTACCGGGTGTCGGTGAACGCCGACCAGGAGCCGAGCTGCCGCCAGGACTGGTAGGCGCCGGTGGCGACGAGTGCCAGGACGGAGCCGAAGGCGACACGGGAGAAGCGGCGCACCGCGGCGGCCTCGACCGGGGTGTCGGCGGGCGTCCGGTACAGGGCGACCAGCAGGGCGGTGAGGCCGCCCAGCCAGGCGGCGACGGCCAGCAGATGGACGACGTCCACCGGCATGGCGAGCCCCGGCTGGAGTCCGGTGGAGGCGTGCTCGGCCATCGCCCAGCCGGCGGCGAGCCCGGCCGCCACGACCGTTCCGCCGATGGCGAGGCCGAAGGTCAGGTCGCGTTTCTCCGCCTCCTCCTCCCGCCGGGTGTAGGCGCCGAACAGGACGGCGACGAACAGCGCGGCGGCGGCGAGCAGCAGCAGCCGGGACACCAGCGCGGCGCCGGTCTTCGTCTGCAGCACCTGGCCGAGCAGGCCGAGGTCGAAGACGTCGGCGAGCTTCCCCGAGCCGGTGTAGGAACCGCGCAGGAGCAGCAGCCACAGGGTGGCCGCGGTCAGCCCGACCCAGCCGCCGGTGACCAGCCGCTGCAGCGGCCGTACGCCCGCGCCGCGCGGCCAGCAGGCGAGCACGAAGGCCGCGCCGCCGGCGAGCACGATGAAGCCGGCGTACGACACGTACCGCCCGAGGGCGTACAGCACGCCCACGGCTCCGCCGCCGGCCGTCGGCCCGGCGCCGGAGACGACGGTCGGCGAGGGCGCGCCGACGGAGAAGGTGTAGGCGCCGGCGACGGGATGGCTGTCCGCGGAGACGACCTGGTAGGCGACGGTGTAGGTGCCCCGGCCCAGGCCGCCGGCGAGTTTGACGGCGTACGTCGTCCCGCTGACGTTGGCGGGGCTGCCCGTCTGGACCGGTCTGCCCTTCGGGTCGAGCACGCGCACGGAGTCGTCGTTGAGCGCCACCTTCTCGGAGAAGGTGAGCGACACCTGGGTGGGCGCCTCGTCGGCCACCACCCCCGGCGCCGGGTCGCTGCCGGTCAGTGCCGCGTGCGCGGACGCCGGTCCCGCGCCCGCCAGCAGCGCGCCGGCGACGACGAGGAAGAGCAGCAGCAGGATCCGCGGGCGGGGGGTGGTGGTCCGGGTCACGGTGATCCCTCGGTCAGTGGCCGGTCGGCGGGTGGTACGTCGCGGACCTCACCGGCATCTCGACGGTGAGCGGACCGGACTCGGCGAACGTGAGCTTCACGGAGACCGTCTGGCCCTGCTTCGGCGCACGCTTCAGCCTCTCGAACATCAGGTGGTTGCCGCCGCTGGCGAACACGAGACGGCCGTGGGCCGGCACGGCGAAGGAGGACTTCTCCGTCATCGCGCCGCCGGTCGTGCTGTGCAGGGTGACCCGGCCCGCGACGTCGCTCGTGACCGCGGTCAGCTCGTCCCGGGTCCCTCCCTTGTTGGTGATGGTCAGGAAACCGGCGGCCATGTCGGCGGAGACCGGCTGGGGCATGTAGGCGCCGCTGACGGACAGCCGCGCCGGGCCGGAGGCGTCACCGGAGTCCGCGCCGGAGCAGCCGGCGAGGGCCAGGGCGCCGGTGAGGGCGCCCGCGCCCAGGACGGCCCGGCGCCTCACGGCTTGGCCCCCTCGACGAGCTTGGGCAGGTCCCTGGTGTAGTCGTCGACGGTGGCGCCCTCGCCGTAGAGGACGTAACCGGCGTCCGTCTTCGGGGAGAAGGCGATGACCTGGGTGCCGTGCACGGAGACGAGCTTGCCGTTCCTGTCCTTCTTCGTCGGCTCCACGGAGATGCCGAGGGAGCGGGCGCCGCGCTGCACGGCGGCGAAGTCGCCGGTCAGGCCGATGAACCGGGGGTCGATGCCCTTGAGCCACTTGCCCAGCTCGGCGGGGGTGTCGCGGCCCGGGTCGGTGGTCACGAACACGACCCGGAGGTCGTTCCGCTCGGCCGCGGGCAGCGCCTTCTTGGCGACGGCGATGTTGCTCATCGTCGCCGGGCAGACGTCGGGGCAGTGCGTGTACCCGAAGTAGACCAGGGTCGGGTGGCCCTTGGTCTCCTTGCGGAGGTCGTACTTCCTGCCGTGGGTGTCGGTGAGGACCAGGTCCGGCTTCTCGAACGGCCGGTCGAGGACGGTGGCGGCCTTGGTCGAGGAGCCTCCCGAGACCACGGCGACGGGTGCGTCGCCGTCGTCCCCGGCGCCGCAGGCGGAGAGGGCCAGGGTGGCGGCGGTGAGCAGCCCGGCCGCGGCCAATGTCTTCTTGCGCATGGAGAGATGTCCCAGTGGTGTGGTGTCCGGCGCGCGCCGGGGCCGTACGGCGACGGTCGTCACGACGGGCGTACGACGTCCACGACGGCCGTACGGCGCCCGGCGCGCGCGGCGGAGCTGAGGGGCTCAGGCGGTGCGGCGGCGGCCGGCGAGGACGCCGTAGGCCACGCCCGCGGCGCCGACGACGATGCCGGCCACGCCGAGGACGCGCGCGGTGGTGTCGCTGCCGTCGCCGGAGTCCTCGGCGGCGGACGCCTTCTCGGACGTGTCGTCGGCGTCCTTCTCCTCGGCGGCCGCCGTGCCGTGGTGGTCGTCGGAGGCGGCGGACAGCTCCAGGACCGGGGCCGGGTTCTCCGGCTCGTCCTGGCCCTCCTGCGGCACCTCGATCCAGCGCACGACCTCCTTGTTGGAGTACGTCTGGACCGCCTTGAACACCAGCTCGTCGGTGTCCTCGGGCAGGGCGCCCAGCGAGAGCGGGAACTTCTGGAAGTAGCCGGGCTCGACGCCCTTGCCGGCGGCGGTCCAGGTGACCTTGCTGACGGCTTCGTCGATCTTCTCGCCGTGCATGGTCAGCGGCTTGTCGAGCTTGGACTTGGTGACGGCGATCTTCCAGCCCGGGATCGGCTCCGGCATCACCGAGGCGATCGGGTGGTCGGCCGGGAAGTTCACCTCGAGCTTGGTGGTCGAGGCGTTGTCGCGCTCGTTCGGGACCTTGAAGTCCACGACCGCGTAGCCGCCCTTGGCCGCGGCGCCCTCCGGCTGCACGGTGACGTGCGCGAAGGCCGGCACGGACAGGGCGAGCACGGCGGAGCCCGCGACGGCGGTGGCGGCGGCGATACGAGAAGCCTTCATGGAAGGAGGCACTCCACTCTTGAGTGAGATCCGGTGGTGAAGAGGGATGCGCGCGTGCAGGGCCGGCCTCCGGCCGGTCCGGTCGAGGAACGCGCACGCGCGGGCGCCGCACGTCGGCGGCCCACCGGGATGTGTGGAGCGGGGGTCGCGTCAGGCGGCGAGCAGGAACGCGGCGGCGGGCGGGCCGCGCCGGATCACCGTGTGCTGGAGCACGGCGGTGCGCGGGGCCGGAGTCTCGTCCCGGTCGGCGCGCCGGCGCGGGCCGGGCTCCGGGGCGGGCAGCAGCCCGCCGCACAGGGCGTGCGCCAGCGCCAGCGCCGCGCGCAGGGACCGTACGAGCGCCGCTTCCGTGACTCCGCGCGCCGACAGGTCGATCAGCCGCAGCACGGCCAGGTCGCCGCGGCGCAGCAACCAGCCCGCGGCGACGGCCGCGAGCAGGTGGCCGAGCAGCATCGGCAGCGAGGGCAGCGGCCCCGCGGAGGAGCCGGCGGCGTCGTGCGCGTGCTGCAGCGCCCCCAGGGCGGTCGTCGGCCGGCCCGAACGGTCGATGAGGCGCGCGTCGAGCAGCAGACGGAAGGCGTGCCCCGGGGTGAGGGACGCCGGGGCGGACCCGCACACCAGGCGCGCGGCCTGCTCGACGAGCGCGCTGTCGCTGAGCGCCCCGCCCGCATGGTGCGCGGACCCCGTCGCCGGCATGGCCATCCCGCCGGAGACCGCCCCGGCCCCGTCCCGGCCCAGCTCGAACAGCGTGTGCAGCACGGTCTGGCCGAGGGCGAGCAGCGCGGCGATGCCCGGCAGCGAGCGGCTCCGCCCGGCGAGCGGCGCGACCAGCAGCAGGGAGCCGAGGAAACCCGCGCCGAGCGTCCACAGCGGCACCCGCGCGCAGGAGGCGAAGGTGTGCCCGGCCGCGGCCAGCGCGACGCAGACCGCGGCGAACACCGCGGCCCGCAGCATCCGGAGGCCGGCTCCGGGGCGCGCCGTGCGCGGGTGGGGGGCAGTCATGACGGCCTCATCATCGCACTGCCGCCGCCCCGAGACCACGGCAGGTCGCCTCGGCCGCCCCTCATACACCGGTTCCGCCCCCGGCGCATCGACCGTATGGGCGGGGTCACGCTGACGGTGTGCTTACGGCCGCCTACGGGCGGCAATACGTAACGGTACGTCGAGCCGCGGCCAGGAGGCTGGAGCATGAGCATCTGGTGGTCACTCCAACTGCGGCGCGAGGCCGCGAGCGTGCCGCTCGCCCGGCGGCTCCTGATCGGCACCATGGAGACGGCGGGCGTCGACCCGGAGATCTCCTACGACCTGTCCGTCGCCCTGACCGAGGCCTGTGCGAACGCCGTCGAGCACGGCGGCAACCCCGCGTCCGGCGCCTCGGAGGCCTACCGGGTGACCGCGTACCTCGACGGCGAGAAGTGCCGGATCGAGGTGGCCGACTCCGGGGCCGGCGTCTGCCGGACCCAGGAGCCGCGGCCCGCCCGTCCGGACGCCGAGCACGGCCGCGGCCTGTGCCTGATCCGGGAACTCGCCGACCACGTCCACATCGGGGCCCGGCCGGGCCGCGGCGGCACGGTGGTGAGCTTCGACAAGATGCTCAAATGGAAGAGGGACCCCTCCCTGCTCACCGCCTGACGTCCGGGATCCGTCGCGGACCCGGCCGGGCGGCTCGGCCGCGTGTGTCCAGCACCCTCGCCAGGGCCTCCAGCGCCTCCGGGTACATCCGCTCGCGCGGGGTGCCGTAGCCGACGACCAGGCCCTGGGGACGGCCGGGACCAGGGGTGTGCCGGGCGTGCGCCGGTCCGCGGCGCTTCGGCGCCGACCGGCGGCGGCAGCGGGGCGACCCAAGTGCCCGAGCCCTGCCGCGCCGTCAGATACCCCTCGGCGACCAGCTGGTCGTACGCCGCTTTCGCCGTGCCCCGCGAGATTCCCAGGCCGGCCGCGAGGCGCCGGGTCGCCGGCAGGCGTGCGCCGGGCGCGAGCCGGCCCTCCCGCACGGCGTCCCGCAGGGCCCGTTCCAGTGCGGTGCGGCGGCCGTCCGCCGCGTCCGGCCGCAGGTGCAGGCCGGCGCCCAGGCCGGACCAGAAGTCGTCCACGATCCCCCCAACGTGATGGCCGCTCCCGGGGGGGCGCGGGACTGTGCCGCCGCGCGGCCGCGCCGCACGGACGTGACCGGCCACGACGTGCCCGCACGCGAAACGGCCGGGTACCCGGCGGTACCCGGCCATGCGGTCGGACGTCAGCCCGTCAGCGCCGCCATCCATTCCTCCACCTCGTCGGACCGGCGCGGCAGGCCGGCGGAGAGGTTCCGGTTGCCGTCCTCCGTGACGAGGATGTCGTCCTCGATGCGGACGCCGATGCCCCGGTACTCCTCCGGAACCGTCAGGTCGTCGGCCTGGAAGTACAGGCCCGGCTCGACGGTGAGCACCATGCCGGGCTCCAGCGTGCCGTCGACGTAGGTCTCCACCCGCGCGGCGGCGCAGTCGTGGACGTCCATGCCGAGCATGTGGCCGGTGCCGTGCAGGGTCCAGCGGCGCTGCAGGCCCAGCTCCAGGACGCGCTCGACCGGGCCCTCGACCAGACCCCACTCGACGAGCTTCTCGGCGAGCACGCGCTGGGCGGCGTCGTGGAAGTCGCGGTACTTGGCGCCCGGCTTCACGGCCGCGATGCCGGCCTCCTGGGCCTCGTACACGGCGTCGTAGATCTTCTTCTGCAGCTCGCTGTAGCGGCCGCTGACCGGCAGCGTGCGGGTGACGTCGGCGGTGTAGTAGGTGTGCGTCTCCACGCCCGCGTCGAGCAGCAGCAGGTCGCCGGAGCGGACCGGGCCGTCGTTGCGGACCCAGTGCAGGGTGCAGGCGTGCGGGCCGGCGGCGGCGATGGTGCCGTAGCCGACGTCGTTGCCCTCCACGCGCGCGCGGAGGTGGAACGTGCCCTCGATGTACCGCTCGCTCGTCGCCCGCGCCTTGTCGAGGACCTTCACGACGTCCTCGAAGCCGCGCACGGTGGAGTCGACGGCCTTCTGCAGCTCGCCGATCTCGAACTCGTCCTTGACCAGCCGCATCTCGGAGAGGAACACCCGCAGCTCCTCGTCCCGCTCGGCGGTGACCTTGTCGGCCAGGGCCGCCTCGACGCCGGCGTCGTGGCCGCGCACCACGCGGACCGGGCCGGTGGCCTCGCGCAGCTTGCCGGCCAGCTCGCGCACGTCGGCGGCCGGAATGCCGTACAGCGCCTCGGACTCGGCGAGGGAGTGGCGGCGGCCGACCCACAGCTCGCCCTGGCCGGAGAGCCAGAACTCGCCGTTCTCGCGGTCGGAGCGGGGCAGGAGGTAGAGGGTCTCCTCGTGGCCGTCGCCCCTGGGCTCCATGACCAGGACGCCGTCCTCGGTCTGGTTGCCGGTGAGGTAGGCGTACTCGACGGAGGCGCGGAAGGGGTACTCGGTGTCGTTCGAGCGGGTCTTCAGGTTGCCCGCGGGGATGACCAGGCGCTCGCCGGGGAAGCGGGCGGACAGCGCGGCACGGCGGCGCGCGGTGTGCCGGACCTGGGCGATCGGCTCCAGGTCGCGCAGTTCCGTGTCGGCCCAGCCGGACTTCATGTTCTCGGCCAGCTCGTCGGAGACGCCCGGGTACAGGCCGTTCTTCCGCTGCTTGATGGGCTCCTCGGCCTCGGCCTCCGGGCCCTCCGCGGCAGCGGGATCGGGCACAGCCGGGTTGAGCTCGTCGGACACGTGATCCTCCTCGATACGCCTGGTGACTCCCCCGGGGCCCGCGACGCACCTGCTTCCGGCCGAGCGGGGACCTCCATCATCGTACGGTCGCACCGGGGGCGGGCGGGGCCGGATGACCTGCGATGCCCGGTCGTGCCGGCTGTCCGGCGGGCGCGGCTCAGTCGAAACGGGCCGCCAGCAGGACCACGTCCTCCCCGCCGGCGTCCCCCGGACCGGCATGGGGGCGGCCGGCAGCAGGCGCCCGTCCTTCCGGGGCGTCCGGCAGGACCGTGCGCAGCACGTGGTCGGCGACCGCGCCGGGGTCCCGGCGCGCGGCCCGCGGCACGCCCGCGGCCGCCGCGTGCAGCCGGGCGAAGGCGCGGTCCATCGGGTCGCCGGTGCGGTGCAGCAGGCCGTCCGTGTAGAACAGCACCGTCTCCCCGGCCTCCGCCTGGATCTCCACGCTGGGCGCCTCCCAGCAGGCGAGCATCCCGAGGGGCGCGGAGACGGAGGTCTCGGCGAACTCGGTGCGCCGCTCACCGATCAGCAGCGGCGGGCTGTGGCCGGCGCCGGCCAGGGTGATCTGGCGCAGGGCCGGCTCGCAGTAGGCGAACAGGGCGGTGGCCGAGCGGGCGGGCTCGGTCAGCCGCAGCAGCAGCTCCAGGTCGGACAGGACGGCGACCGGGTCCTCCCCCTCCATCACGGCGTACGCCCGCAGGGAGGCGCGCAGCCGGCCCATGGCGGCCACCGCGCTCGGCCCGGAGCCGGTGACGGAGCCGACGGCGAGGCCGAGGGCGGCGTCCGGCAGCGGCAGGGCGTCGTACCAGTCGCCGCCGCCGCGCGGGCCCGTGCGGTGCCGGGCGGCGAGCTGGACCCCGGCCACCCGGGGCAGCCGCGAGGGCAGCAGCTCCTCGGTGATGGTCGCCATCGACGCCCGGGTGCGTTCCACCTCCAGCAGCCGGGCGAGGTGCTCGGTGGCGTGCCGGACGTACAGGCCGGCGAGGTGGCGGCGGCGCGCGTCCGGCTCGGCCGGTTCGTCGTAGAGCCAGACGGCCGCGCCGAGGCGGCCGGCGGAGTCGGTGGCGAGGGGGAGGGCGTAGCTGGCGGCGTAGCCGAGCCGGGCGGCCACCTCGCGGTGGCGGGGGTCGAGGCCGTCCTCCGCGAACAGGTCGGGGTGGAGGATCTCGGCGCCGCCGCCGGTGTCGTACGGCAGCGCGCCGCGCGGCACCGTCTCGATGTGGCCGAGATCGGCGCGGCCGAGTCCGAGGCCGCGGGTGGTGCGGGGGCCGAGGCCGTCGCCGGGCTCCAGGGCGACCAGGCCGCGGCGGGCGCCGACGAGGAAGGACCCGGCGCGCAGCAGCTCCTGCAGGGCGGTGTCCAGGGCGGTGGTGCGGATGAGCCGCTCGGTCAGTTCGTGGAGGGTGGTGAGGTCCGAGACCCAGCCGGCCAGCCGGTCCTGCAGGAGCGTGCCGGGGGCGGGCGCGTGGGGGGCGGGGACGGGCGCGGTGTCCGAAGAGGGACCGGTGCCGGAGACGGGGGAGGAGGGAGAGGCAGTGTGGGCGGGTGAGGGAACTGTGGGATCGATTCCGGCCACTTTCGGAGGGTGTGGGGCGTTCATGGCGTCCGGCCTTCAGACCGGTGCGTATTGCTCGATAGCATCGCGAACCCCCATGTCATTCTGCGCCGCTAGCAGTGTCTCCACATGTACACGCACTCGTGAGGGGATGTCCAGCATTGTCCTGCGGGGATTCCTGGTGTCCACGGGGTGGTGAAGGGTTTTCTCCTAACCCCTTGCCTTACCGGCAAGTTGGCTAAAAACTGCCTCAGGGATCGGTACACTGCGGTCGACTGGCCTTGCTCCACGGAGCGTCACAGCGGTCGTGATGGGTACGTACTCGGAGAAGACCAGGGGTGGTCGGGGGCCACCCGGAACCTGGCGACGGACCCGGGCGTCATAGCCACCGACGACCGAGCCCCATCCTCCCGTGGCGGAGGCGGAGAGAACACGCGCGACGGCAAAACGCCAGACTTCGCCACCCCCGCGCCGCATCCGTGCTCTTCGGCGGACGCACTACGCACGCGGACGCGGCCCGCTCGACCCTTTGGGGTTCCCCCTGCAGTGCCCAGGGGTGTGATGCGCCAACAGGTACGCACAGTGAAGCGATCTGCACATGGTGTGATGACAACCACGGTGTTGCCAGCGGTGCAACGGAAAGGAACGAGCGCTCATGCGCGAGATCCTCGGAAGGCGACGCAGGCTCCTGTCCAGGCGGAACGGCGGGAGGCCCGAGCTGCTCAGCGCGGCCCTGACCTTTGCGACGGAATGGCAGTGGCCGGTACTCCCGGGCGTGGCCCCGGACCCGCGGGGCCGGGCCCGCTGCGCCTGCCCCGACCCGGAATGCACGGTGCCCGGTGCGCACCCCTTCGACCCCGGCCTGCTCGCGGCCACCACCGACGAGCGCATGGTGCGCTGGTGGTGGACCAACCGGCCGAGCGCGCCGATCATCCTGGCCACCGGGGGCGCCTCCCGCGTGGGCGGGGCCGGGCATGACGCGGGCCGGGCGCCCTGCGCGGTCAGCCTGCCGGCGCTCGCCGCCTCCCGCGCCCTCGCCCTGCTCGACCGGCGCGGCATGCGGCTCGGCCCGGTGGTCGCCGCGCCGACCCGCTGGGCGCTGCTGGTCAAGCCGTACTCGATGGAGCAGCTGGGCGAACTGCTCTACGCCAAGGACTTCGTCCCCGGCTCCCTGCGCTTCCACGGCGAGGGCGGCTACCTCGCCCTGCCGCCGTCCGCGACCGGGCAGGGCGCCGTCCGCTGGGAGCGCGCGCCGCTGCCCGGTTCGGCCGCTCCCTGGGTGCCCGACGTGGAGGCCGTGGTGGACGCCGTGGTCGACGCCCTCACTCGTACGGGTGTGAGCGCGCCCGAGTTGTAGGGGTGTCGGGCGCGGACGGGGCGGCCGGGCGCCGCCGGCTCGTTATCTTCCGCACATGCTGCGTCATTCCGGGGGACACGGTGCCCCACAGCCGCTTCGCGGCGGGCCGGACTCCCGAAGGCTTCGTCTGCTCGCCCTCGTGGGCGTCGTGGCGGCCGTGGCCGCGCTGCCGCTGGCCGCCGCGTCCGCGGGGCAGGTGGGCGAAGCCGGCCGGGCCGCCGCGCCGTCCGCTCCCCGCGGCGGTGTCCGGGCCGGGGCCGGCGCGGACGCCGCGGCCGTCGCCGGCGCGGACGCGGATGCCGACTCGGGCGCGGACGCCGACTCGGGCGCGAGACCGCGCCGCAAGCCCTTCCTGCTCGGCGTGGGACTCGCCACCGCCGCCCGCTGCGGTCCCGAACTCACCTCGCCCGACGGCATCGAGGCGCAGACCTGTGTGCTGACGCAGGGCGAGGACACCTGGGCGCGCACCTACTACCGCAACACCACCGGCGAATCGCTGGACTCCGTGCTGAGCCTGATGGGGCCGGGCGGCCGGGCCGTGCAGATCCGCTGCGTCACGGGCGCCGGCGACGAGCCCGCCACCTGCGAGACGCCGCGCGAGCACCGCCGGGGCGGGCCGGACGACTACACGGCCGTCAACGAGTTCGCCGCACGCGGGGGCGACCAGGCGCTGCTGCTCCGCTCCGGCAGCAACTCCTAGTCCCTGTAGGGAAGTTGGCAACCGCCGAGGCGCCGTGCAGCGGGCGCGGACATGGAAAGGCCCGGTTGCTGGCGACGGGGGATGCACCAGCAACCGGGCTACTGGAACGGTAACAAGAGATCCGCGGTTCGCAAATTCCGGCTGGGCTATTCGGACAGCGATTTCCCTGACGGAGTGTGAAGTTGTGACAGGAGTCACATGGTGTGCGGCCCGGTGCCACGGCCGGTCGCACGGTCGGCCGTGGCACCCCCGCACGGGACGTCAGTTGAGCGTGACCTGCCGGTTGGTGAGCCCGCCGCGCGCCCGGCGCTCGTCCGGGGTGAGCGGCTCCCCGACGGCGAGGGCGGCGGCGAGGCGCTCGGCGAACTCGGCGGCCGGCTTCTCGACCTCCTCGGCCGAGACCCCGCTCGGCAGATCCCAGACCGGCACGGTGAGGCCGTGAGCTCGGAAGGAGCCCACGAGCCGGGTGCCCTCGCCGAGGCTGGAGCGGCCCGCCGCGTGCAGGCGCGCGAGAGCGTCCAGAAGCTGCTCCTCCGGATGCGGCATCACCCAGCGCAGGTGGTTCTTCTCCGGGGTCTCGCACCAGTACGCGGCGTCCACGCCGGTCAGCTTCACGGTCGGGATGGCGGCGGCGTTGGCCCGCTCCAGGGAGGCGGTCACCTCCGGCGTGGCGTTCTCCACGTCCGGCACCCAGAACTCGAAGCCGCTGTGCACCACCGGCTCGAACGGGCCCTCCGGGTCGAGCACGTCCTGCAGCCGCGGTCCGTCGGCGGGGGCGCGGCGGCCCTGCACCGGGGTGCCGGGCTCGGCCTCCAGCGCGCGCAGCAGCGTGTCGGCGAGGTCGCGGCTGATGTCGCCGGACGCCGTGTCGTTCTGCAGGCCGATCAGCACCGAGCCGTCGTCGCGGCGCAGCGCGGGCCAGGCCATCGGCAGCACGGTGGCCAGCGTGACCGACGGGACGCCCTCGGGCAGGCCGCCCCGGAGGGTCAGCTCGGCCGTCGCGGCCGGGACCAGCTCGCGCAGCGCCACCCAGTCGCACTCGCCCGGAAGTCCCTCGAACGGGCGCTGCACCAGCTCGGTCACGGCGTGCGCGGCGGCCCGGCCGTGGCAGGCCTTGTAGCGCCGGCCGCTGCCGCAGGGGCAGGGCTCGCGGGCGCCGACAACCGGGATCTCCCCGTCGATCAGCTGCGGCTTGACCTTGGTCTGGGGTCGCTTCTTGGCCATGGTGGGGTCTCCCGGTTACGGCTCTTCTCGTACGTCGGGAGCCTAGCCGTTCGGGCCATGACCGACGGGAACCTGTGGACAACGCACCCGTGCCCCGCGCCGCCGGAGCGACCCTGCGGACCAGCCGGACCCGTCCACCGCCGAGGCCCGTGGCGGCGGCCCGACGTTCACCGCTCGCCCGGGGGCTCAGTCCAGGTGCTCGAACGCGCCCGTGAAGTCCAGCGCGGACAGCCCCGACAGCCCCGACAGCCCCGACAGGCCGCGCGGGCCGGCCGGACCCGACGGACCGGACAGCGCCGCCTGCGGGCGGGGCAGGCCGTCGAGGGCCAGGTCCGGCAGGGCCTGCTCGGTGACGCGCGTAGCGAAGGCGTCGTGGCCGCCCCCGGCATCGGGATCGTGGACGTCCTCGTGGACCACCACCCAGACCGTCACCTCGCCCGGGACGTCGTCCCGGACGCCCCAGTCGTCGGCGAGCGCCGCGATGATGTTCAGCCCGCGGCCGCCGTGCGCGGTCACCGACGGGGTGGCGCAGGCCGGGCGGGTCGGGCCGCCGCCGTCCGTGACCTCGACGATCAGCCGCCCGCGCGCGTCGACGCGCCAGGCCGCCCGGACGTCACCGTCCCCGGCCGGCGCGTCGCCCAGCGGCCGCCCGTGTCTGCAGGCGTTGCTCAGCAGTTCCGAAAGAATCAGCACGGCATCGTCGATGACCGATTCCGCCACACCGCCGCTGCGCAGCTGCGCCCGCATCCGGTGCCGCGCCTGCCCCACGCCCGCAGGACCATGGGGTACGGCCATGCTCGACGACGTGGGCACCTCCTGTGCCACCACCAACGCCACCCCCGAGACCTCCTTCGCCCCACGCCACGGTGTGGATGCCCCATTGGCCTGTACCGGAAACCGGCCAATCGCCTTCCGGCGACGCATTCGGGCGGCCGCCCACGCAGCGAACGCGCCGGAGCACTCCGGGTAGCCGATCGGATCCCGGAGCGGCGGCCGCCCCGGCCGGCTTCGCACCGGGGCGGGAACCGGCCGTCCACCGGGACGGGAACCGGCCGTCGTCAGCGGCCCAGTTGCCGCAGCACCGCGCGCGGCCGGTTGGTGATGACGGCGTCGACGCCCAGCTCGGCGCAGCGGCCGACGTCCTCCGGCTCGTTCACCGTCCACACGTGCACCTGGTGGCCGGCCGCCTTCCACCGCTCCACATAGGCGGGGTGGCTGCGCACGACGCGGATCGAGGGACCCGCGATCCGCACGCCCGCGGGCAGCCGCCCGTCGCGCAGCCGGGGCGAGACGAACTGCATCAGGTAGACCGTCGGCAGCGTCGGCGACGCCGCCCGCACCCGGTGCAGCGAACGTGCGGAGAAGCTCATGATCCGGACCGGCGACGCGTCGGCGGAGGCCGGCGCGTCCAGCCCGAACCTCTTCAGCAGCGCCAGCAGCCGCTCCTCGACCTGGCCCGCCCAGCGCGTGGGGTGCTTGGTCTCGATGGCCAGCTCCACCCGCCGCCCGGCGTCCGCGACCAGCTCCAGCAGCCGCTCCAGGGTGAGCACGGAGGTCTCCTCGCGGTCCTCCGGCCGGTGCTCCCAGTCGGGCTCCTCGTCCCGCCCGCGCCAGGCCTCGCGCGTCTTCCAGGAGCCGAAGTCGAGGGCGGCGAGATCGGCCAGTTCCAGCGCGGAGACCGCCCCGCGGCCGTTGGAGGTACGGTTCACCCGTCGGTCGTGGACGCAGACCAGGTGGCCGTCCGCGGTCAGCCGGACGTCGCACTCCAGGGCGTCCGCGCCGTCCTCGATGGCCTTGCGGTAGGCGGCGAGGGTGTGCTCGGGGGCGTCCTCGGAGGCGCCCCGGTGGGCGACGACCTGGATCGGGGGCTGCTGTGGTGCGTGGGTCACCGCGTCATGGTGCCACCGTCGCCGGGCACTCGTGACGGTGCGGGCGCGACCGTGGGACGAGCGGTGGCACCCCTCCGATCATTTATATAACTTTTGCCTGGATGATCCCATAGAGAGCTATATAAAGAGGACCGCCGAACCCACAGCCACGGCTTATGGTGCTCTGACGGCGCGTGGGAAAAGCTGACTGCAGACCAGATGCGACCGACGACGACACAGGCGTGGATCGAGGAGTAGAGCTGTGAGCACCGAGAACGAGGGCAACGCGGTACCCCCGGCCCCGTCCGCACCTCCCGTGCCGGTGGCCTCTCCCGACGCCTCCCCGCAGGGCCCCGCACCCCACGGCAGCGCGCCGACGGCTCCGCTCCCGCCCGTGCCGCAGGACGCCCCGGCGGCGTCCGCGGCGCCCGGGCACGGCCCGGCGCACCGGCCCGGCCCCGCCCCCGACGGCTCCTGGCCGCCGCCGCCGGTCACGCCGGCGTACGCCGACGGCGGCGCCGGCGGCGCGGGCGCCGGCTGGGCAGCCCCGTACCAGCAGCCCGCACCGACGCCGCGCAGCGGGCGCGGCGGACTCGTGGCGGCGGTCCTGGCGGCCGCGCTGGTCGCGGGCGGCCTCGGCGGCGGCCTCGGCTACACCCTGGCCAGGAACCAGGACGACCACGGCTCCACCACCGTCTCCGCGGACAGCAGCGCGGCCCAGGTCAAGCGCGCGCCCGGCACGATCGCCAACGTGGCCGCCCATGCGCTGCCCAGCACGGTCACCATCGAGGCCGAGGGCACCGACGGCGAGGGCGGCACGGGCACCGGCTTCGTCTTCGACACCCAGGGCCACATCGTCACCAACAACCACGTGGTCGCGGACGCCGTGGACGGCGGCAAGCTCACCGCCACCTTCCCGAGCGGCAGGAAGTACGACGCCGAGGTCGTCGGCCACGCGCAGGGGTACGACGTCGCCGTCATCAAGCTCAAGAACGCCCCGTCGGACCTGAAGCCGCTCCCCCTCGGCGACTCCGACAAGGTGGCCGTCGGCGACGAGACCATCGCCATCGGCGCCCCCTTCGGCCTGTCCAACACGGTGACGACCGGCATCATCAGCGCCAAGGACCGCCCGGTGGCCTCCAGCGACGGCAGCTCCGCCAGCAAGGCGTCCTACATGAGCGCCCTGCAGACCGACGCGTCCATCAACCCGGGCAACTCCGGCGGCCCGCTGCTGAACGCCTCGGGCGCGGTCATCGGCATCAACTCCGCGATCCAGTCCACCGGGAGCGGCGGCTTCGGCACCGGCCAGTCCGGCTCGATCGGCCTGGGCTTCGCCATCCCGATCAACCAGGCCAAGTACGTCGCCCAGCAGCTGATCAAGACGGGCAAGCCGGTGTACGCCAGGATCGGCGCGTCCGTCTCCCTGGAGGAGTCCACCGACGGCGCGAAGATCACCGAACAGGGCGCGGGCGGCGCCGCCGCGGTCGAGTCGGGCGGCCCGGCGGACCGGGCCGGCCTCAAGCCCGGTGACGTCATCACCAAGCTCGACGACCACGTCATCGACAGCGGCCCCACCCTGATCGGCGAGATCTGGACCCACAAGCCGGGCGACAAGGTCACCATCACCTACACGCGCGGCAGCCGTGAGCACAAGGTCGAACTGACGCTGGGCTCCCGGACCGGCGACAGCTGACCCGCTCCGGCGATGCCAAGGGGCGCCCCTCGGGAAGGGGCGCCCCTTCGCATCGGACGTCCGGAAGCAGCGCCGGACCGGCGCCTCAGCCTCCGACCGGCTCCCCCACGTTCTGCCGGAAGCGGCCGACGACGTTCCCCGCCGGGCCGTAGGCGCAGACGATGTACGTCTGGTACGCCTCCCCGTCGGCCGGCCGCCCCGCGGCCCGACCGCAGCCGAGCACGTCGGTGTCCCTCCACACGACCTGCGTGAAGGACCCGGTGTCGGGCGAGTAGCCGGGCCGGTCCCAGTCGTAGCCGCCCGTCCAGCGGGCCTCGTACCACTGCTGCACCGCCGCCGCGCACGACGCGGGCGCGTTCTCCTCCGTCGCCGTCCAGAAGCGGTTCTCCCCGTAGCCCGTCGACCCCGGCCCCGGCGGCCGGGTGAGCCCGTCCCGCGCCGAGGCGGCCCGGGCGCGCTGCACGGCCTGTGCGACGGCCGCATCGTCCAGGACCAGCGGCGGGGCGCCGTGCCGGGCGCGGAAGGAGTTGTGCGCCGCGAGGCACTCCTCGTCGAACGCCTCGTCCGTGGCGTCGGGGAGGGGCGGACGCTCGTCCGCTTCCCGCGACGCCGGAACGGGGTGCGCCGGGACGGCCGGGGCCGGAAGCGGTGCTGGTGCGGCCGCCTCGGCGAGGGCCGCGGCGGGCAGGACGGCCGCGCCGGCGAGGACGACGGCGATGAGGTGCTTGGTTGCCTTCATGCCGGAAGAACGGTCATCAGGCTCTGTCGTCACGCCCCCTCGCCGATCCAGGCGAATCGGCCAGGGCGCACACCCGCACAGCATGGCACCTCCGGGCGGAGGCGAGCCGGCGGACCCCGTGTGGACCACGGCCACCGCGCCAGGCTCGATCCCGGTAGGCTGTAGCCCGCTCCGTCCCAGGTGGGCGGCGGCGAGGTGGGTTGCCCGAGCGGCCTAAGGGAACGGTCTTGAAAACCGTCGTGGCGCGAGTCACCGTGGGTTCAAATCCCACACCCACCGCAGCAGGTCAGAAGGGGTGCGGCTCTCCGGAGCGGCACCCCTTCCGCGTGCGGCCAGCCTGCGGCCAGGATTCACGGCTTCGCCGTCAGGTCGGCGACGGTGTCGGGAAGGTCGTCGTCGTGGGTGTCCGCTACGAGTTCGGCGAGGGTGAAGTGAGCTTGGTCCGAGTAGCCCCGGTGACTGACGCGGACGAAGTAGCTGCGCTCAGAGACGCGGAAGACTTGTCGCTGCTGGCGTTTGCTCGGCCTTGCGCTGTGCGCCTTCTGGAAGGCGTCGACCGCGTTCTGCAACGCGGCCAAGGCTTCACCCTCGCTTCCTTCGAGTTCACTGGCGATGTAGTACCGAGAGGATTCCGCGTCTCCATGAGCTGTCACGATTGCCCAGCGAGGCATGGTGTTCTCCAGTCCGTGTCCGTGGGGCGACGTGAGCGTGAAGCTGCGCAGCTCCGTCGCGCAGTCGGCCCGAACCCGGGAGCGGGCTCGGGGATCTCGGCGCTCGGCGCGCGTCGCGGACGGCAGCTCCGACCGGCGGGAGTCGGCCAGGGTTCTGGTCGCGGACTGGCCCTCGGGCCCCGCTGTGGTGTCGGGCGGGTGTTCGGCGGGGGTGGCCTCAATCGGTGGCCCGCGCCGGGGAGGAGGAGTGAGGCCGCGGCAGAAGCCCTCTCTCCATCGCCACCACCACCGCCCTCGTACGGTCGTTCACGTCGAGCTTGGCGAACAGGCGCAGCAGATGCGTCTTCACCGTGGCCTCGGCGATGACGAGGCGTCTGCCGATCTCGGCGTTGGTGAGGCCGTCGGCCACCGCGGCGAGGACGTCGGTCTCGCGGTCGGTCAGCGGCTCCTGGGCCGGCCGGCGCATCCGCGCCACGAGCTTCGCGGCGACCCGGGGAGCGAGCACCGTCTCGCCGCGTGCCGCCGCGTGGACCGCGTCGACGAGCTGCTGCCGAGTGGTGTCCTTGAGCAGGTAGCCGATGGCACCGGCCTCCACCCCGCGCTCGATGTCGGCGTCCGTGTCGTACGTCGTCAGGATCAGCACCCGGGTGCGCGGGTACCTGGCGACGATCTCGGCCGTCGTCGCCACCCCGTCCAGCACGGGCATCCGCAGATCGACCAGGGCGACGTCGGGGGCGAACCGCTCCACCAGGTCCAGCGCCGCGCGTCCGTCCCCCGCCTCGCCGACGATCTCGATGCTGTCCTCGCCGGCGAGCAGGGCGACGACCCCGGCGCGCATCACGGTGTGATCGTCCACCACGACGATGCGCACGCCCTCCCCGCTCATGCCTCTGCCTCGTCCGCCATGGGGATCATCGCCAGGATGCGCGTCCCGTCGCCCACCGAACTCGTCACCGTGAGCCTCCCGCCCAGT
Source organism: Streptomyces sp. NPDC006193 (assembly GCF_040613915.1). Taxonomy (NCBI): domain Bacteria; kingdom Bacillati; phylum Actinomycetota; class Actinomycetes; order Kitasatosporales; family Streptomycetaceae; genus Streptomyces; species Streptomyces sp. NPDC006193. The sequence goes on from NZ_JBEXTB010000002.1 coordinate 286,988, forward strand.
TCCGCCAGTCGTTTTCGCATGCCGTCGAGCCCGAAGCCCGTCGTCCGGCCCGCGACGAAGCCCGTTCCGTCGTCGGTGATCTCCAGCTCCACTCCGTGCGGCCGCCGCACCAGCACCACGCCGACCGTGGACGCGCACGCGTGCTTGCGCACGTTGGCCAGGGACTCCTGGGTGCAGCGCAGCAGCGCGATCCGGGTCCGCTGGTCGCAGTCGAGGTCCGCCAGGTCGGCCTCCACGGTGAGCTCGGTGTCCTCCGCGAAGCGGTCCAGGGTGCGGCGCAGCGTCTGCGCCACCGAACCGGACACCACCCGGCCCGGACCCGGCTGCCCGGCCGAGGCGACCAGCTCACGGGCCTCGGCGAGATTCTCCCGGGCGGTTGACTCGATCGACCGCAGTTGCTGGGCACTGCGCGCCGGATCGCCGGACATGCCCGCCCGTGCCGCCTCCGCGAGGACGATGATCGACGCGAAGCCCTGCGCGAGCGTGTCGTGGATGTCCCGTGCGATGCGTTCGCGTTCGTCCGCCGCGCCCTGGCGCTGGTGGGCCTCGGAGAGCCGCGCCTGTGTCCGCTCCAACTCCTCGATGAGACGCGCCCGTTCGCTGCTCTGGGCGACGACCGAGTGCGCCCACAGGCCGATCAGCACGCCCACCGCGACGACGATCAGCGTGGACACCAGCGTCTCGCCGAAGAACTCCGCCGACCAGCCCTGCCGGACGAGGCTCCCGCCCAGCGTGGCGCCGGTGGCGAGCCCGAGGAAGACCATCGAGGCCCGCGGGGTGCGCCCGAACATCCAGTAGTGCGGCAGCGTCACCATGAACAGGGCCGCGTAGCTGCTGCCCAGGTACGCCAGCCCGCCGAGCGCGAGGACGAGCACCGACAGGTAGGCCTGCGGGCGTACGACGGGATTGGCCGGGAAGCGGTCGAGGACGGCGTAGCACAGCACCACGCAGCTGAGCAGCGCGAGGGACGTGTACTTGCTCCCGCCGGGCGGAGCCGTCGTCACCAGCCCGACGGCCATCGCGCCGAACAGCACCCAGCACACCGTGTTCCACCGGCGCAGCGACGCGGCCCACAAGCCGTCGGCCGGGGGAGCGCTCAGAGTGGTCATGCCCGTCAACGTACGTCGGCCGCCGGCCGCCCGTCGGTCTTTTCGGCCGAGACCGCCGCCGTGCGCACCGGGGGCCGCGCGGGCCACCAGCTCACCTCCCCGAGCAGCAGCATCGCCGACGGGAGGATCATGATGCGGACGACGAAGGCGTCGAGCAGCACGGCCGTGGCGAGGACGAAGCCGATCTGCTTCATCTCGATGATGTGCAGGAAGACGAAGCTGACGAAGACCGTCGTCATCACCACCGCCGCGCTCGTCACCACGCTCGCCGACCGGCGGATTCCGTCGAGTACCGCCTGCCGGGTCGGCACGCCCGCGAGCACGGCCTCCCGGATGCGGCTCACCACGAACACCTGGTAGTCCATCGAGAGCCCGAAGAGGATCACGGAGAGGAACAGCGGCACGCGCGACCCGATGGAACCCGTGGAGCGGAAGTCGAGCAGTCCCTCGGCCCACGACCCCTGGAAGACCAGGACGAGCAGCCCGAGCGACGCGGCCGCGGAGAGCAGGTTCAGCGCGACGCCGATCAGTCCCAGCACCACCGAGCGGAACGCGTACGCGGTCATCGCGAAGGTCACCAGCAGCAACGCCCCGAGGACCAGGGGGAGTCTGCTGTTCTGGTGAGCGGGATAGTCGGTGTACCGGGCGACATCCCCGCTCACCCCGAACTCGGCTCCGGCGACCCGGCCGACGGTCGCGGGCAGGTGGGACGTGCGCAGATGCTCGAGGGACGCGTACGCCTGGTCGGAGTCGCCCTGGAACGGCACCCTCAGTTCGAGTGTGCTGATGCGTCGGTCGGCGGACGTCCGGATGCCCGACGCGCCGGTGAACAGCGGGTCGTCGCCGGCGCGTCGGGCCAGCCGGCGCAGGGCCCTGGTGACCTCGCCGGAGCGCGCGGCGTCGGCCCGTACGACGACCTGGTGCGTGACCCGCCGGTCCGGGAACGCCTCGTTGAGCCGGTCGTACACGCGCATGGCGGGGATGTCGCGGGAGTGCGTGTCCCGGCTCATCTCCGTGATCTTCAGCCCGGCCAGCGGGGTGGCGAGCGCGAGCAGGGCGAGGACGGAGACGCCGAGGGTGGCCAGGGGGCGCCTGCTCGCGGGGCGCAGCAGAGCGGCCCACACGCGGCCGCCGTCGTCGTCCCGCAGCCGGCGCGCCGGCTTTCCGCGCGCGGCGCGGCGCAGCGTCCTGCGCTCCTGTCGTTCGCCGAGCTTGACCAGGAGGGCCGGCAGCACCGTCAGGGAACTGGCCACCGCGACCAGGACGACCACGATGGTGCCGGTGGCCAGCGAGGAGAAGATGACGTCGGAGGCGAGATACAGCGTCGCGGTGGAGGCCACGACCGCGAGTCCGGACACCACGACCGCCCGGCCCGAGGTCGCCGCGGCCAGCTCCACCAGCGCCCGGGAACTCAGCCGGCCGCCCGAGCGGACACGCTCCTCCCGCTCCCGCTTGAGGTAGAAGAGCGTGTAGTCGACGCCGACCGCCAGGCCGATCATGAGGATGACGTTCGTGCCGACACCGGCGTCGGGAGAGAGGTGCGACGCGACCATCGACAGCCCGACGGCCGCCGCGATCGAGGACAGCGCGAGCAGCAGCGGGACTCCCGCCATGGTCACGGACCCGAAGACGAGCAGCAGGGTGATCAGGGTGACGGGCAACGTGATCTTCTCCGAGAGCGCCAGGTCGTCTCCGCGCTGCCGGTCGACTCCCTTGCTGATGGAGGGGCTGCCGGTCTCCTCCAGCGACAGTTCCGGATAGGCCCTCCCCACGGCCTCGGTCTGCTCGGTCAGCGCGTCGACCTTCTCCTTCGCGTCCCGTTCCTCGCCCTTCAGGGCCACCTCGACCATGAGGATCCCGCGCTCTTCGGACAGCAGCGGGGCGGCCACGCCCGCCACCTCGGGCAGCCGCTGCATCCGGGCGGTCAGGTCCCGCGCGGCGGCTTCGGCCGCCTTCCGGTCGACCGGACCCGACCGGGAGGAGATCAGCACCTGCTCGGTGGGTCTGCGCTCCAGATGCCCCTCGGCGGCCATCGCCTCCGCCCGGCCGGCCTCGCCGACCCGGTAGTCGGCCGTCGTCGCGCTGTGGGTGCCGACGGCGCTGCCGATCCCCAGGCACAGCGCCACGAACACGAGCCAGCCGACGATGGCCCGCCAGGGGTGCCGGGCGCTCCAACGCGCCGTTCGCACAGTGAAGGAAGTCATACCTGAAGGCTGGCCGGGCGGGGCGGTCGGCGGACAGAGGCGACGGGTTGAACTCCGGGTCCACCGATCGGTGGACCCTCGTCACCGGGCGGTCCCTAGGGGGCGAGGCGTCTGAGTAGCCGTGCTCATGTGCCGTGGCCGGCCCCGCGGCAGGCTGGCGGTGTGCGTGCGACGAGGTGCCGGCGGCGGGCGGGGCGGTGGTGGGCGTGACGGGTGGCAGCGGGCGGAGCGGGCGGAGCGGGCCGTCGGCCGGCCGGCAGATCGCGGTCGGCGTGGCGTTCCTCCTCGTCGACCTGGTGGTCGTCGGCTATCTCCTCTTTCTCCGCCACGGGATGACGAGCTGGGCCGACGCCTATGACGCGGGGAATCCGCCGGACGCGCCCGGGGAGGCGTTGCGGGGGATGTGGATCCTGCTCGGCGGCGCCGTCGTCACGGGCGGCGGCCTCGTTCTTCTGCGGTGGCGGATCGCGGGCGTCGTGCAACTGGTCGTCCTGGGGGGCGCGGCGGGGCTGCTCGGCGGCCTGGCCGCCCGCTGACCGGTGCGCGTCCGCCGCCGTGGCCGCGGAGGCCCCTCACGGGCGGTGGCCGGTCGTCCGGGCCGCCGAGGCGATCGTCGCGCGGGCCTCGCGTTCCGACAGGCCGGCGTGGCGGGCCGCCTCGGTGAGCGGGGCGGCCAGGGCGGGCCCGATGCCGTTCTCGTAGGCGCGGCAGGCCGCCCAGAACAGGCGGGTGTTGCGCCGGCCCGGGTGTGCGCCGAGCACGAACCGGACCAGGCCGCGGCCGTGGTCGCCGGGGGCGGACGGGGCCGGGCGGCCGGAGCGCGGCGGGGGCAGGAGGAGGCGCAGCAGGGGCGGCGGGCACGGGGCCGGGGCCAGTCCGGCGGTGCCGGGTGCGGCGGTGTAGACGCCGTGGCAGGTGCGGGAGCCGGGGCCGACGAGGTAGCCGCCGGCGCCCCGGATGTCGATGCCGGGGGCGAGGCGGCCGGCCGAGTTGGGGACCACGGTGTCCGGCGGGCCCGTCAGCCACAGGTGGCGGCCCCCGCTCGGGGTGCGCACGACCACCGTCTCCGGGATCGTGAACAGGTGGCGCAGGGCCAGCTCGCGCAGGGCGGCCGAGGAGTCCGTGTCGCACGTGGTGTCCAGATCGACCCCGATCAGGTGGTACGGCGGCAGCCCGCACGCGATGCCGTAGCCGGTGGCCCAGGGGGCGGCGGCGAACAGGTCGCGGACGCGGGCCGGGTCGGCGGACGCGTCGTGCACGCCGTGGCCGAAGCGGCCGCACTCGCCGTGACAGCGCGGCGCCGCGGGGTCCGCGTCGCCGCGGTGCGGGGAGCGCAGGGCCGGGAGCTTCGTCCGGCACAGGGGGATGACGGCCAGGCCGCGGTCGGCGGCGGACAGGGCGTGTGCGAGGGCCGGCGTCATGGCCCGCCGGTCGATGACGGCCATGCGTTCATGTTCGTACGTATGTTCGAGAAAGGGAAGAGCGCGGAAGCGGCGCTTCGCCCGGCGGGGCGACCTGGTGCCGGCGGCCGCGGCGTCGCGCTCATGCCTCGGCGGCCGGGTCCGCGCCCCGGTGGCGGCCGGGCCGGTCGCGGTGCGGGCGGGGGCGTTCTCAGGGTCGTACCCGCAGGCGGGGCGGACCCGTGGTCCACCTTCAGGAGGTGGAGCCGGCCCCACCCCTACAACCTGAGGGGGACTCCGCTTCGGCACCTGCGGCCGATCCGCCGCCACGGGGCCCGCTCCTAGCGTGGGGTCATGACCGCACCCGTCTGCACCAGCGCCTCGGTCGCCGCCGCACCAGCGCGGCAGACCCCCGCCTACCCGTCGTTCGCGTCGTACGTGCGAGCCCGCCAGCCGGTCCTGCTGCGCACCGCGCGCTCGCTGACCGCGAACCCGAGCGACGCCGAGGACCTGCTGCAGACCGCGCTCGCCAAGACCTACGTGGCCTGGGAGCGGATCGAGGACCAGCGGGCGCTCGACGGGTACGTGCGCCGGGCGCTGCTGAACACCCGCACCTCGCAGTGGCGCAAGCGCCGGGTGGACGAGTTCGCGTGCGAGGAGCTGCCCGAGCCGGAAGCCGTGCCCGGCGACGACGACCCGGCCGAGCGGCAGGCGCTGCACGACGCCATGTGGCGCGCGGTCCTGAAACTGCCGGCGCGGCAGCGGGCGATGGTCGTCCTGCGGTACTACGAGGATCTCAGCGAGGCCCAGACCGCCGAGGTGCTCGGCGTGTCGGTGGGCACGGTGAAGTCGGCGGTCTCACGGGCGCTCGGCAAGCTCCGCGAGGACCCCGAACTGGTGCTCGCACGCTAGGCCAATTTCCCGTCCCCTAGTGACATACCGCGCGGTATGTGCGCAGAATCAGCGCAACCTCTACCACCGCGTAGGCAATGTCGCCCGGGAGGACGCCGTGCTGAGCACCATGCAGGACGTACCGCTGCTGATCTCGAGGATCCTGACCCACGGGTCGACGATCCACGGCTCGTCGCGGGTGACCACCTGGACCGCGGACTCCCGCCCGCAGCACCGCACCTTCGCCGAGATCGGGGCCCGCGCCGCCCAGCTGGCGCACGCCCTGCGCGACGGACTCGGGGTCCGCGGCGACGACCGGGTGGCCACGCTGATGTGGAACAACGCCGAGCACGTCGAGGCCTACTTCGCGATCCCGTCGATGGGCGCGGTGCTGCACACGCTCAATCTGCGGCTGCCCGCCGACCAGCTGGCGTGGATCGTCCAGCACGCGGCCGACAAGGTCGTCATCGTCAACGGCTCGCTCGTCCCGCTGCTCGCGCCCCTGCTGCCGAAGCTGCCGACGGTGGAGCACATCGTCGTCTCCGGACCCGGCGACCGCACCCCGCTGGCCGGCGCCCGCGCGCGGGTGCACGAGTACGAGGAGCTGATCGCCGGCCGGCCCACCGCCTACGACTGGCCGGAGCTGGACGAACGCCGCGCCGCCTCCATGTGCTACACCTCCGGCACCACCGGCGACCCCAAGGGCGTGGTCTACAGCCACCGGTCGATCTACCTGCACTCCATGCAGGTCAACATGACCCAGTCGATGGGCCTGACCGACCAGGACACCTCGCTGGTCGTGGTCCCCCAGTTCCACGTCAACGCCTGGGGCCTGCCGCACGCCACCTTCATGACCGGCGTCAACCTGCTGATGCCCGACCGCTTCCTGCAGCCGGCCCCGCTCGCCGAGATGATCGAGCGCGAGCGGCCGACCCACGCGGCCGCCGTGCCCACCATCTGGCAGGGGCTGCTCGCCGAACTCACCGCCCGCCCCCGCGAGGTCTCCTCCCTCACCCAGGTGACGATCGGCGGCTCGGCCTGCCCGCCCTCCCTCATGGAGGCGTTCGACCGGCTCGGCATGCGGGTCTGCCACGCCTGGGGCATGACCGAGACCTCCCCGCTGGGCACGGTCGCCCGCCCGCCGGCCCACGCCGTCGGCACCGAGGAGGAGCTCGCCTACCGCCTCACCCAGGGCCGCTTCCCGGCCGGCGTCGAGGCCCGCCTCACCGGCCCCGGCGGCGAACGCCTGCCCTGGGACGGCGAGTCGGCCGGCGAGCTGGAGGTACGCGGCCCGTGGATCGCGGGCGCCTACTACAACGGCCCCGACGCCGAACCGCTGCGCCCCGCCGACAAGTTCAGCGAGGACGGCTGGCTGAAGACCGGTGACGTCGGCACCATCTCCCCCGACGGCTTCCTCACCCTCACCGACCGCGCCAAGGACGTCATCAAGTCCGGCGGCGAGTGGATCTCCTCCGTCGAGCTGGAGAACGCGCTGATGTCCCACCCGGACGTCGCCGAGGCGGCCGTGGTGGCCGTGCCCGACGAGAAGTGGGGCGAGCGTCCGCTGGCCACGGTCGTCCTGAAGGAGGGCGCCACCGCCGACTTCCGGACCCTGCGCGCCTTCCTCGCCGAGGAGGGGCACATCGCCAGGTGGCAGCTGCCGGAGCGCTGGACGCTGATCGAGTCGGTGCCGAAGACGAGCGTGGGCAAGTTCGACAAGAAGGTCCTGCGCAGGCAGTACGCGGACGGCCGGCTGGACGTCACCCACCTCTGACGGCGCCCGGACCGGTGCCCGCGCCGGCGCCGGTCGGGGCTCCCTCGCCGACGTCCGGTTCGCCGCCGTCCGGCGGTCCGGGAGACCTCCCACTGCTGGGGGAGGCCGTCCCGCTGCCGCTCGGCCGGGGGACTTCCTCGGCCGCCCGGAGGGAACCCGCAGCCGGTCGGTTCGGGGGCGCCTGTGCGTGCCGTCCCCCTCGGGGCGCCCCGCTGCCGTCCGGGCCGGGCGGTGCTGCTCACCGACGCCCGGCCGGAGCCGCCGTCGCCCCCCACCCCAGCACCAGCCACAGGCCCGCCACCCCGCACACCCCGGCCCAGCCCCAGTGCCCGAAGGCGGGGCCCGCGGCGGCCGAGGCGAGGGCGCCGCCGGCGAAACCGGAGACGACGTAGGCGGTGTTGGCGGTGGCCGGGGCGGACGTGGTGGTCAGCGCCAGCGTCTGATTGGCGACGTGGGAGGCCACCAGCGCGGCGTGGATCGCGATCGAGGCCGCGAACAGCGCCGCCAGGACGTGCCCGCCGAGCCAGAACAGCGGCACCGACACCGCGGCCAGCAGATACGCCGCGCCGACGACGCGCGCGGCGCCGAACCGGTCCACCAGGCCCCCGGCCAGCGGCGCCACCGCGCTGGCGGTCAGCCCGAACAGGCCGAACAGCCCGGCGGTCGCGGTGGACAGGCCGTAGGAGGGGCCGGTCAGCAGCAGGGCGAGGGAGGTCCACAGGGCGCTCCAGGCGCCGAACATCCCCGCCTGCCGCAGGCACGCCCGCCACAGCTCGGGCGAACCGCGCAGCAGCCCCGGAATCTCCGCGATGCCCGCCAGCAGCCCGCCCTGCCGGGTGCGCCGTTCCACCGGCAGAGCCAGGGCGGTGGCCAGCCCGAGGACGAGGGTCAGCGCCGCGGACCCGCCGAACACCCAGCGCCAGCCGAAGGCCTGCCCGGCGAGACCGCCGAGGACGCGCGCCGCGACGATGCCGGTGAACAGCCCGGCTATGACGGCGGCGACGTGCCGGGCGCGCCGGTCGGCGGGCGCCCGCTCGGCGACCAGCGGGACGAGCAGCTGCGGTACGACGGTCGCCGCGGCGGCGGCGAACACGGCGGCGGCGAGGGCCGTGGTGCCCGGGGCGGCGGCCGCGACGACCAGCGCGGCGGCGGTGGCCACGGACAGGCCGGCGACGAGCGGACGCCGGTTCACGCGGTCGCCGAGCGGTGCGAAGAACAGCAGCCCGGCCGCGTAGCCGAACTGGGCGACCGAGGCGATCCAGGTCACGGCGGGCGCGACGGTGCCGAAGTCGTGGGCGATCAGGGGGAGCAGCGGGGCGGCGAGGTAGATGTTGGCGGCCGTGACGGCGGTGCAGAGGGCGATGAGGGGGAGGAAGAACCGGCCGGTGGCGGCCTGCTCACGGCCGGTGTCCCGGGTCCCGGGCGGCGTGGAGGTGGTGGTGGCTGACGGCATGAGTGGGAGTACTCCTTGGAGCCGACTCTCGCCGGGCACCGTCGCCCGGTCTAACTAACTGGTTGGTTGGACTGCTTCAACAGCGTGCCCCGGCGTGGCATTCCCGTCAACCACATAGTTGGTCACCCATGCCCCGGGCCCTACCCTGTCCGCATGGGAGCAGTCAGGGACCCCGAGGCCACGAAGGCCCGCATCTTCGACGCGGCGGTCGCCGAGTTCGCCCGGCACGGCATCGCGGGCGCCCGCATCGACCGCATCGCCGAGCAGGCGAAGGCCAACAAGCAGTTGATCTACGCCTACTTCGGCAACAAGGCGGAGCTGTTCACCCGGGTCCTGCAGAAGACGATGCTCGACCTGGCCGTGGCCGTCCCCGTGGACCCCGATGACATCGAGGGCTGGATCGACCGCGTGATCGACTACCACGCCACCCACCCCGAGGTCCTCCGCCTCCTCTTCTGGGAGGGCCTGGAGTACGGCGCCGACACCGAACTGCCCGACGAGAGCGAGCGCCGGGACCACTACCGCCGCAAGATCGACGCGCTGCGGGACGGCCAGGAACGGGGCGTGATCACGGACGCCGTCCCGGCCCGAGACCTGCTCTTCCTCCTCATCGCCCTGGCCAACTGGGCCGCCGTGGTCCCGCAGATGCGCCGGATCGTGGTCGGCGTCGAGGACGCCGACCGCGACCGCCTGCGGGCCTCCGTCAAAGAGGCGGCCCGCAGGCTGGTCGCCCGCTAGGACGGCGGGGCGCGGTCGCCGCCGGTCCGGCCGCCCGGCCGGGCCCTAGTTCGTCCCGATCCGTGCCAGCAGATCGACGATCCGGTTCTGGACCTCCGTGCTGGTGGACCGCTCGGCGAGGAACAGCACCGTCTCGCCCGAGGCCAGCCGGGGCAGGTCGGCCGGGTCGACGGCGGCGGTGTAGACGACCAGCGGGGTGCGGTTGAGCTGCCCGTTCGCCCGCAGCCAGTCGACGATCCCGGACCGCCTGCGGTGCACCTGCATCAGGTCCATCACCACGAGGTTCGGCCGGAACTGGCCCGCCAGCGTCACCGCGTCGCCGTCGCTCGCGGCCCGCGCCACCTGCATGCCGCGCCGCTCCAGCGTCGCGGTCAGCGCCAGCGCGATCTCCGCGTGCTCCTCGATCAGCAGCACCCGCGACGGATGCTGCTCGCTGTCCCGCGGGGCCAGCGCCTTCAGCAGCACGGCCGGATCGGCGCCGTACGCCGCCTCGCGCGTCGCCTGCCCGAGGCCGGCCGTGACCAGCACCGGCACCTCGGCCGCCCCCGCCGCCTGGCGCAGCGACTGCAGCGCCGTCCGGGTGATCGGCCCGGTCAGCGGGTCCACGAACAGCGCGGCGGGGAACGCCGCGATCTGCGCGTCCACCTCCTCGCGCGAGTGCACGATCACCGGCCGGTAGCCGCGGTCGCTGAGCGCCTGCTGGGTCGTCACGTCCGGCGCGGGCCACACCAGCAGCCGGCGCGGGTTGTCCAGCGGCTCCGGCGGCAGCTCGTCGTCCAGCGGCTGCGGGCGCGGCGGGTCCGCCACCTCGACGGCCCCACCGGGACCGTCCAGCGGCTCGGGTCCCTCGGCCGCGTCGGGCTCCGGGGCGCCTATGGCGTACGAGCGTCCCGCGCCCTCGGTGCCCGGGGCGGGCCGGGACTGCCCGCCGAGCGAGGGCTGCGGCACGGGGGCCTGGCCGCCGAGCGAGGGCGGGGACACGGGCGTCCGGCCGCCGGGCGACGGCTGCGCGGGCGCCGGTTCGGCCGGCGGGTGCGGACGGGCCGCCTGCCCGGGCTGCGGCTCGGGGCGCGTGGCCGGGTCGGGGGGCGTGCCCAGCTTGCGCCGCCGTCCCGAACCGCCGGGCGCGTGCGGCGGCGGGGTGGCCGTCGGCTGCTGCACCTGCGCGGCCTGCCGGGCGAACGGCACGCCCTGCCCGAGGGTGCGGACGCTGATCGCCCGGCCCTGCGTCGAGTCCGGGTCGGCCGGCGCCGCGCCCGCCGCCTCCGCGGGCAACGGCTGCGCGGCCCGCTGCGGCTGCCCGCCGGGGAGCGGCGCGCCGGGCGCCGGGACGGGCGTGCCCGCACCGGAGGTGGCGTCGGCGCCCGGCCACTGCTGGGGCACGGCGGCGGGCGGCACGGGTGCGTCGCCGGCGGCGGGCGGCGCCGGCACGGCCTGGCCCGGCTGCGCCGCCGTCGCCCGGCCGGGCCCCGTCTCGGGGGGCAGCGGGAGAGCGACCGGGGGAGCGGCCGGGGTCCCCGGGTGGGCGACCGGGGGCTGCGGCGCCTGAGCGGCGGGCGCGGGCCGGCCGGACGCCGTGCCCTGCGCGGGGACGACCGGCTGCTGCGGCGCCGGTGCGGCGGCTGCGGAGTGGCCGCCCTGCGCGGGGACGACGGGCTGGGCCACCGCCGCCTGCGACTCGGGCGCCACGGCCCCGGGGCCCGCCGGCACACCGGGCCCGGCCGCGACGGGGGCCACGGGACCTGCCTGATGGGGGATGCCCTGCCCGGCCGCACCCTGCGCCGGCACGCTCTGCGGCATGCTCTGCGCCGGGGCCCCCTGCCCGGGGATCTGCGGCACGGCCGCGCCCTGCGGGGCCTGGCCGGGAATCTGCGGTACCGCCGTGGCCTGCGGTGCCTCGGCGGGCGCCGCCTGGGCGGGAAGCGGCTGCTGGGGAGCCGGCTGTCCCGGCGCGGCCTGCCCGGGAGCGGTGACCGGCGCGGCACCCGGCGCCACGGCCTGCGCGGCGTCGGCCGGCCGGGCGGCGGCCCGGCGGCGCCGGCCGGTCGGGGCGGTGGTGGGATGCGGCTGCGGCGGGGTGTGGTCCTCGGCCTGGTCGAGCGGCACGGCGTCGTGCCGGCCGTCGCCCGGGACGGCCTCGACGGACGCCGGCATCGGCGCGGGCGCCTGCACCTGTCCGGGCGCCTGCACCTGTCCGGGTACCTGCGCCTGACCCGGCAGCGGCAGCGGCCCGGGCAGCGGCCCGGCGCCGGCCGGCGCACCGGCGACCTGGGGTCCGGCGCCGCCCGCACCCGCGGCGGACGGCTGATCGGCACCCGGAACGACGGGCGCCCCGGCACCCGGAGGCACCGCGACCCCGGCGTCCGCCGCGGGAGCCGCGGGGACACCCGCGCCCGGAGGCACGGCAGCACCGGCGGCCGGAGCCACTGCGGTTCCGGCGTCCGCCCCGGCGGCCGCGGGCGCCGCCCCGGCGCTCGCGGCGGCTGCCGGAGGCACCGGCCCGGCGGCCTGCGCACCCGGGGCCGGAGCCGCGGGGGCGGACGCCCCCGGAGCCACCGGTACCGCAGTGCCCGGCACCCCGGTGCCCGGCTCCGTCGCGGTCGCCGTACCCGGCGCCGCGCCATTCGTCGTGCCAGGGGGCTGAGCAGCCCGGTCGGCCTCGGCCGGCGGCAGGGCGAAGACCGTCCGCGCGGCGCCCGTCTCCTGCGCCGCGGCACGCTCCGCCGCGGCGGCCAGCGCCCTGCGGCGCCGTCCGGTCGGCTGCCCGTCGTCGGCCGGAACCGCCTGCGCGTCCTGCCCCGCGACCGCCCCGGCGCCGTCCGCCGCGACCTCCTGCGCGTCCGGCGCCGAAGCCGCGCCGGGCGCGGGCAGAGCCGGGGGCAGGGCGGCCTGCGGGGCGCCGGGGTCGCGGCGGGCGCGCCGGCCGCTGGGCACGGGCACGCCCTGCGGGGGCACGGCGCCGCCGAGCCCCGTACCGGAGGCGGCCGCCCCGGCGGCATGCTCGGCCGCGGTCACCACGGCCCCCTCGGCCACGCCGCTGCCGTCCCCGGCACGCGCACCGGCGCCGAGTTCGGCGGGGCGGCCGCGGCGCCGTCCGGTTCCGCCGGACGCGGGTTCGACGGCCTCGGCCGGTACCGGGGCGGGCGGCTCGGCGGGCGCGGCGGCCCGCCGCCGGCGCCGCCCGGTCGGCGTGCGGGCGCCCGCCTCACCGGTGTCGCCGGCGCCCGGGAGGTCACCGTCGAGGAAGGCGTCCGTGGACGCCCGGCGGGCCCGCCGCCGTCCCCCGGCGCCCTGGTCGGCCGTGCCGGTGTCGTCCGGGGCGGCCTCGTCGGCCTCCGGCAGCTGCGCGGCGGCCCCCGCGACCGCGCCCGCGCCACCGCCGAGCGGCACCTCGAGCACGTACGCGCTGCCGCTCATGCCCGGCACCTCGTGCGTCTGCAGCACACCGCCGTGGGCGCGCACGATCCCGCGCACGATCGGCTCGTGCACCGGGTCGCCGCCGGCGTACGGCCCGCGCACCTCGATCCGCGCGACCTCACCGCGCTGCGCGGCCGCCACGACGACGGTGTTGTCCAGGTAACCGCCCGCCGACACGGGCGTGTTGCCGGTGGCGTCCACCCCGGCGACGTCCGCCACGAGGTGGGCCAGGGCGACGGCCAGGCGCTGCGGGTCGACTTCGGCCTCGATGGGCGGCGCGTGCACGGCGAACTGCACCCGCCCCGGCCCGATCAGCTCCACCGCGCCGTCCACACCGGCGGCGACCACGGCGTCCAGCATCACCTTCGTCCGGGTGATGTCCTCACCGCCCGCGTCCAGCCGCTGGTAGCCGAGGACGTTGTCGATCAGGGTGGTGATCCGGGAGTACCCGGCGGACAGGTGGTGCAGCACCTGGTTGGCCTCGGGCCACAGCTGCCCGGCGTCGTCCGCGGCCAGCGCGGACAGCTCGCGCCGCAGCTCGTCCAGGGGGCCGCGCAGCGACTGCCCGAGCAGGGTCAGCAGCTGCTCGTGCCGCCCGGCGAGGGCCTCGTAGCGGTCCTTCTCCCGCTCGGCGAGCGCCGCGTACCGCTCCTCGCCGGCCGCCAGCTCCTCGGCGTGCTTCTCGCGCAGCTCCTCCAGTTCGGTGACGTGCTGCTGGCGCAGCGCGGTCAGGTCGGAGGCGTGTTCCTCGGAGAGCCGTTCCAGCTCCTCGGCGTGCGCCTTCTCCAGCGCGGCCTTCTCCTCGGCCAGGGCGTCGTACGGCCGCCGGTCGGCGAAGGTCATCACCGCGCCGACGAGCTGGTCCCCGTCCCGCACCGGCGCGGTGGTCAGGTCGACCGGCACCTTCTTGTCGCCCTTGGACCACAGCACCTGCCCGCGCACCCGGTGCTTGCGCCCGGAGCGCAGGGTGTCGGCGAGCGGCGACTCCTCGTAAGGGAAGGGCGAGCCGTCGGCACGGGAGTGCAGCACCAGCGTGTGCAGCTCCTTGCCGCCCAGCTCACCGGCCCGGTACCCCAGGATCTGGGCGGCGGCCGGGTTGACGAGCACGATCCGCCCGTCGGTGTCGGTGCCCACGACGCCCTCGGACGCGGCCCGCAGGATCATCTCGGTCTGCCGCTGCGAGCGGGCCAGCTCGGCCTCGGTGTCGACGGTCCCGGACAGGTCCCGTACGACGAGCATGAGCAGCTCGTCGCCGGTGTAGCCGGAACTGTCGTACGCCTGCTGCCCGTTCTCCAGGTTCGCGCTCGTGACCTCGACCGGGAACTCCGTCCCGTCGGTGCGCCGCGCGACCATCCGGGTCGGCTTCGTGCGCCCGCGGGGGTCCATGTGGTCGGGCCGCCGCATGGAGCCGGGGATCAGCCGCGAGTCGAACTGCGGCAGCAGGTCGAGCAGCCCGCGCCCGACGAGCGCGGTTCCCGGCGCCTCGAAGGCCTCCAGCGCGATGGTGTTGGCGTTGACGACCGTTCCGTTGGCGTTGACCAGGACCAACGCGTCCGGCAGCGCGTCGAGTATGGCTGCGAGGCGAGCAGCGCCTCGGGATGGCCTGCCGCTCACGAGACGCCTTCCTCCCTGTTACCGCACCTTGCCGACCGCTCGGGCCATCTTGCCAACCGGCCCGCGACGTGTCACGCGAGGGAGTCTAAGGGCACGGGTCGCGCTCGCGACGCCGGATGAGAGGGAGGTCCCACGAGGAAGTGACGACGAACGCGTGACCGCACGCCCCGGCTCCCCCGTACTTTCGCGGGACCTTTACGGAAGCGGAGCTTCCGTCAACGGCCCGCGCCCCGGCCGCCTACAGAGAGCCGCCGGTCTCCGGGAGCAGCGGCACCATGCGGTCCCACCGTTCGACCTGGCACCCGTCGCCGCGGTCGTACCGGGCGTCGACCGGGCGCCCGGCCCAGGTGCCGGTGACCTGGGCGGTGGCCGGACCGCCGTAGAGGAAGGAGCAGAAGGCGCCGGGGGCCACCGGCGCGAAGGGATCACGCCCCCACCGCGTGTTCGCGTCGAGCGTCCGGCAGGCCCCGGCCACGTCCGGGTGACGGCCGGCGTCCGGATGACAGCGCACCTCGTACGTGCCGTCCCGTCCGGCTCCGGCGTTCCGGACGACCACGGTGACGTGATCACCCCGGTCCTCGGGGCGGACGGGCGGCGGCACGGCGCCGGCCGCGGCGGCGGACCCGGCGGTCAGCGGGACGAGGGCGGCGACGGCGCCGAGGGACGCCGACAGGAGCCGGCGGCCGGCGCCCGGGAGGAGGAAGACCATGACCTGTCCAACGCCGGAACCGTGAAGACGTTGCGCACCCACCGACCCACCGACCCGCCGACCCACCGACCCGCCGACCCGCCGACCCGTCCGTCCCCCGTCCGTCCCGCCGCCCCCCTCCTCCTGCCGCCCCCTGGTCGTACGCGCCGTCCCGCGCCCGCCCGGGTCCCGCCGTCTCCTTCTGCCGCCCGTCCCGCGCCGGCCCCGATGCCCTGCCCGCCCCGCCGGGAGAAGCCCTTTGCCCTGCGCCCCGCCCGCCTAGTACCGTGGGGGGCGATTGGTGACACGGCGCTCGACTGTGTCATCATCTGCACGCACCGATCTCGCGCTCGCGTGAGCGGTTGTGCTGGAGGCGTCGCCTAGTCCGGTCTATGGCGCCGCACTGCTAATGCGGTTTGGGCCTTACAGCCCATCGAGGGTTCAAATCCCTCCGCCTCCGCACCGATCCCGAAGCCCCGGTCCCCAGGACCGGGGCTTCGGCTTTCCGGGGCCTGCCGCTCCCGGCGCCCCCGTCACTGGTGTTTTCGCAGGTCACAAGGGGTGTGCTCATCGGATTTCACATGACGGCGGCAGTCATGTAATGTTCTTCCTGTCGCCGCGAGCGGGCCGAAAGGGCCGGGAGCGGAGGCCACAAAAGAACAAGCACTCGTAGCTTAACGGATAGAGCATCTGACTACGGATCAGAAGGTTGCAGGTTCGAATCCTGCCGAGTGCACACAGACAAGAGGCCCCGGATCACTCCGGGGCCTCTTGCGTTTCAGGGGTGTACAGCAGCGAAGTACAGCAACCGCGTCAGCCGGCGCCGCCCATGGCATCGGACAGCTTGCCGAGCGCGGCCCGCACCTCTTCCTCGCTGGCTTCGGCGTAGACCTCCATCGTCATGGCGATCTGCGAGTGCCGCAGGATTCGCTGTGCGACCTTCGGGTGCACCTTGAGCGCCACGAGGAGCGAGCTGCAGGTGTGCCGGGTGTTCCGGAGCGGGATCACCCGGAGCCCGGCGCGCCGGGCCCGCAGCGCGAACATGCGGGTGAGGTTGCCCGGCTCGATCGGCGTCCCGTACTTCGTCGTGAAGATCAGGCCGCGGGTGTCCTGCCACAGCTCCCCGGCCGCTTTCCGGTCCCCGGTCTGCTGGGCACGCCGCATCCGGAGCGCCCGGAGGCAGAACTCGGGGAGCGGAAGGAAGTCGTCGGACTCCTCCGTCTTGGTCTCCCGGTGGAGGATCTGTCGGCCCGCCCTCTGGATCTGGTGATCCACGTACAGCTCACCGGCCTCGAAGTCGATCGACTGCCAGGTCAGTCCCAGGGCCTCGCCACGCCGCAGGCCGAGGCAGAGGACCAGGACCCAGGCCGCGAAGAGCGGATCTTCACGGGCGACCGAATCGGCCAGGAAGCGTCCCGCCTCGGCCACGGACCAAGGCTTGATCCGGCGCCGCCGAGGCTTGGGCACCTTGACCAGGGATGCCACGTTCTTGCTGATCTCCTCCTCGGTCACGGCGTGCGCGAGAGCGGCCCGCAGGGCGTCGCGGGCGGCCTGGACGACGCGCCGGGACGGATAGGCCTCGCAGCACTCTCCGACCGCACAGCACCGCCGACGCGGCTCGGCCCGCTTGGCGTCCTTGCCCTGGGCGCAGCACTGGCAGATGCCGGCCAGCTTGGTCAGCCACTCCCGCACGTCCCGGACGGTCAGCTTGTCGAGCCGCTTCCCGCCGAGGTGCGGGTTGATGTAGAGCCGCACCGAGCCCTCGTACGAGACGTACGAAAGCGGAGCGAGGTTGGGCTTCACGATCGAGTCGAGCCAATAGGACAGGAACGCCTGAACCGTGCGGTGCCGGGTCTGCACCGGGCCCTTGCTGGCTTCACTGTGGAGCCTGATCCACTTCTCGTGGGTCTCCTCGCGGGTCTTGCCGTACACGTACTTGCGCTTGCGGTCGCCGTCCGGCGTCGTGACCCAGGCGTAGGCCGCGAAGCCGTTCTTGTACGGGTAGATGGACCCCTCGCCGTTGGCCCGCTTTCCGCTCATGCCGCCCACTCCCCGGCCTCGGAGGCGCAGCGGTTCACGTACTCGTCGACCCAGGTCGGCAGGATGCGGCGGTTGCGGCCAATCTTCACGGACCGGATCTCCCCGCTCAGGATGAGCGCCTTGGTCTTGGAGAGGCCGAAGCCGAGCATCTCGGCGACTTCGGCCGTGGTGTGCCACTTGCGAGTGATGGGCACCGTGGTCATGCGGTGGGCTCCCCTTCGGTTCCGGGTGCGGGTTCGAGAGATGCGGCCAGCCAGGCTTCGGCGTCGGACAGGCCGGTGCCGGCGAAGACCCAGTGGGCGAGGACGTACGTCGTTTCGGTCTCCGGGCTGTTGGCTGTTGCCGCTTGTGCTCGGCGCCATTCGGCGCGGGCGTCGCGGAGGGCGCCGAGGGTGGTGGAGTAGCGGCGGGACTTGGTGGAGAAGTGGCCGCGGAATCCGAGCATGTGGGCCCAGGCGCGCAGGCGGAGGTGTTCCAGGTCCTTGCGGGCGCCGAGGGTCCAGGCCGTTCGGATGAGGCGGCGGGCGTGCTCGCTGATGTCGAGCTGGGCGAGTTCGGCGGCGAACTTGAGCGGGCGGTCGAGAACTCCCGTGGCGGTCTCGGCGCCCTTGGTGGCGTACTTGGCGATGTAAGCGGCGACGGCTCGCTCGGTCAGCTCCTGACCGCCGTCGAAGTCGGCCGAGCGGATGGTGCGGACGTCGAGCTGTCGGCCGAAGGCGAAGGTGTGCGCACGGCCGTCGATGACCGGGCCGTCGACGCGGACCTTGGTGGCGGCGGCCTCGATGGCGTCCGTGAGAAGTTCGGCGGTCGCCCAGGCCGGGGGCGGAGTGTCGCCGCCGCCGGGCCCGTCGAGGCGGATCACGGCGTGGAAGTGGACGGCTCCGCGCTTCTGGTACTCGGCGACCTTGGCGAAGGAGACGCGGGCGTGTTGGCGGAAGTGGCGCTGTGACAGGCCCGCGCGCTTGGCGGCCTCTCGGCGGAGGTAGATGGAGAAGCGCCGCCAGAGCTGTCCGGCGTGCGCGTTCCAGAGGACGGCTGCTTCGTAGTCGTACGTGTCCGGGGCGAGCGGTGTGCCAAGGGCGTCGTCGTCCGGGCCGTGGTGGGTGCCGCAGCGGCAGGGACGACCGTCTGTGCGGCGGTTGTGGACCGGGCCGAAGCCGGGGGCGGTGAAGGTGGCGAAGACGCGAGGGTGGGCGGCGACGTGCTCCGGAATGCCCTTGCCGCCGCGCAGTCCGGCGGTGATCAGGTGGAAGGTGTCGCGGCGGTAGACCTCGGCGCAGGCCGGGCAGCGGGTGGTGCGACGGTTGTTGCAGCGGACGAGGAGTTGGCCGGCCGGGAGGGCGGTCGAGTCGAGGTGCTGGAGAACGCGGCCGATCTCGCCGGTCGTGGTGTCGACGTCGTACTCGGTGCGGTGGCCTTCGAGGCGGATCGGGTGGGTGCAGCCGCCTAGGCCCGAAAGCTGGCGGAGGATACCGGGCAAGGTGCCGCCTGCGGCGAGGTTGCTGAGTTCCGGGAGTGGGGGCGAGGTGACGCGGGCGAAGATGACGGTGCTCCTTCTGACGGGCCCTTAGGGAGGAGTGGGCCTCCAGGGCGGTGAGTACATGGCGGTGTCTCGCCGCCCCGGAGGTCTGGCCGCAGGTCAGCGGCGGTGGTGGTCGCGGAGCAGGGAGCGCAGGACCACGGCGGCGATGGCCACGGAGATGGCCGTGATGGCGACGGCGGCCAGGAGCGCGGTGAGGACCACGCCCGCGACGACCACGGCCGCGACCGTCTTCTGGTCGATGGAGATCGACGGCAGGGCGCGTCGGGCGGGAGCCGGGTCGGTCGGGGCGTGCGTGTGAACCGGCGGCGGGGTCGGGTTGTCCGGGTACTTGGGCAGGAACACGGCGGGCTCCTCCTTACCTACTCGTCTAGTCATGTGAGCCGTTTAAGACGCCCACGCCGGATCGCGTGCCGGACTCGATGGCGGGCGCGAGGAAGGTGTGCGAGAGCCAGAAGCCGAACAGGGCGATCAGGACGACGATCCAGGTCCGGACACCGAGGAACTTGATCGCTCCCCAGGCGAAGAAGCCGAGGACGACGACCAGCGGCAGGTTGACGGTCACGGTGGTCCGGGTCCTTTCAGCGGACGGGGCAGCGATGGGTGCGGGCGGCCAGTTCGGCGGCGGCGCGGCTGTCGTAGTCGGCGGAGAAGCCGCAACGCGGTGCGGTGCAGGCGGCGGTGTGCTTCTCGCGGCCTCGGTTGTCGTAGGCGGTGCCGACCTGGACGGGGCCGATGCGGGTGACGTTGCGGAAGCTGCGGTTGGCGGACATTCGGTCTCCTCTCAGAGGTGGGCGGCGATGGCTTCGGCCATCGGTGCCGGGACGCCGAGGCGGGTGCGGAGGGTCGGGGTGTCGATGGGGGTGCCGGTACGGGCGTGGTGCTCGGCGGCGACCTTGCGGGCGTGGGCAACCAGGGCGGAGGGGACGGGTACGGGCGGGGGCTGCGGCGGTGCCTCGATGGCGGGTTGGGCGGGCAGGTCGGGCGCGGTTTCGAGGCGGTCCTCCTGGTCCTCGATGACCTCCGGTTTGGGGTCCGTCTTGGGCGTGCCGTGAGCGAGGAGGGTGCCGCCGAGGAAGGCGACGGCGGGCCAGCCCGCGACGAGGATGCGTAGCCAGGCCGGGACGTTGCCGAGGTCGAGGAGGCCGGCGGTGGCGACGTTGGCGCCAAGGGAGGCGGCGAGGGCGATGACGAACCAGCACCAGGCCGCCGCTTTGCCGTGACCGGAGCGCAGTCGGCGCCAGGCGGCGACGAGCAGCAGGTCGACGGAGACGGGGTAGGCCCAGGCCTTCCAGCCGTCTTGTCCGGCCGCCACGGCGACGTCGTGCAGGTGGGCGAAGGACAGTGCGGCGGCGATGAGGGCTTGGACGAGTACGGCGTCGACGCGGGCCAAGCGGACGCGCATGATGCGGCTCCTTCCGGAGTCGAGCAGAGGAGATCAGTCGGTGACCGGGCGGGGCAGGAAGACCGGGGCCGCGGTCTCGACCGGGCGCACGGGTGCGTCGGGCTGGTAGGGCTTCAGCGCGGGCAGGTCGGGCACCAGGTGGGCCGACTCGCGGCAGGTCTCGGCAGCGTCCCCGAGGGAGAGGTACGGCGTGCGGATGCGGGACCAGCCGCCAGAGGTGTCGCCCGCTACGGCCAGGCCGGGCCGTTCGGGAGCAATGGAACAGGCTGCCTGGACGGCTTCCGGTGCGATGTCGCCGAGGGCCATCTTTGCGGAGGCCTCGTCGTTGACGCGGTGGCAGACACGGCCGGTGAGCTGGGCGCGGAGCATGGTGGCGCCCTTGCCGAGTTCAGCGCCGAAGCGCTGCCCGCACACCTCCAGATAGATGCCGGCGGCGCGGCCGAGCTGGGCGAGCCGGATGAGCTGGGTGACCATCTCGTCGCGGCGTTCCTCGTCCTTCTTAGTCGCGACGAGGAAGAGTTCAGCGACCTCATCCACGAACAGGACGATGGGCACGGGGCGTTCGCGGTCGGGCAGGCCCCAGATGTCGGAGGTGATCTCCTCGTCCGGAGTGCTTGGGGCGATGCCCTGCCGGGCTTTGATCAGGTCGTATCGGTCCTCCATTTCCTGGACCAGGACGGGCAGCAGCTCGGCCGCCTGCTCCGGGTCGGTGGCGAGGGCTGACAGCCGGGATGCGAAGGGCGCCAGTTCCACACCGCGCTTGCAGTCGATGCCGACCAGAGCGACCGGCTGAGGAGCGAGCCCGGTGATCAGGTGCCGCAGGTACATGGACTTGCCGGACAGGGTGGCGCCGAGGGTGAGTTGGTGGGGAATGGTGTGGTAGTCGCGTATGAAGGGCGTGGCGTCCTCTCGCACCGCGACCGGCACCTTGAGGAAGCCGGCCGCGATCTTGCGCGGCATGCGCACCCGTCGTAAGACGTCGTAGCCGACGAGTCGCAGTTCGATGACTCCCGGCTTGACGGTGGTGACGTACACGGCGTGGACACCCCATGCGTGCCGCAGTCGCTCGGCGGAGGCGACGAAGTCAGCGGGTTCCTGGCCGGGTGCCAGGCGGAGGCGCAGCCGCAGTCCGGTCGTGGTAGCTCGGATGAGGCCCCGGCGCGGCGGTACGGGCCGCACCTCGCGCTGCGTCATGGCCTTCACGGCAAGGGCCCGCAGCCGGGAGGGCGTCACGGTCAGCCCGCACGCCTCCATGACCGAGCCATACGAGCTGAGCAGCCGAATCGTGGACGCCGGGAGACCGACCGTGGACCAGTACGCCGCCGGGTGCTTGGCCCGGGCGTAGGCGGCCCCGCCGCCGAGCGCGGCGACAGGACCACCCACTTCGAGAAGCGTCGTCAGGTCGGACATCAGGCTGCGGCCCCAGAAGCGGCCGGGAAGGCGGCCGGAGTGACAGCCGCGGCGCGGAAGGCGATGCCGTGGCGCTGCTGGCCGTTGAAGACCGACTCCCACGGCCGGGCGACGAGGCCCGGCAGCGAGACCGGAGCACCGAGGGCCAGCCCCTCGGAGATGCCGCCTTCCGGGACGGTGACCTTGATGAGCGAGGACTCGCCGTCCTCGATGTAGACGACGCCGATGGTCATCAGCGCCTCACCGCTGTTGGCGTCCTTGGCGATCTCGCCGGTCTGCCGGTCGCGGACCTTCGGCTCAGGAGCCTCGGTGAGGAGGATCGTGGCGGCGGAGGTCTCTACGCGGATGGTACGCAAGGAACTACCCCTATCTACTCGTCTATACAAGAGACGGCCTGTGAACCCGATTTCCGGGATCGCATGGATCACCTTGCCACACAACTTGCCCACTCGTCTATACGAGTACGCGTGTTGGGGTGTACGAGTTCGGAGAAGCGTCCCCGCGCACCACCGCGAACCATGCCGATCAGGTCGCCGGAAGCTGGTACGACAGAACGTATGCGTCCGCTGCCATGACCGTGTCGCAGACCTCGACGGCCCGCCCTTCAGAGTCGAAGGCAGTCCGGATCAGATGGATGACGGGCACGCCGGCCGCCAGGTGCAGCGTCTTGACCTCGGCAGGCGAGGGCATCCGGGCGCGGATCTCCTCCTCGAAGTGGTCGAGGTGGTGACCCAGCTCTTCGAGACGGGCATAGATGCCGCCGGGGCCGGGGTTGGGCTCGGCGATCGGGGTCCCGCGGGCGATGTCGAGCGGGAGGTAGGAGGTGGCGAACTCGACCGGCCGCCCGTCGAGGAGATACCGGCGCCGACGGGCGAGTACCCGCCGCACCGAGCCGAGCCGGGTGGAGATGTCCTGGCTCGCCTTCTCTTCCTTGACCTCCAGGCTGTCGACCGTGGGGTGACTGCCGGCGGCGTCGGCCTCCACGATGAAGGCGGACTTGCCCTGCTCACGGTGCCGCCGGGCGAACCGGTCGGAGGCGAGTCGGCGCACCGGGGGGCGCGGCCGGACGAAGACGCCCTTGCCGTGCTCGGCGTGCACCAGGCCCTCGCCCGTGAGGACGGAGAAGGAGTTCCGGACGGTCATCCGGGAGACTCCGTAGTGCTCGACAAGTTCCGCTTCGGAGGGCAGCTTCTCGCCCTCGCGGAATCGCCCACGGTCGATGGCCTCGCGCAGCTGGTCGGCGATCTGCCGGAAGACCGCACGATCGCTCGTGGGGTCGAGATCACCGAGGAGGCCCGAAGGGAGAGGGCTCACGTGAGTACTCCTTTAGGTATCTAGACGAGTGGGCGAGTGGTGTTGCTACGGTGGAGAGCCTAGCCAGCCGAGAGGGCCGAGGAACGTGAGCACTGAACGCCCGCACTCCGTGAGCGTCGCCGGGGTCGTCGTGGACGACCAAGGCCGGGCCCTCCTGATCCAGCGCCGGGACAACGGTCACTGGGAGCCGCCGGGCGGCGTCCTCGAACGCGAGGAGACCATCCCGGAAGCTCTTCAACGCGAAGTCCTCGAAGAGACCGGCATCAAGATCGCGCTTCCCGCGACCCTGACCGGCGTCTACAAGAACATGACGGGCCTGATCGTCTCGCTGGTCTTCCGCTGTGAAGCCGCCGACGGTGTGCCCACCACCGGTGACGAGACCCGCGCACTGCGCTGGGCCACCCGCGAAGAGGTCACCGAGCTTGCCGACGAGGCATACGCGATCCGCGTCTTGGACGCACTCGACGCGGCGTCCCCGCCGGCCATTCGCGCCCACGACGGCGTGAAACTCGTCTAGCCCGAACCCGCTGCACATGGCGGCCTACCAGCACGAAGGAACTTGTATGCACGAGTATACGAGTACAGCCCGGGTCTGGGGGCTGAGTTGCCCAGGATTCCCAGAAGAAGTGAGCCGGGCCCGCCGATGGACCCGTGACATCCTGCGCGGCTCCCCCTTAGCCGACGACGCCGAACTGATCGTGAGCGAGCTGAGCACGAACGCGATCCGCCACACGGCAAGCGGCTGGGAGTCCGGCAGCTTCCACCTGGCCGTCGCGGTCTCCGCTCAGGTGGTCGCGGTCTCGGTCACGGACGACGGCGGTACGGGCACGGCCCCGAAGGTCGAGCACCAGGACCAGGACGCCGAGCGCGGCCGAGGACTGGGCATGGTCAGCGCCATCGCCCACCGGGTCGTCGTGCACGACAGCGACCAGGGCCACACGGTAACTGCGGAGCTGTACGCGGATGCCCGGTGGGGAGGTCGCCCATGCTGATGAAGCCACCACAGCGGGGCTACTGGTGCGAGTGCTGGACCGAGGACCTGACCGAGGAGTGGCCGCCGGCACTGCTGGCATCGTTCGACGCCTACACCGCGCCGCAGGCGGACCGCTGGGTAGCGGTCGTACTCCGCACGATCTCACCGGCACTGGACGCGGACGCATCGGACGCGGCGTGGCAGTGGCTGTACGAAGGCCGCATCGAGACCCGCCGAGCCCTGCTGCGTGCCGAGCCGTGCACTGTGTCTGTCACCCACGCCAGAACCCGGATCACGTGG
Source organism: Streptomyces sp. NPDC006193 (assembly GCF_040613915.1). NCBI lineage: Bacteria > Bacillati > Actinomycetota > Actinomycetes > Kitasatosporales > Streptomycetaceae > Streptomyces > Streptomyces sp. NPDC006193. Next base: position 311,258 of record NZ_JBEXTB010000002.1, read on the forward strand.
ACCATCCGACCGGTGCTCTTCCTGCCCCTGGCTCACCGCCAGGGTGCCGAACTACCGGCGTGTGCGTACGTCTTCAAGCCCCACGGGACCTACTGAGTTACAACTTTCTCTACTGGTTCAAGGCGGCTCGCTCCGCTCCCCGCGCGCGGCCCGGCCCCCGGCCGGGCCTGCGCTCCTGCCTCCGTCCCGCTCCAGCCCGGCCGGTGTCCGTGCCGCGCGCATAGCAGCGAGCCGAAGAGACCACAAGGCGGGTGCCACTAGGAGCGGCCACGGTCAGAACGATGCCTCCGGCGGGGGATCGGCCGGCACCGGGATGGAGGGGGCGCCGTTCCCGGCTGCGGGTCCGTAGTGGCGTGCATGGGACGCTCCCATCCCGTACACCGTCGACCCAGGCAGAGCCGAGCAGACGCGGCCCCTGGCGTCCAGGTCGTTCGTACAGTGGCGCGCTCCACCTGGACGCCAGGAACCACGCCCGCTCCACGGTGTGTGGGTCGACGGCGTACGGGATGGGAGCTGGGGGTGGGTGGTGGCTTGGGCAGGGAAGGCCAAGCGGCATCAAGGTAAGGGATGCAAATGCGCACAGCCTCTTACTCTGTGGCTCATAGCGTGTACTCCTGTGCACCGTTAGAGGCGATCTTGATCCAGCTGGGGAAGTTTTTCTTCTACACAGCTGGGGGCGAGGAAACTTGCTGGTCAGTGGGCCTCTCTCATGTGATGCGGGCGGTTATCCACAGGCTCGTCCCGCAGGTTGCACACAGCTGTAGGTCAAGTCTCCACAGAACCGGCGGGGTTGTGCCCAGGGCCTGTGGATAACCAGATTGGCTGGTGGCGAGGGGCGTGCCACTATCAGCAAGCCAAGCGGCGGGACTGTCCTACCAGACAGCGCAGTTGACGTTGAGCGGGTTTCACGTGAAACGGCCGATGGAAACAACTCCCGAGTCACTAAGTGGAGTTGGCCCTCTCATTTGTCAGTGGCGTGCCGTAGAAAGGTCAGGCCCAAACGAGACGCGGGGCGCACCCGAGCACTTTGGCGAGAGGCAGGTGCGCCCCGAGAGAGCCAGGAGGAACATGAACACGCCCCGTCTGACCCGCGACGCCCAGCTTCAGCACGGAAGCTTCGGCGCTAGTACCACTGTTCCACGAGCCACTGACAACGCCCAGTGGGTATGGCTCGGAGCAGTAGTCAGCTGCGTGATCGGAGCCCAGCCCCTTGCCGCAGCCCTCGATTCGGCGACGCAGCTGGTCACAGTGATCATCGTGCTGTTGCTTGTCCGAGCGCACCTGCAGAGTCAGCCTCGACTGCTGTCGCGGGAACTCGTCAAGGACAACGCTGATGTCTGAAACCAGTGGCTGACACCCACAGAGGCGAATAATGACGGATGTCGCTGGACCTGCACGGACCAGCGATGCAGGTCGAAGGCCGATTGATCCAGTACGTCCAACCGGCGTGATTGACCTGACGGGAATGTGCACGGACATATAGTGTCGCCCATATGGGCGCCGGCCTTTCCTCGGTCGGCGCCCAACGGCGCGAATCACTCATTGAAGCCCGGAGCGTACGACTGCCTTTGTATCAGTCGCCCTGTTCTAGCTCAGGGGTGATTTTCGATGGCTGTACTGAGCGATAGACAGCGAGCGGGATGACGGAAATTGCTGGCCAGGTGGGTGCTTCACTGAAGCCGAAGCCCTCCATCGCCCTGCTTGTCTCTTGGATCATCCTTTCAAGGACTTGGCGGTTCACTTCGCCGTCTGCCACTGCCTCTTGAAGCGTCGCCATTATACGTTCGTAGCGAATGGTCGGCGAGATGGTGTCGCGCTCAGGGATTCGACTGATCGTTGCGAGGGTGGTCCACTCCTGAGGGTCTGCCCCCAAGCGCGAGAATAGGACCGTCTTCTCCCCTGCCAAATAATTCCCAGGATCAGAAATGACGCCTGAAAATTGATAGTCCCATTCATTCTGACCGCAAGGGTACACGCGAAGCGTGAGATGCTCCCCATACATCGCATTAACGATCTTTTCCACATCGTGCGAAAAGGCGGAGTCGTCAGTCACCGAGGAAAACGCGTTCACGGATGCTGCGAATGAAGCAGGGTAAATGATACTTGTCGGTCCTTTGACTCGAATTAGTGATCCCGGATTCAGTGCTCGATGAATACGGCCTCGATTCCAGTTCTTAGGCTTCTTGGATACTTCACTGACATCTAGGAGCATCTGGGCATACTCGGCGTCGTCTTCGAGCATCGCCACGTGCAAATCCGCGAGGGAGCGAACCTCCTGGTTCCTTGTTCCCTCGTCATGTTGTGGGCTATCCAAGTCCGTGAGGGAAGCAGTCCACTGTCGCGTGTGGTCTGAGCGTCTCGTTTCTGGCAGGCCCGAAGAGAGTTGAGCAAGGAGAGTCCTGACCCGCAAGGTGTCGACGTAGAGGTACTCGCGCACACTCACAGCAGCATCACTCGGTCTGTCAGGCATGAAGGCTCCGGACGCTCGGGCAGGCAACATTGGGCCTACTGGCCTAGACGCGGTCGCTAACGATGTCAAGCTTTGGCCAAACGTTACTGGCTGGTAGCCGTGCTCGGAAACTTCTTCTGGAGGGTTCGCCCCCGGTGGCGGTACGCTCGCCAGGTGTCTATCGGGGCAGATGAGTTGAGCATCCTGGAGTACATCTACGACCAGTCTGGTGGTGACCTGGATCAAGGCGTGCATCTTTGGCCACATTTCGAGCAGCGCGACTTTGGGCCTGCCGTGCGTAGACTCCATAAGGCTGGCCTCATTAATTTGCACTCAATAGCGGGCGACTACAGCATCAGCTATTTTGGAATTAGCCAAGTATCCGAACTGCGCGCGAAAAGGCGTAACGGCCCCGCTCGTACGGCGGCTCTGCGTAAAGCATTGGTGCTGTGGCTGTATGATTCCTATATCGGTGCGGAAGCGCCAGCGACAACTGAGGAGTTCGGGGCCTCGGATCGAGCCTTGTTCTTCGGGCAACCTTTCAGTGATCGTGAAACGGGACTCGCCGTTTCCTATCTGCACTCAGTCGGCCTGATTCAAGGGCTGAAAGTCGATCAATCTAACCATCTGCTCGCCCCATCGCTCACCGTTAAAGGGGTTGATTGTGCAGAGAGTGAGAAGCCAGTGTCTGATTTCTTGAATCCTCCGGCGTCCAACGGGCCGACGTTCAACGTGCGAGTCGATGGGTCGCAGAACGTCGTGGTTGGAACTCAGTCCGCCTTTACGCAAAACAACAACTCGGGAATCGATCCCGCCGTCCTCGCTCAGCTCACCCACTTCGCGACTGTCGCACGCCAGGGAATTCCCTCCTATGGCCTGCCGGAAGAGCAGCAGGTCGAAGTCGAGCGCATCTCAAACGAGTTGGAGGCGGAGGCGAGTGGCGATGCACCGGAGCGTGGCCGCCTCCGTCAGCTGTCTGATCGTCTCATGGCTGCGATTGCACCGGCTGCGGGCAACGCCTTGGGTGGAATGGTCATGGCACTTGGTGAGCAGGCTGCGCACGCGATCGCAGGGTCCTGATAGGAACCAAGCTTGCGGCGGTACAGCAGCCAAGTACAGCAACCACAGCAACCGGCTCCGTCCGACAGTGTCTGTGGAGGGCCGTAGTGCGACCGGTATGACCCTCCCCGACCTTTGCGCATAGAGCTACGGATCAGAAGGTTGCAGGTTCGAATCCTGCCGAGTGCACACAGACGAGAGGCCCCGGAGAGATCCGGGGCCTCTCGCGTTTCCGGGGGGCGGCAGCGAATCGCGGCAGCGGGGCGTGATCGCCGGCTGCCGTGCGCCGGAGGCTCCGGGCGTGCCGGAGCTCGCGACGCCGCGGACGCTCGCCGGGCGTTCCTCCGGGGGCGCCGTCCCATCGCCATCGCCCGGAAGGTGCCCCGCAGCGCGCCGATCGACAGGGGAAGCGGTGGTGACGCTTCCAGGTGACAGCTGCTCAGGCCTCGGGGTCCCGGTTCAGGTCCTCCAGGGACTCGTGGGCCAGGGCCGTGGCGCGGGTGAACCAGTCGGTGATGACCGCCAGTTCCTCCGGGGAGTAGTCGGAGAACAGGGCCGCCAGGCGCTGGTAGTGGCTCGCGTACACCGCCTCGACGCGGGAGACGGCGGCCGGTACGGCGGCCACGCGGACGCGGCGGCGGTCGGTGGGGTCGGGGCGGCGGGTGACGTAGCCGGCGCGTTCGAGGCGGTTGAGGATGCCGGTCACCGCACCGGTGGTGACGTGGGCCCGGGCCGCGAGGTCGCCCGCCGTCAGCAGGTCGTCGCCGGCCTCCAGGACGAAGCCGAAACAGGTCAGGTCGGTGACGTTGAGGCCCAGTCGCCGGGCCGCCTCCTGCTGTCCGATCAGGTGGGCGGCGATGAGGTGGTCCATCGCCGACAGGGCCTGGGCCGGAGTGGCGGGCGGGCGCGGCGTGCCGTCCATCTTTCGCAATCCCTTAGCTCGTGAGATATTAGGGTTGTAAATCTCTTAGACCGTGAGGCAATCTCGCCTGTGGAGGCGTTTCCATGAGTCTGTACGACGAGGGTCACACGATCGCCGGATGGACCGGCGTGGGCATCGTCGCCGTGGGCGGCAGCGTGGCCGGCTGGGGAGTGTGCACGGCCTCGCTGCCGCTGATCCTCGGCGGGCTGGCCGTCGTGGCGTCGAGCGCCGTGGTGACCTGGGTCCTGCACCTGTCCGGCTGGGGCAAACCGCCGGGGGTGCGGCCGCGGGAGCAGTGGGGGATGCGGGTCCGGGACACCCAGGCCAGGGAGGGTCATCCCGGCTGCGTCGGGTGCCGGCTGGCGGGACGGGGGCGGCGACGGCACGCGACCGCGCCGGTGACCGCGGCGCCGCTCGTGGGCGCGGACGCGGAACCGGTGCGGCTGTCTCCCGTCGAGTGACCCCGCCCGCCCGCCGGGCGGGGCGGTCGCGGGTGGTCCGAGCGCCGCGGGGTGCGGCCGGCCTCCCGGATCCGGCGCACGGCGGGCCCGTCCGGTGACGTCGTCGCCGGCGCCGGCCGTCACCGTGCCCGGGCCGTTGTCGGTGCCGGCCCTTACCCTCGCACCCGATGGCACAGGTGTGGAGATGCGCGGGGCTGCGGTGGGCGCCGGACGGCCCGGTGCTCATGTGGGACGGCGGGCGGCGCAGCGAGCCGGCCCCGGGGAAGCCGGTCGCCTTCGCGGTGCCGGAAGGGGGCGTCCGCAGGTGCGTGGGGGCGCGGGGGCATGCCTGCCCGCGCGGCGCCGCCGTGCCCGGGCGCGGTACGGGGGCCCGGTGCGAGGAGTGCGCCCGTCTGGACCGGGCGCACTCGGTGGCCGCCGACACCCTCGCGGACGACCCCCGCCCCTACCGGGTCTACCTGGCCTGGTTCGGACCCGGCATGGTCAAGGTCGGCATCACGGCCGTCGAGCGCGGCCCGGCCCGGCTGCTCGAACAGGGCGCCGTCTGCTTCAGCTGGCTCGGCACCGGTCCGCTGATGGCCGCGCGGCGCACCGAGGAGCTGCTGCGGGCCGCGCTGCGGGTGCCCGACCGGATCCCGTACGACCGGAAACGGGCGGTGCGGTCGGCGCTGCCCGCGTCGCGGGCGGAGCGCGCCGCCGAGGTGCGGGAGCTGCACGCGCGGGCCGCCGCGCTCGCGGGGTGGCCGGAGTCGCTGCGGCCGGAGCCGTGCGAAGTCGTCGACCACGTAGGGCTCTTCGGGTTCGAGGGGGCCCCGGAGGCGTGGGGCGAGGTGGTGGAGATCGTGCCGGGCGGGGAGGTGCGCGGGGAGCTGGTCGCGGCCGCCGGGCCCGACCTGCATCTGCGGGCCGGCGGTCGCGGGGCCGTCGTCCTCGACACCCGGCTGATGGCGGGGTGGGACCTGGTGCCGGCCAGGTCCGCGGCGGTCCGGTGCACGTTCCCCGTCCGGGAGTTCAGGAGGGAACCGGACGGGCTGTTCTGAGGGGGCGGGGGCGCGGGCGTCCCGGCGCGGGAACCATCGAAGGCGCCGGCGCGCGAGCCCGTGGACCGGCGCCGGCGTGCGGACTCGCAGGAGGAGCACGGGAGTTGGCCGGCGGGCGCCCCGGTGTTTCTCAGGGAAATCACAGAATCGTGCAAGCGTCTTCTCAGAGGCTCCCGTCATGGTGGCCACCATGACCACGACCTCGCCCCAGGGACGCACCGCACTGCTGAGGCCGGACGGGAGCCCCGTCCGGGTGCTTGTGGTGGACGACGAGCTGTCCATCACCGAACTGCTGAGCATGGCCCTCCGCTACGAGGGCTGGCAGATCAGGAGTGCCGGGGACGGGCAGGGGGCCGTCCGCACGGCCCGTGAGTTCCGGCCCGACGCCGTCGTGCTCGACATGATGCTGCCGGACATGGACGGGCTCACCGTGCTCGGGCGGCTGCGCCGCGAACTGCCGGACGTGCCGGTGCTGTTCCTCACCGCCAAGGACGCGGTGGAGGACCGCATCGCCGGGCTCACCGCCGGCGGCGACGACTACGTCACCAAGCCGTTCAGCCTCGAAGAGGTCGTCGCCCGGCTGCGCGGGCTGATCCGCCGGTCCGGGGCCGCCGACCGGCGCTCGGACTCGGTGCTGGTCGTCGGCGACCTCACCCTCGACGAGGACAGCCACGAGGTGTCGCGGGCCGGGGAGAGCATCCACCTCACCGCGACCGAGTTCGAGCTGCTGCGCTTCCTCATGCGCAATCCCCGGCGCGTGCTCAGCAAGGCGCAGATCCTGGACCGCGTGTGGTCGTACGACTTCGGGGGGCAGGCCAACGTCGTCGAGCTGTACATCTCCTACCTGCGCCGGAAGATCGACGCCGGGCGGGAGCCGATGATCCACACCCGGCGCGGGGCCGGTTACCTGATCAAGCCCGCCGTGTCGTGAGCGGCCGGCGGCCGCGACCGCCGAAGCGGCGGGCCGGGCAGCCGCGCACCCTGCGGACCCGGCTCGTCGTCGCCTCGCTGACGCTGATCGCCGTGGTGTGCGCGGTGATCGGCACGGTGACCGCGCTCGCGCTGCGCTCGCATCTGTACGAGCAGCTGGACGGGCAGGTCGCGGAGGCCGGCAAGCGCCTGTCGGGGCCCGTGCGGCCCGGCGCCGCCAGGGACCCGGCGGCGGCGGACCGGCTGACGGGCTTCGTGAGGGGGCCGACGCAGCCGGGGACCGTCGCCGCCGAGATCGGCGCCGACGGCACGGTCACCCGTGCGGTGATCGCCGAGCAGGCCACCGCCGAGAACGGCCCCTTCCAGCGCAACGAGGCCGTCGCCCTGACCGCCCGGCAGCGGGCCGCCCTCGCCGGGACACCCGCCACGGGCACGCACACCGTCGGCATCCCGGGCCTGGGCGAGTACCTCGTGCGGTACGTCACCGGAGCCGAGGGCGACTACTACGTCGCCCTGCCCACCGAGTCGGTCACCTCCACCGTCGACACCCTGATCCTCGTGGAGGTCAGCGTCACCGTCGCCGGCCTGGTCGCCGCCGGCATCGCGGGCTCGGTCCTCGTCGGCGTCGCCACCCGCCCCCTGCGCAAGGTCGCCGACACCGCCACCCGGGTGTCCGAACTCCCCCTGCACACCGGCGAGGTGATCCTCAGCGAGCGGGTCCCCGAGTCCGAGTGCGACCCGCACACCGAGGTCGGCCGGGTCGGCGCCGCGCTGAACCGGATGCTCGACCACATCCACGGCGCGCTGCACGCCCGGCAGGAGAGCGAGACGCGGGTCAGGCAGTTCGTCGCCGACGCCGGCCACGAGCTGCGGACGCCGCTCGCCTCGATCCGCGGGTACGCCGAACTGACCCGGCGCGGCAGGGAACAGGTCGGGCCGGACACCCGGCACGCGCTCGGCCGGATCGAGTCCGAGGCGGGCCGGATGACGCTGCTCGTGGAGGACCTGCTGCTGCTCGCCCGGCTCGACGCCGGACGGCCGCTGCAGTTCGAGCGGACCGACCTCGTCCCCCTCGTCGTGGACACGGTCAGCGACGCGCGCGCGGCCGGGCAGGACCACGTGTGGCGCCTGGAGCTGCCCGAGGAACCCGCGCTCGTCCGCGCCGACCCGGCCCGGCTCCAGCAGGTCCTGGTCAACCTGCTCGGCAACGCCCGCACCCACACCCCGCCGGGCACCACCGTCACCGCCCGCGTCCGGCGGCGCGGACCCTGGCTGTGCGTGGACGTCGAGGACGACGGCCAGGGCATCCCTCCCGAGCTGCTCCCGCACGTCTTCGAACGGTTCGCGCGCGGCGACTCGGGGCGCTCCCGCGCCACCGGCTCGACGGGGCTGGGCCTCGCCATCGTGCAGGCCGTGGCGGCGGCGCACGGCGGCGCCGTGACCGTCGACAGCGAGCCCGGGCGGACCGTGTTCACGGTGCGCCTGCCCGCGCTCCCGGGGCGGCCGCGGCGGCCCGGCCCCCGCGGCGCACAGCACTCACAGGTGCGCCACAGCGCCACCACACGGGCACGACAGGGCGGTTGACGACGGTCGGGTCATGCGAACCGACTCTTTCCCCGGCACCCTGCCGGCGCGGGAGCACCTCCCGGCCGCAGACGCCGGTACGCCTGTCCTGGACGTGGTGATACCCGTCCACAACGAGGAGAAGGACCTCCAGCCGTGCGTCCGCCGGCTGCACGCGCACCTGACGCGCACCTTCCCGTACGCCTTCCGCATCACGATCGCGGACAACGCGTCCACGGACGCCACCTGGCTGGTGGCGGCGCGGCTGGCACGGGAGATACCCGAGGTGGGCGCACACCACCTCCCGGAGAAGGGGCGGGGGCGGGCGCTGCGGGCCGTGTGGTCGGCGTCGGACGCCCCGGTCCTCGCCTACATGGACGCGGACCTGTCCACCGACCTCAACGCCCTGCTGCCGCTGGTGGCGCCGCTGATCTCCGGTCATTCCGACCTGGCGATCGGCTCCCGGCTGTCGCGGACCTCACGGGTGGTGCGCGGCCCGAGGCGGGAGGTGATCAGCCGGGCCTACAACCTGATCCTGCGCGGTTCGCTGCGGGCCCGCTTCTCGGACGCGCAGTGCGGCTTCAAGGCGATCCGGCGCGATGTGGCGCGGGTGCTGCTGCCGCTGGTGGAGGACACCGGCTGGTTCTTCGACACCGAGCTGCTGGTGCTCGCCGAGCGTGCGGGCCTGCGGATCCACGAGGTGCCCGTGGACTGGGTCGACGACCCGGACTCCACCGTGCGCATCGTGCGGACCGCCCTGGAGGACCTCAGGGGCGTGTGGCGGATCGGCCGGGCCCTGGCCACCGGTTCGCTGCCGCTGGACCGGCTGACCCGGCCGTTCGGCGACGATCCGCGCGACCGGGAACTGACCGGGGTGCCCGGGGGCCTGGCCCGCCGGCTCGTCGGCTTCTGCGTCGTGGGCGCCGCGTCCACCCTCTTCTACCTGCTGCTGTACAGCCTGGGCCGGCGGTTCTGCGGGGCCCAGACCGCCAACGCGCTCGCGCTGCTGGTCTCCGCGATGGCCAACACCGCCGCCAACCGCCGGTTCACGTTCGGCGTGCGCGGCCGGCGCGGCGCCGTCCGGCACCAGGCGCAGGGCCTGGTCGTGCTCGGCATCGGTCTCGCCCTGACCAGCGGCTCGCTCGCCGCGCTCGACGCGGCCGCCGACAGCCCGGCGCACTCCACCGAGCTGGCGGTGCTGGTCGCCGCCAACCTCGCGGCGACCGTGCTGCGGTTCCTGCTCCTGCGCGCCTGGGTCTTCCCGGACCACGGCGCGCACCGGCAGCCGTACCCGGCCCAGGTCCGCGCCGGCGACGCCGCGGACGGCCACCGCGAGGACGCCGCCCCGCGAACGCGGCCGGCGCGCCCTCACGACAGCACTCCGGGGGACACCCGATGACCGCCTACGACGGCCCGCCGACGGCACAGCGGGGCGGTACGACCGCCGGGGAACCCCACGCGGCCGGTCCGGCGCGGGCCCCGGGGGCCGGTGAGCCCCGGCAGCCGTTCCCGCGCGGTCTGTGGCGCGGGAAGCCCGAGGACCCCCGCTGGGCGCGCCCCGCCCTCCTCGGCCTGCTGGCCGCCACCTGCGTGCTGTACCTGTACGGCCTGAGCGCCTCCGGGTACGCCAACTCCTTCTACTCCGCGGCCGTCCAGGCGGGCAGCACGTCCTGGAAGGCGTTCTTCTTCGGGTCGCTGGACGCGGGCAACGCCATCACCGTCGACAAGCCCCCGGCCGCGCTGTGGCCGATGGAGCTGTCGGTGCGGCTCTTCGGCCTGAACCCGTGGGCGATCCTGGTCCCCGAGGTGCTGATGGGGGTGGCGACCGTCGCCGTCGTGCACGCGGCCGTGCGCCTCCGGTCCGGCCCGGGGGCCGCCCTGATCGCGGGCGGGGTGCTGGCGCTCACCCCCGTCGCGGCGCTGATGTTCCGGTTCGACAACCCGGACGCGCTGCTGGCGCTGCTGACGTCCGCGGCCTGCTACCTCGTCGTGCGCGGCCTGGCGGACGGCCGTACGAAGTGGCTGGTGTGGGCCGGCGTCGCGCTCGGCTTCGCGTTCCTCACCAAGACCCTGCAGGCGTTCCTGGTCCTGCCGGCGCCGGCGGCCGTGTACGCGGTGTGCGCGCCGGTGCCGCTGCGGAGGCGCTTGGGGCAGCTCGCCGCGGCGGCGCTGGCGCTGGTCGTCTCCGGCGGCTGGTGGGTCGCGGCGGTCGAGCTGTGGCCGGCCTCCTCCCGCCCGTACATCGGCGGTTCGCAGCACAACAGCTTCCTGGAGCTGACCTTCGGCTACAACGGCCTCGGCCGTCTCGACGGCGACGAGACCGGCAGCGTCGGCGGCGGCGGCCGCGGCGGCGGCATGTGGGGCGAGACCGGGTGGGACCGCATGTTCAACTCCGAGGTCGGCGGCCAGATCTCCTGGCTGCTGCCCTCCGCGCTGATCCTGCTGGCCGCCGGCCTCGTGGCCACGCGCGGGCGCGGGCGGACGTCGGTGACCCGCGCGTCGCTCCTGGTGTGGGGCGGTTCCCTGCTGACGACCATGGCGGTCTTCAGCTACATGGCGGGCATCTTCCACCCGTACTACACGGTGGCCCTCGCCCCCTGCCTCGCGGCCGTGACCGGCACGGGCGCCGGACTGCTGTGGGAGAGGCGGCGGGAGCCGTGGGCGTCGGTCACCCTCGCCGCGTCGGTGGCCGCCGCCGCGGCCTGGGGGTACGTGCTGCTGAACCGCACCCCCGACTACCTGCCCTGGCTGAGGTGGCTGGTGCTGGTCGGGGGGCTGGTCGCCGCGCTGGGCCTGGTCCTCGCGGGCCGCGTGCCGCGGTGGCCGGCCGCCGGGGCGGCGGCGGCCGGCCTGCTCGCCGCGCTGGCCGGGCCGGCCGCGTACACCCTGAGCACGCTGGGGCAGGGCCACACCGGTTCGATCGTCACGGCCGGTCCGGCGGGCGCGAACATGCGGGGCGGCCCAGGCGGCCCGGGCGGTCCGGGCGGCGACGGCAGGCGGGGCGGCTTCCGCGGCGCGCAGCCCGGCCCGCCGGGGCAGCAGAACCCGCAGGGCCGGCAGAACCCGCAGGGCGACGGCGCGCCGGGCGGCGGCTTCGGCGGCGGCACGCCCGGTGCGCGGGGCGGGCAGGGCGGGCGGACCGCGCAGGGCGGCGGATTCCCCGGCGGCGGCCGGCCCGGCGAGGGCGGCCCGGGCGGCGGCTTCGGCGGCCTGCTGAACGGCGCGCGGGTGTCCTCGGCGGCCCAGAGGCTGCTGGAGAAGGACGCCTCGCGGTACACCTGGGTCGCCGCCTCCGTCGGCTCGCAGAACGCGGCCGCCTACCAGCTCGCCACCGGTGACCCGGTGATGGCGGTCGGCGGCTTCAACGGCACCGACCCGTCCCCCACCCTGGCCCGGTTCAAGACGTACGTGGCCGAGGGGAGGGTCCACTGGTTCATCGCCGGCGGCGGCATGGGCGGCCGCGGCGACAGCGGTTCCGCCTCCCGGATCAGCTCGTGGGTCCAGAGCACCTTCACGAAGGTGACGGTCGGTTCGGCCACCTTCTACGACCTCACACAGAAGGCGGACTAGCGGGCACGGCCGGCCGTCCGGAAACCGCGTTGTACACCGTATAGCACTGGCTATACGGTGTACGGCATGTCCGCTCCCGAAGGCCATCCCCGGCGCTGGCTGATCCTGGCCGTCATCTGCCTCGCACAGCTCACCGTGCTGCTCGACAACACTGTCCTGAACGTGGCCATCCCCTCGCTCACCCGCGAGCTGCACGCGAAGACCTCCGACATCCAGTGGATGATCAACGCCTACTCCCTGGTGCAGTCCGGCCTGCTGCTCACCGCGGGCAGCGCCGCCGACCGCTACGGCCGCAAGAAGATGCTGATCACCGGACTCGCCCTGTTCGGCGCCGGTTCGCTGGTGGCCGGACTCGCCGGCAGCACCGGCCAGCTGATCGCCGCGCGGGCCGGCATGGGGGTCGGCGGCGCGCTGCTGATGACCACCACGCTGGCGGTGGCGATGCAGATCTTCACCCCCGGGGAGCAGCCGAAGGCGATCGGCATCTGGAGCGCGGTCAACGCGCTGGGCTTCGCCGGCGGCCCGCTGATCGGCGGTCTCGTCCTGGACCACTTCCGGTGGGGCGCGATCTTCCTGATCAACCTGCCGGTCGCGGCGCTGGGCGCGGTCGCCGTGGCCGCCCTCGTGCCCGAGTCCAAGAACCCCCGGGGCGACCGCCCGGACCTGCTGGGCGCGCTGCTGTCGACCATCGGCATGGCCGCCCTCGTCTACGCGATCATCTCCGGGCCGGGACACGGCTGGACGTCGGCGCGGGTGCTCGGCACCGGGACCGTCGGGGTGCTGGTGCTGGCGGCGTTCGCCTGGTGGGAGAGCAGGGCCGACGAGCCGATGCTCGACGTCCACTTCTTCCGCGACCGGCGGTTCACGGGCGCGGTCGCCGGGGCCGTGCTCATCGTGTTCGGCATGGGCGGCGCGCTGTTCCTGCTGACGCAGCACCTGCAGTTCGTGCTCGGCTACGGGCCGCTGGAGGCCGGTGTGCGGACCGCTCCGCTGGCCCTGACGGTGGTGGTGCTCAACTTCAGCGGGCTGTCGGCGAGGTGGTCGGCACGGCTGGGCACTCCGGTGTCGATCGCGTCGGGGATGGTGTGCATGGCGGGCGGCCTGGTGTCCATCGCCGAGGTGGACTCGGGGGGCTATGCCGGCACCCTGCTCGGGCTGCTGCTGATCGGCGTGGGGTGCGCGGTGGCGAACCCAGCGATGGCGCACGCGATCATGAGCGCCATCCCTCCGGAGAAGGCCGGGGTGGGGGCCGGGATCAACGGCACGCTCGCCGAGTTCGGCAACGGTCTCGGGGTGGCCGTTCTGGGGGCCGTGCTCAGCGGCTCGGTGGCGTCCGGGGAGTCGCTGGCCGGGGGGCTGGGCGCCGGGCAGCTGGTGGGGGCCGTCGCGGTCCTGCTCGGCGGGTTCGTGGCGGCGGGGCTCCTGCGGCGGGCGGAGCAGGTGTCCGCCTAGGGTCCCCGGCAGGCGGGTAGTCGGGCGGCTGCGGGTGCGTTGTGGCTGGTCGCGCGGCGCCCCTAGGTTGGGACCGTGAGCGGAGACGAGGAAGGGCCGCCGGTGACGAAGCGGGCAGGTCGGTCGGCGCGGACCAGTGTGTGGCTGGAGGAGAGGGCCCGCCGGGGCGGACGGGGCGGGCAGCCCTCCGGGCTCGACCGGGAGCGGATCACACAGGCGTCCGTGCGGCTGCTGGACGCCGAGGGCCTGGCGAAGTTCTCCATGCGGCGGCTGGCCGCCGAGCTGAACGTCACCGCGATGTCCCTGTACTGGTACGTCGACACCAAGGACGACCTGCTGGAACTCGCCCTGGACGCGGTCTACGCCGACCTGCGGCTGCCCGACCCGGACGCCGCGGACGAGGACTGGCGGGAGCAGTTGCGGGCGCTGGCCACCGCCTACCGCGGGCTGCTGGTCCGCCACCCCTGGCTGTCCCCGCTGGCCGGGCGCTACCTCAACATCGGCCCGAACTCGGTCGCCTTCTCCCGCGTCGTCCAGCGGGTGGTGGGCCGGGCCGGGCTGCCCGCGCACGGGGTGACCGGGGCGATCTCCGCCGTCTTCCAGTTCGTGTACGGCTACGGCACGATCGAGAGCCACTTCCTCGCCCGGATCGCGGACACCGGGCTCAGCGCCGACGAGTACCTCGAACAGGCCATGACCATGGTGGCCGAGATCCCGGGGACCGCGGACGTCGTCGAGGAGTCCCGGCACCTCATGGCGGCCCGCGGCGGCGACACCGTGGCCGAGATGCTGGACCGCGACTTCACCTTCGCCCTGGACCTGCTGATCGCCGGCATCGAGGCGATGGTCGCCCGCGGCTGACCGCCCGGCGGCCACCGGTCGCCGTCGGCGAGCCGGGCCGGGAAGCCGCCGGTGGCCGCCGGCCCCACCGCTGCGGCGTCATCCGAGCCGTCGCTGAGGACGACCGGGCGGACCCGCGGGTCGCGCCCGGCGTTGCGGATCTCGCCCCCGCGGCCGGCCCTGCCGTGCCTACGCCTGGGGCAGCGAGTCCCCCTGCACGGCCTGGATGTCCAGTTCCACCTTCAGCGTGGTGCCGATGGCGGCGATGCCCGCCTGGAGGACCTGGTTGTAGTTCATCGCGAAGTCCTCGCGCCGCAGTTCGGCGGTGGCGCGGAAGGCGGCGCGGGTGCCGCCCCACGGGTCGGCGCCGGTGCCGAGGTAGGCCAGGTCGAGGTCGACCGGCCGCACCACTCCGTGCAGGGACAGCTCGCCGTGGACCGTCCAGCGGTCGGCGCCGGCGGCGGTCAGCCCGGTGGAGCGGTAGGTGATCTCCGGGTGCCGTGCGACGTCGAGGAAGTCCGCGGACTTCAGGTGCGTGTCGCGCATGCCGTTGCCGGTGTCGATGGACGCGGCCCGGACGACCGCCTCCACACGCGACCCGGTGACGTCGTCGGGGGCGATCTCGATCCTGCCGCCGAACTCGGTGAACCGGCCGCGCACGCTGGAGATCCCCAGGTGCTGGGCGACCGCGGCGACGGAGGAGTGCGCCGGGTCGATGGTCCAGGGGCCGGGCGGGGGCAGCTCGGCGCCGCCCTGCCGGGCCAGCGTGACCGTGCCGACCTCGGCCCGGCCGCTCGCGGTGACGATCGCGCTGGACGCGGCGGGCGCGTACCCGACGGCGGTCACGATCACCGTGTACGCCCCCGGCGCCAGCTCGGTGGCGTCCCGCACGGCGCCCTCGGCGTCCGCCTCGGCGCGCAGCACCTGCGACCCGGCCGTGTCCGTCACCGTGACGACCGCGTGCGACACGGCCCACCCGTCCCGCGTACGGATCTTCGCGGTCAGTCCCATGCCGTTCTCTCCCTGAACATGTGCGAAAGCTGCTCGTACGAGACCGGCCCGCGGTGGGCGCCCTCGCTCGGGGCGCCCGCCGCGGGCCGGGTGATGACTACTCGCCGGGGTGGGCGAGTGCGATGTCGTGGCCGTCGACGCCGGTTGCAGACACGGTCAGCGCGGTGGCCACCGGCGGGTAGCCCGTCGCGATGACGGTGTACTCGCCGCTGTCCAGGTCGGCGAAGGCGTACGCGCCGTCCGCGCCGGTGGTGGCGGTGCCGACCACGTTGCCCGCCTGGTCGACCAGGGTCACCCGGGCGTCGGCCAGCGGGCCGTGCGGGGACCGGACGACACCCTTCAGGTGTGCGCCGGGGTCCAGGTCGACCTCGATCCGGGTGACGCCGGTGGCGCCGACCTCGACCGGCAGGGCGCGCGGCCGGAACCCGCTCGCGTTGACGGCGACGGTCACCGTGCCGGGCACCAGGTCGGTGAGGGCGAAGTCGCCCTGCTCCCCGGTGGCGGCGGTGGCCAGCAGGTCGCCGCGCACATCGGTGACGATCACCATCGCGCCCTCGACCGGCAGGGCGCTGCCGGCGGCCCGGACCACGCCGGTCAGCCCGCTGGTGCCGCTCAGCAGGATGTCGTACGACAGCGGTTCGCCGCCCACCACGACGGTGGAGGCCTGCGGCTGGTAGCCGTCGGCGGAGGCGATCAGGACGTAGCTGCCGGCGCCCGGGGCGTCCAGCGCGTAGGAGCCGTCGGCCTGGGCGACCGAGCGGCCGAGCTGGCGGCCGGACAGCGAGATGAGCGTGACCGCGGCCTGCGGGACCGGGGCGTTCTCGGCGCCGCGGACGAAGCCGCGCACCGGGATGCCGCCGGCGCTGTCGGCGGCCGTGCCGTCGGACGCCCCTCCGGCGCCCTCGGCGCTCTCGGCGGCCGCGGCGGGGACCGGTCCGGCGGCCGGGGCCTGCGCCTCGGCGACGGCGGGCGCGGCGGCCGGGTCGGTCACCGGAGCCTGGCTTGCGGCGGCCTGGCTCTCGGCGGCCTGGGCGAGCGCGCCCTTCGTCTGGAGCGGGACCTCCTTGATGAACAGGGTGATCAGGAAGGCGACGGCGGCGAGACCGCCCGCGATGAGGAAGACGTCGGCGATGCCGTGGCCGTAGGCGCTCTCCAGCAGCGTCCGGATGGGGGCCGGCAGCTTGTCCATGTCCGGGATGCTGTCGGTGGATCCGGAGCCGCCGGCCAGGGCGGCCCGGTACCGGGGGCTCAGGTCGGCCACGCCGTCGTGGACGTAGTGCGTGATCCGGCGGGCCATCACGGCGCCGAGCGCGGAGACGCCGATCGCACCGCCGAGGGAGCGGAAGAAGGTGACCGTGGAGCTGGCCGAGCCGAGGTCGGAGGGGGCCACCTGGTTCTGCGTGGCGAGCACCAGGTTCTGCATCATCATGCCGATGCCGAGACCCAGCAGGCCCATGAAGACGGCCATCTTCCAGTACGCGGTGTCGTACCGGATGCCGCCCAGCAGCGCCAGCCCGGCCGTCACCAGGACGCCACCGCTGACCAGCCACGCCTTCCAGCGGCCGGTGCGGGTGATGAGCTGTCCCGAGACGGTCGAGGAGACGAACAGGCCGCCGATCATCGGGATGGTCATCACGCCCGACATGGTCGGGGACTTGTCGCGGGCGAGCTGGAAGAACTGGCTGAAGAACACGGTGCCGGAGAACATCGCGACACCGACGAACAGCGAGGCCAGCGACGCCAGCGTGATGGTGCGGTTGCGGAACAGGCGCAGCGGGATGATCGGCTCGCTCGCCCTGGTCTCGACCAGCACGAACAGCGCGCCGAGGACGATCGAACCGCCGACCATCGTGTACGTCTGCCAGGACAGCCAGTCGTACTTGTCACCGGCGAAGGTGACCCAGACCAGCAGCAGGGAGACGGCGGCGGAGATCAGGGTCGCGCCGCCCCAGTCGACCTTGACCTCCCGCTTGACCACGGGCAGGTGCAGGGTCTTCTGCAGCACGATCAGCGCGATCACCGCGAAGGGCACGCCGACGTAGAAGCACCAGCGCCAGCCCAGCCAGTCGGTGTCGGTGATGACACCGCCGAGCAGCGGGCCGCCGACGGTGGCGACGGCGAAGGTGGCGCCCAGGTAACCGGAGTAGCGGCCGCGCTCGCGCGGGGAGATCATCGCCGCCATGACGATCTGCGCCAGGGCGGACAGACCGCCGACGCCGATGCCCTGGAACACCCGGAAGGCGATGAGCATGCCCGGGTTCTGCGACAGGCCGGCCGCCATCGAGGCGACCACGTAGATGATCAGCGCTATCTGGACGAGCGCCTTCTTGCTGTACAGGTCGGCGAGCTTGCCCCACAGGGGTGTGGCCGCGGTCATCGACAGCAGGGCGGCGGTGACCACCCAGGTGTAGGCGGACTGTCCGCCGCCGAGGTCCGCGATGATCTCCGGCAGGGCGTTCGAGACGATCGTGGACGACAGGATCGCCACGAACATGCCGAGCAGCAGCCCGGACAGGGCCTCCATGATCTGCCGGTGCGTCATCGGGGCGTGGCCGGTGCCTCCCCCGTGCTTGGCGTGAGCCCGCACACCGGCTGGTGTGGTCGTTGCCATGGGCTTCCTTCTCTTACGTGCTTGCGGGTGTACGGGTGGTCTCTTCGCATACGGGTGCGGCCGCCGAGGGGTGCCGGACCGGGGCGGACCGGCAGTCGCCGAAGGACGCCCGCAGCCGCGTCATCAGCCGGATCAGCTGGCCGACCTCGTCGTCGGTCCAGTCGGCCAGCCGTTCGGCGAGCAGGTGCGTGGTCCGCCGGGACAGCTCGTCCAGCCGCGCCAGGCCCTCGGGCGTCAGGCGCAGGATGCGTGAGCGCCGGTCCGCGGGGTCGGGGCGCCGCTCGATCCAGCCGCGTGCGGCGACGTGCGCGACATGCCGGCTCGTCACCGACATGTCCACGGCGAGCAGCTCGGCGAGCTTGCTCATGCGCATGTCGCCGTGGCGCCCGAGCAGGGTCAGCACGGCGGCCGAGCCGGCCGGGCAGTCGGGCGGCAGGATCCGGCCCATGTCCCGTTTCACGGCTCCGACGGCACTGAGCTGACGCGCCAGCTCCTCGAACTGCGCCTGCCCGGCCATCACACCTCCCGTATTCGTTGCTTGAAGCAACCATAAGTCTGCTTGGTTGCTGCAGGCAAACAAATGCGGTGGGGGCGGCGCAAAAAGTTGGCAAAGGCAAGTCATTGCGACCGTGAACACGCAGGTCGCGGCGGAGGCGCCGCCCGGGCACCGCCCGGGCCGTCGCACCGGCCGGCTTGCGGGCCCTGGCTTGGGCCGCGCGGGACGTCTTCGCTAAGGTCTCGGGGCATGGCTAACACCCAGGGCCCCCAGGGCAATTACGACCCCGCAGGCAGCACCCAGATGTTCCGCGCGTTCGTCGACGAGGCTCCGCAGGGCCCGCAGCAGCAGGCAACCTCCTCGGGCCTCCGCATGGGTCTGATCGTGGGCATCGTCGTGGTGCTCGCCGTGGTGGCGGGAGTCGCCCTGCTGGCGCTCAACTAGGCCCGTCCTCGGCGTTCTGCCGGGTCGCGGGGCCCGGCACGCACCAGCGCGGCGTCGGCCGCGGGCCCGCGCGTCTGCGGGCGGTGGACGGCGCCGCACCCCGGCACACCCGCGTGCGGCCGCGCCGCCCGGGCGCCGGCCGCCGGAACGGCCGTCCTCCCGCGCCGCGTCGGCGCCGCCGCGCCCGAAGACGAGGGCGCCGACGCCGCCGTGACGGCGCCTCGGCGGCCTTCCCTGTCGTACGCCCGTCCCCGACGGCGTCTCCTGTCCCGCCCACCCGTCGGGGTGAACTTCTCCGACGTACCGTCGAGGTGAGCCGGACGCACAGTGGGCCGGACGCCCGGAAGGGCGACCTCCGGTGCGGAGGCCGCTCGCCCGGCGAGGCCGGTCTCAGTCCGAGATCAGTCCTTCCCTGAGCTGCGTCAGCGTCCGGGTCAGCAGCCGGGAGACGTGCATCTGGGAGATGCCGACCTCCTCGCCGATCTGCGACTGCGTCATGTTGGCGAAGAAGCGCAGCATGATGATCCGCCGCTCGCGGGGCGGGAGTTTCGCCAGCAGGGGCTTGAGCGACTCCCGGTACTCCACCCCCTCCAGCGCCGTGTCCTCGTAGCCGAGCCGGTCGGCGAGCGAGCCCTCGCCGCCGTCGTCCTCGGGGGCCGGGGAGTCGAGCGAGGAGGCGGTGTAGGCGTTGCCGACCGCGAGGCCGTCGACGACGTCCTCCTCGGAGACGCCCAGCACGGTGGCCAGCTCGGTCACCGTGGGGGAGCGGTCCAGTCTCTGGGACAGCTCGTCGCTGGCCTTGGTGAGGGCCAGACGCAGCTCCTGCAGCCGGCGCGGTACACGCACGGACCAGGAGGTGTCGCGGAAGAAGCGCTTGATCTCCCCCACGACGGTCGGCATCGCGAACGTGGGGAACTCCACGCCGCGTTCGCAGTCGAACCGGTCGATCGCCTTGATCAGGCCGATGGTGCCGACCTGGACGATGTCCTCCATCGGCTCGTTGCGGGAGCGGAAGCGCGCCGCCGCGTACCGCACCAGCGGCAGGTTCAGCTCGATGAGGGTGTCCCGGACGTAGGCCCGCTCGGGGCTGTTCTCGTCCAGCGCGGCCAGGCGCAGGAACAGCGAGCGGGACAGGGTGCGGGTGTCGATGTTCGCCGTGGCCTGCGAGGCCGGGACAGCTTCGGCGGCCGGCTCGGCGGCCGGGGACGGCACGGCTTCGAGGGCGGTGACGCCCTCGAAGCCGTCGAGGACGTCGAGAGCGTCGAGCTCCTTGGGCGCTGCCACGCTCTTCGTGGGCGTCAGCACCTTCGAGCTGCCCTGGTCTGCGGACATGCCACCCCCTTTGGGTCGCGGGACGGTCGCGGCGGCGTCGCCTTCGAGACAACGCAGCCTTCACCTGAATACCGGAGCCGAAGCTTCGGCAAACGCTCTTCCCGCAGAATGTCACATGTCGGCAACGCGCTGTACTGACATGTCGACACGTGAGGAGCGAATCGCTCCTGCAAGCAGGGGGTCTGACGGCCCGTCGGGGCCGAACCGCCGGCAACGGCCCTGGTGAGCGATTCGCTCGCGGCGGTGATTACTCGTTCAGGTTTGCGATGCAGTGCCGTTCGGGCCGGTGCTTCCGTGCGCCCGTCATGCATCGGCCGGAGGGCCGCCGTGCTTCGGTCCGACGCCGCTCACGCCTCGATCCGGTTGGCGGACCGCAGCCGCTGGAAGCTGCGGGCGAGCAGCCGGGACACGTGCATCTGCGAGACGCCCAGTTCCGCGCTGATCTGCGACTGGGTGAGATTGCTGTAGTAGCGCAGGAGGAGGATGCGCTGTTCCCGTTCGGGAAGCTGGACGAGGAGGTGGCGCACCAGGTCCCGGTGCTCCACGCCGGCCAGGGCCGGGTCCTCGTAGCCGATCCGGTCCAGCAGGCCGGGCAGCCCGTCGCCCTCCTGCGCGGCCTCCAGCGAGGTGGCGTGGTAGGAGCGGCCGGCCTCGATGCAGCTCAGCACCTCCTCCTCGCTGATGCGGAGCCGGTCGGCGATCTCCGCGGTGGTCGGCGAGCGGCCGTGGAGCGTGGTCAGGTCCTCGGTGGCGCTGTTGACCTGCACCCACAGCTCGTGCAGCCGGCGCGGGACGTGGACGGTGCGGACGTTGTCCCGGAAGTACCGCTTGATCTCCCCGACCACGGTGGGCATGGCGAAGGTCGGGAACTGCACGCCCCGGTCCGGGTCGAAGCGGTCGATGGCGTTGATCAGACCGATGGTGCCGACCTGGACGACGTCCTCCATCGGCTCGTTGCGGGAGCGGAAGCGGGCGGCGGCGTACCGCACGAGCGGGAGGTTGGCCTCGATCAGCGCCCCGCGTACCCGGCTGTGCTCCGCCGTGCCCGGCGTGAGCTGCTTCAGCTCGGCGAACAGCACCTGCGTCAGGGCCCTGGTGTCCGCGCCGCGGCGCTTCTCGGGGGCCGGCGGGGCCGGGGCGGGCGCCTCTTCCTGGGGCGGCGCAGAACTGGCCGACACGGTCAACGCCACCTCTTCATCGGTCAATCATCCGTCAAAAGCGGTCATAGCATCACAAGACATGTGCACTGTGTGCAAGCACCGCATAACCCCGTGTTGTGGCCTCCCGCCGACAAGTTGGGGTCCCTGACACACGGAGAGCCCCCCGCCCGAACGGCGGAGGGCTCGTGGCGGCCGCGGGGCGCGGCGCGCGGGGGTCAGACCTCGTAGTCGGCGATCACCCAGGTGGCGAACTCGCGCCACAGCGCCACACCGGCCTGGTGGGCCGGGTGCTCCAGGTAGCGCTGCAGGGCGGCGGCGTCCTCGACGGCCGAGTTGATCGCGAAGTCGTAGGCGATCGGCCGGTCGCTGATGTTCCAGGCGCACTCCCAGAACCGCAGCTCCTCGATCTGGTCGCCGAGCGCCCGGAACGCCTCCACGCCCGCCACGACCCGCGGATCGCCGCGCTCGACGCCCTCGTTGAGCTTGAACAGGACCAGGTGCCGGATCATGGGGCGTGCCTCAGCTCTTTCCTCCGTTGGCGAGCCAGGTCATGAAGTCGCCGATGGCCCGGGCCGCGTCCGATATGCCCTCGAAGCCTATCTGGACGTAGTCGGCCGCCTTGGCCGGGTCCGTGATGATCACGTACAGCGCGAAGACCACGAGCGCGTACACGGCGATCTTCTTGGCGTTCACCGCCACCGCGGCCTCCCCTGTGCCAGTGCCCCGAGGGCCCCCTGCTGCCGGCCGCGAGTGTAACCTCCGGCCCGTTTCCCCCGGTCGACGGCCCGCCGGGACCGCGCGGACGCGGGCACGCGAAAGGCCCCGCCGGTCGGCGGGGCCTTCTGCGAAGCGGTAGCGGAGGGATTTGAACCCTCGGTGACTTGCGCCACACTCGCTTTCGAGGTCTGTTCGTGCTGGTCAGAGGGGCATTCAGAGCCGTTCAACCTGGTCCGTTCCCGTCTGCTCGCCCGCTGGGTGAACCGCTGCGGACGGCCGCGAACGGGGCTATGAGACGGAAACTGAGACGGAGCACCGTCCGGCTGACCTGCGCGTCTGCCCTCTAATCGTCGGGGTGGGAGGCTTCCAAGGCCGCGATCACAGCCGCCGGGTCACCGTCGTACAACAGGTGCGGCTCGTCTGTCCCGGGGGGACGAATCGCGTGCGGTATCGCTGTAGGTCGCTCTCGGAGAAATAGATCGAGTTGGGGTCGTTCGCGTGGAATTCGTTGCGCTTGCTGATCCGCGCCCACAATTCGTCGTGGCTGGCCGCCAGGTAGACGAGCACAGGGGTCGCGCCGGCGTCCGTGGCGATCGCTCGCCATTTCGCCCGGTCCTCCGGGGTCCAGAACCGTGATCAACGGCGACGTCGTGCCCAGCCTTGAGTTGTTCGCGCAGGTCGGCTGCCACGTCTTCGAGGACGTGGGGAAGACGCCCCGGGGGAAATCCACGCCATACACGCCGTGCCGACGGAACATCTCCTCGTCCGGGCACAGTCGTATGAACCCACGGGCGGTGAGCGCGCGAGAAAGAGTTGTCTTGCCAGAGCCGGGCAGCCCGGCCATAAGGACGCAGAACGGCGGATGTGGGGGCATCGATCCCCTCATGGTTCGGGAGATGGCAGCCACCTCCGCTTCGGCTTCGGGCGTGATTGTGCCAGCCCTGCGAGCCGTAAGCAGTACCGCCAGATGCTTTTCGAGCACGCTCACGAGCGTGTCGTCCACGACCGTCAAGGCGCCACCTCCGGTCGCGCCGCGAAGCGGCTCGTTCTTCAAGCCCTGAGCGGACGTAAAGACCTACAGACACCACCCCTTTCTGTTTCCTAAGTAGGGAAGATCTGCGTCACTGCGTCACCACGGGCCTCACAGACGGCCGCTCACCTGCGGCGACAGCAGTGACGCAGACGGCGAATCCTGCGTCATGCCGCGTCATCAGCGTCACCCCGTGACGAGCGCCCGTGTCATCGGTGACGCAGGGCCCGAGCCGCTGCGTCACCGGAATCCGCAGGTCAGGCGCCTGTTTGACGCAGGTGACGCGATGACGCAGAAATCCGGGCTTCGGACAGCACAGGCCACCCCGTCCCGAGGAGATCTCGCGTGAGCATCGCCAGCGTGGAACTCACCCGACCGGCTGAGGCCAGGAACCTGGCCCCCGTTCTCCTGACCGTCGAAGAGGCTGCCCGTTGCCTCCGTGTCGGTCGCACTACCTGCTTCGCCCTCATCCGCAGCGGTGAGCTGGAGTCCCTGATGGTCGGCGGACTCCGTCGCGTCCCTGCCGACGCCCCGGCCGCCTACCTCGCCCGCCGCCGCGCTGAGCGGCCGGCAGCCTGACTCACCTTCCCGGAGCGCCGCCCCATTAGGGGGGGCGCTCCGGTCGTTTCCAACCGCCCCTACGCGACGAGTCCGCCCGTGGCGGAAGACAAGAAGCGCACCCGACAGCCCAACGGCCGCAGCTCCATCTACCAGGGCAGCGACGGTAAGTGGCACGGCCGCGTAACCGTAGGCATCCGTGACGATGGCAAGCCGGACCGCCGCCACGTCGAGCGCAAGACCCGCGCTGAGGTGACGGCCGCGGTCCGTGAGCTGGAGCGACAGCGCGACGCGAAGGCCATCAGGAAGGCGGGTCGCCCGCGGACCGTCAAGACGTGGCTCACACACTGGGTCAACATCGCCCCGCTCGCGGTGAACGAGAACACGATGGTCGGGTACGGCGTTGCCGTGCGGAAGCACTTGATCCCCGCCCTCGGCGCTCATCGGTTGGACAAGCTGAAGCCGGAGTACATCGAGAGCTTCTACGGGCGCATGATCGCCGACGGCCGCAAGGCGGGCACGATCCACCAGATTCACCGCACCTTCCGTACGGCGCTGAACGAGGCGGTACGGCGTGGCCACCTCGCCCGGAATCCCGTCCAACTGGCCAAGGCGCCCCGCGTCAGCGAAGAGGAGATCGAGCCCTACACCGTCGAAGAGGTGCAACGGCTATTGCGAGCGGCCGACGATCGGCGGAACTCCGCACGATGGGCGGTCGCGCTCGCCCTCGGCCTCAGGCAGGGCGAGGCCCTTGGCCTCAAGTGGTCGGATGTGGACCTGGACCGGGGAGTCCTGATGGTCCGGCGGAGTCGCCGCCGGCCGCGCTACGCCCACGGATGCGGGGAGACGTGCGGGAAGAAAGCCGGGTATTGCCCGCAGCGGCAGCGGACGAATCCTGAGACGGCCGACACGAAGTCCCGCGCGGGACGTCGCGCGGTCGGGCTGCCCGCCCAGCTTGTCGACCTGCTCAAGGTCCACCGGGTCAAGCAGGAAGCCGAACGAGCGGCGGCCGGCGACGACTGGTCCGACGAGGGATGGCTATTTACGACGCTGACCGGTCGGGGCACGTCCCCCCGGACGGATTACGACGACTGGAAGGAGTTGCTTGACCATGCGAAGGTCCGGGACGGCCGTCTGCACGACGCCCGGCACACCGCTGCCACTGTCCTGCTGATCCTCGGGGTCTCCGAGAGGGCGGTGATGGGGCTCATGGGCTGGTCGTCCACGGCGATGGCCGCCAGGTATCAGCACATGGTGGACACCGTTCGTAACAACATCGCGCAGCAGGTTGATGGGCTCATTTGGCAGTCGGATAAGCACATGCCAGGCACTGGCGGCTGAGCATCCCCGGCGGGCGCCTCGCCCCTTTCGGGGCGGGGCGCCTTCGCATAGATCAGTGACGAATGTCGTTGGACGTGGGAGACGACGGTGGACATGTGGTGGTGACGGTCGCGGGCTTCACCTCTGGCGCCCTGGCCGCCTGATCGTCCTTGCCGATCTCTCCAAAGAGAAGCATCAACACGGTGATCACAGCACACGCCACAGTGATCGCCCCGACGACGTCTCCACGCGTTGCAGGAACGCCCGGGTGCGCGCTCGTGGAGTGTTTGAAGGCGGAGTAACCAATCAGACAGCCAACTGCCATGATCGCGATCCGTACACCTTCGATGTGTACCGTCAACATAGGCCCCCCTGTGGGCTCCGGGGGCCTGTCCGCTTCGACCCGCCAAGATCCGGCGGGCAGGCCCCTCTTGCCAGGGCCTCGCGGGTTTGCGCGGCCCTCACCCCTTCTCAGGGCTCGTTGGGCCTCAGACAGCAAGAAAGCCCAACACTCCTTTGAAGGAAGTTGGGCTAGGCCCCGGAGGGCGATGGAATTACGTTGCATGATTGCTCGCGGAATTTCAAAGACGATCATGTTTTTTGTGGCGCACGCCACAATTGTCCGGGTGTAAAGTTCGCATAGAGGGGCAATTCGCGGCGGAACGGATCGGGGCAAACCGCCCTATGGAGCAAAGCTATGCGATCGCCGCATAAAGGGACGAAGTGAGTGCTCCTCGCGCTCTTGTTGGTAACGCGTCTGGGAGGCGAGTTCTTGATCGCTGTCCGGCCAACTGAGACGGGAAGTGAGACGGGTGACGGACGAAGGGCCCAGTCCAGTGGACTGGGCCCTTCGTCTACCTGCGGTAGCGGAGGGATTTGAACCCTCGGTGACTTGCGCCACACTCGCTTTCGAGGCGAGCTCCTTCGGCCGCTCGGACACGCTACCGAGGGAGACCTTACAGCACAGTGGGGCGTGGTTCTAAATCGGTGAGCGGCAGCGGTCAGCGGTCCCGGAAGAACGCGGTGAGGAGCCGGGCGCACTCCGCCGCGAGCACGCCTTCGACGACCTCGGGACGGTGGTTGAGCCGCCGGTCGCGCAGCACGTCCCACAGGGAGCCGGCGGCGCCCGCCTTGTCGTCCCGGGCGCCGTAGACCACCCGGTCCACCCGGGACTGGACGAGCGCGCCCGCGCACATCGTGCACGGCTCCAGGGTGACGACGAGCGTGCAGCCCGTCAGCCGCCACTGCCCGAGCCGCGCGGCGGCCCGCCGGACCGCGAGGACCTCCGCGTGGGCCGTGGGGTCACCGGTGGCCTCGCGCTCGTTGTGCCCCGCGCCGAGCACCGTCTCACCGTCCGGGGACAGCACGACGGCGCCGACGGGGACGTCCCCGCCCCGGGCGGCCCGTCCGGCCTCGTCCAGGGCGAGCCGCATCGCGTCCCGCCAGCGGTCGCGCACCGGGTCCGGCACGCGCCGGGCGTCCTGTGCCCCGGTCAGCGGACGGTCTCCAGCACCTCCGAGGCGCCCAGGGCCTCGGCGATCGTGTTCAGCGCGTCGTCGGCGTCCAGGGCGCGCAGCTCCTTCTCGCTGATGCCCAGGTCGTCCAGGATCGCGCTGTCGCCCACCGGGCTGTGCGGCACCGCGCCGGCGCCGGCGGCGGCGCCGGTCTCCTCCTCCTCGTCCTCGGACTCACCGTCCTCCGTGCCGTCGAGGTCCAGGGAGTCCAGGTCCGGGCCGTCGTCCGCGCCGGGCTCCCGGCCGAGCAGCTCGTCGGTGAGCAGCAGCTCCCCGTACGCGCTGCGCCGGGCGGCGGCGGCGTCGGAGACGTAGATGCGAGGGTCGTCCTCGCCGTCCACGCGGACCACGCCGAACCAGGCGTCCTCCTGCTCGATCAGGACCAGCACCGTGTCCTCGTCGGGAGAGGCTTCCCGGGCCAGGTCGGCCAGATCCGACAGGGTCTCCACATCGTCGAGCTCCGTGTCGCTCGCTTCCCACCCGTCTTCGGTGCGCGCGAGCAGTGCGGCGAAGTACACCGTGACTCTCCCACTGGTCATAGGCGTGCCGGTTGGGGGTCCCCCCGGCGGAGGTACGTGGGCGGAGGAGAGCTGGGCTCCGAGCCCACCCACTCGGAATCGTGGCAGAAACAAGGCGTTCAGGGGACGTCTTCCGCTCCCTGTGTCCGGCTGTTTCGATCGCGGATCCGTGATCGGCTCGTCCGCGCGCTCGTTGCCGCCACCTGCGGATCGTACGCGGCTTCCGCCGGTGTTCCCGCACGCCCGCCTCCCCAACACCGGTGCGGGCGGGGTCCGTCCGCGAGTGAAGGGGCTCCCGCCGGCCTACCAGCGGAAGGTCCGCATGCGCATCGCGTGGCGCAATCGGGCGACCTTGGCGCGCCGTGGCTGGACCCGTGCGCGCAGTGCCCGGGCCTCGGCGAGTTCGCGCAGGAACTGGGCGCGTCGCCGCCGGCGCTCGGCGTCGGTCTCGGGCGCGCCGGGACCGGACCGCGCGGACTCCGGCCGGGACCCGGCCGCGTCGGCGGCGGCCCCGGAGGCGTCCGCGGGCTCGTCAGGCAGGTCAGACACGTCACACCACCCCAGTCCGTCCCTTCCACTTTCCCCCGGACGGCGGGTTTGACGCCAGCGCGAGGGGGGTCTGCGGCGCAGGTACCGTTAGGGGCATGCGTCTCCACGTCGTCGACCACCCCCTGGTCGCCCACAAGCTCACCACGCTGCGCGACCAGCGCACCGACTCCGCGACCTTCCGGCGACTCGCCGACGAACTGGTCACCCTGCTCGCCTACGAGGCCACGCGGGACGTGCGCACCGAGACCGTCGGCATCCAGACGCCGGTCGCACCGACCACCGGCGTCAAGCTCGCCCGGCCGCGCCCGCTGGTGGTGCCGATCCTGCGCGCCGGCCTCGGCATGCTGGACGGCATGGTCCGGCTGCTGCCGACCGCCGAGGTGGGCTTCCTGGGCATGATCCGCAACGAGGAGACCCTGCAGGCGTCCACGTACGCCTCGCGCATGCCGGAGGACCTCTCGGGCCGCCAGGTGTACGTGCTGGACCCGATGCTCGCCACGGGCGGCACCCTGGTCGCGGCGATCCAGGAGCTGATCAAGCGCGGCGCGGACGATGTGACGGCCGTGGTGCTGCTCGCGGCCCCCGAAGGCGTCGAGGTCATGGAGCGGGAGCTGGCGGGCACGCCGGTGACCGTCGTCACGGCGGCGGTGGACGACCACCTCAACGAGCTCGGGTACATCGTGCCGGGGCTCGGCGACGCGGGGGACCGCCTGTACGGGGCCGCCGAGTAGCTCCCCGCGCCCGCCCGGGGCGCGGTCCGTCCGCGACGCCGGGCGTGTCAGCGTGCCGCGCCGCTCCCCGCGCCCTTCACGGGGCGCGGGCCCTCCGGCAGGGGCGCCGGTCAGCAGCCCTTCTTCGGGGCGGGCGTCGGCCGGGGAGCGGTCAGGGCCGTCAGCGCCTGCCGCGCGGTGGCCGGCGCGGCCAGTGAGGTGAACCTGTCCCCGATGACGAGGTCGAGCTCGGCCCCCTTGCGGCCGTCGGCACGCAGCTCCGCACCGCCGAGCTGGGTGCCGAGCACGCGCAGCGAGGTGCCCTGCGCGGCGGCGGAGCCGAGGAGCAGCCCCGGGCCCTTGACCTTCTTGTCGAACTGCGCCGGCGCGTTGCCCACGTCGCCGATCCGGAAGCCGCGTCTGCGCAGCTCGTCCGCGGTGTTCTTGGCGAGCCCGGTGCGCTTGGTGGCGTTGTAGACGTTCACGGTGATCCGTCCGGGCTCCGGCAGGGCCTTCACCTGTGCCGCCGGGGCGGCCCCGGCCTTGGTCCGGCAGTGCGCGCGACCGGCCGCCGCGGGCTTCCCGCCGCCGGTGAAGACGTCGATGAGCTGCAGGGTGCCCCAGCCGATCAGGCCGAGCGCGGCGACGGACGCCACCACGACGGCCACGAGCCTGCCGCGCCGACGCGACGGACGCATCCGAGGGTATTTGTCCCCCGTGATGCGGTACTGGCCGCCCATGCCGGGGGGAGTCAGCATGCTCATGAACGCAGCGTAGTGCCCCTGAGCGGCGATGCCTATCAGATGATCAGCCGATGCCGCCCAGCGAACCCGAAAGGGCCAATGGCCGTGTCGCGCCGGTTCAGTCGAGTTCGAGCACGCGCGCGTGCAGCACCTGGCGCTGCTGGAGGGCGGCGCGGACCGCGCGGTGCAGCCCGTCCTCCAGGTACAGGTCGCCCTGCCACTTCACGACGTGCGCGAAGAGGTCGCCGTAGAACGTCGAGTCCTCCGCCAGCAGGGTCTCCAGATCGAGCTGCTGCTTGGTGGTGACGAGCTGATCGAGGCGGACCGGGCGCGGCGCGACGTCCGCCCACTGCCGGGTGCTTTCCCGGCCGTGGTCGGGGTACGGCCGGCCGTTTCCGATGCGCTTGAAGATCACACGGAAAGCCTACCGGTCTAGACGTTCCGGGCGCAGCCATGGAGGCCGAGTGCGGCGCTTGAAAAGACGGATCAATTCCGGCGAACGGGTCACTACGGGAACCGGGGACGCGGACGAGTGACGGCTTCGCCGGGCTCGGCGGCTCCGCCGCACCGCCCGCGGAGGCCGGGGAGACCGCCTCCGGTCATCCGCTCGCCGGCCCGCCCTCGGCCTCGGCGCGTTCCGGCGGGACGGGCGGCGCCGCCCGGGCGCGTCGGTCCGCGTCCCCTGCGCGCCCCGCCGCTTCCCGCGCGGGGCGCGCCGGTGATCCCGGCGGGCGTCCGGGGCGACCGGTCCGGCACCGGCCGGCCCGGGCGGCCGGGCCTCCGCCGGTCCCGGATCAGCGGTCCCGCTCCTCGGGCGGCCGCTGCGGCCGCGGCTGCGGCGCCCGCTGGTCGGGCCGGGACGCCGTGCCGCGCCGGGCCACCGCGCGCAGCAGGGCGCGCAGGACGGCGCAGCGGTCCGTGGACATGGCTGTGTGCTCGCGGGTCCGTCGGCGGCGCAGGACCACCGTGCGCAGCGGGGGCGGGGCGTACGGCGCCCGCGGCGCGGCGGGGCGGGGGCGGGCCGCCGGCCGGGCGGGTGGCGGGGCGGGCAGGGGCGCCGGGCGCTCGGGCGCGTCGGCCCGGTGGACGGTCCGGTGGACGGTTCGGGCTGGCGGCCGGAGGACCGTGTCGGGGACGTCGTGCTCGGCGTGCCCGGCGGCGCCGGCGGTCACGGCGAGCGGCGCCGCCGGGGCCTGCACAGAGGCGCCGGGCAGCCACAGGGCGAGCAGCGGCACGAGCAGCCGGAGCGGGGTCGGGCTGCGGGACGCGTTGCCGCTCCTGTTCACGGCACCCGTGTGCCCCCGGCGGGCGGGCGGGGCAGCACGCCGGGCGTGGGATCCGCCCGCTCGGCGTACCCGCGCACGGCGTGCCCGGCGGAGCTCACAGCGTCTGCGGAACCTGGCGTGCCCGTCCCCGGATGCGGAACGCGGTGACGATCTCCACCGCGCCCACCGCGACCAGCCACAGACCGCCGACGAGGGTCAGCACCGCGACCGACTCGAACGGCGAG
Organism: Streptomyces sp. NPDC006193; assembly: GCF_040613915.1. NCBI lineage: Bacteria > Bacillati > Actinomycetota > Actinomycetes > Kitasatosporales > Streptomycetaceae > Streptomyces > Streptomyces sp. NPDC006193. Next base: position 341,767 of record NZ_JBEXTB010000002.1, read on the forward strand.
TCGATGAGCACGATCCCGGCGACGAACGTGACGGCGCCGAGGAGGATCTGCCAGCCCCGGGCGGGCATCCGGGAGTCGTGCAGCGCGGCCAGGGTCTGCGTGATCCCGCGGATCAGCCAGCCGATGCCGATCCACAGGGCGAGCAGCAGCAGCGACCGCATGGGCCCGCGGAAACAGAACAGCCCCAGCAGGATCGACAGGGCGCCGCTGACGAACGCCAGCACGCGCAGCGAGGTGGCCCGGTGCGTGCCGAACGCGGCCACCAGCTGGAACACGCCGCTGACCACCAGGTACACGCCGAACAGGACGGCCGCCGCGAGCAGGGAGGCGCCGGGCCACACCAGCACCAGGACGCCGAGGGCCAGCGAGGCGATCCCGGTGACCAGCACGACCTGCCAGGCGGCCCGGGACAGCGCGTGCAGGGGGCCCTCGAACGCGGGTTCCGGCTCGTGGGCGCCGGGGTGCGCGGCCGCGGGGTGGGCGCCGGGGGACCGGGCCGGGTGCGGGCCCCCGGACGGCCCCGTGGGACGACCGCCCGGCGACACCGCCTCGTGGACGCGCCGGTCGTCGAACGCCCGGTCCCGCTCCGGCCCACCGCTCGGTACGTCGCTCATGCCCCATCCTGTGACCGGCCGGACCGGCCGGGCCACCGAGCGTGGTCCGGCCGGGTGGCCGGGTGGCGGGGCCCTCGCCCCGCGAGGGCGCCGAGCCCGCGCTGCTCCGCCGGACGCACCAGCCGCCCGCCGAACGGGAGAGGACGTGCCGTGCGGGGGTGGGCGCGTGCCGTGCGGGGGTGGGCGCGTGCCGTGCGGCGGTGTGCGCGTGCCGTGCGGTGCGTCCCGCGGCCGGCGGCCCCGCCCGGCCGGACGTACGCGCTGCCGGTCCTGGACCGCCCGCGGTACCGGCCCCGCCCGGCGGGTGAGCGCGCCGGACGTTCTCCCCGTACCTTACGGAGGCGCGCGTACGCAGGTACGGGCGCCAGGGGAGGGAGGCGAGGGTGCTGCGCGAGGGACACCGGCGGCGGGGGCGGGGGCCGCGGCCCGCCACGGGTGGGCTGCTGCTGCTCCCGGTGCTGCTGCTCGGCCTGCTGATCGGCACGGCGGCCCCCGCGTCGGCGCACGCCGTCCTGCGCGGGACGGACCCGGCCGACGGAACGGTTCTGCGCACGGCCCCGCGCCAGGTGACCCTGACCTTCACCGAGTCGGTCGGCCTGCTCACGGACTCCTTCCGCATCTACGACCCGGACAACCACCGCGTCCGCACCGGCCCCGCCGGCCACGCCCCGGGCCGCTCCGGGACGGCCCGCGTCGCCCTGCCCGCCCGGCTCGCCCCCGGTACGTACACGGTGGCCTGGCGGGTGGTGTCGGCCGACAGCCACCCGGTGTCCGGCGCCTTCACCTTCTCGGTCGGCAAGCGTTCAGCGGCGCCGGCGGCCCCGCTCCCGGGCGGCACGGAGAACCGGGCCACCACGGCCCTCCACACGATCGCCCGCTACCTCGCCTACCTCTCCTTCGCCCTGCTGCTGGGCACCGCCGCGTTCACGGTCTGGTGCCGTCCGCCGGTCACCGCCCACCTGCGCACCCCGGCCCTGGCCGCCGCCGCCGCGCTCGCGGTCTCCACCGCCGCCCTGTACCTGCTGCGGGCGCCCTACGAGGAGGCCGCCGCCCCCACGACCGCCTTCTCCCTCTCCTCCCTCGCCCACACGGCGACGACCCGCCCCGGCCGCCTCCTCCTGGCCCGTCTGGCGCTGCTGCTCCTGGCCGCGGCCGCCGCGGCCGTCCTGAGCAGGCGGCGCACCGCGCTCCCGCGCCCCGCCGCCCTCGCGGCAGCCGTCGTCCTCTCCGTCGCCCTGTCCCTGACCTGGGCGGCGTCCGACCACGCCTCGGCGGGCATCCAGGTCCCGGCGGCGATCGTCTCCACCACCCTGCACCTGCTGGCCACGGCGGCCTGGCTGGGCGGCCTGGCCGCGCTGCTGTGGACCCTGCGGCAGGCGCCGGCCGGCCTGCCGGCCTCGGTGCCGGCCCGCTTCTCCCGCCTGGCCGCCGCCTCGGTGACGGTGCTGGTCCTGACCGGCGTCTACCAGTCCTGGCGGGGCCTCGGCTCCTGGCAGGCCCTGACCGGCACGACGTACGGCCGTACCCTCCTGGCCAAGCTGGCGGCGGTCGCCGCGCTCCTCCTGGCGGCGGCCTGCTCCCGCACCTGGACCCGCCGCCTGCACGCCGCGCCCGCCGCCCGCTCCCGCGTCCCCCAGCCGGCTGCCGGTCCCCCGCCGCCCGCGGAACCCGCCCCGGCCGCTCCCGCCGTCACCCCGCTCCCCCTGCTGCGCCGCTCGGTCCTGGCGGAGGCGGCGGCCGGCATGCTGGTCCTGGCCCTGACCACCCTGCTGACCGGCACCGTGCCCGGCCGCGCGGCCGCGGAGTCGTCCCCGGCGGCCCCCCCGGCGGCGACGGGCATCCCCACGGCCTCCGTCACCACCATCCCCTTCGACACCGGCGCACCGGGCGGCCGCGGCAAGGTCCAGATCACCCTGGACCCCGGCCGCGTCGGCGCCAACTCCGTCCAGGCGGTGATCTACGGCCCCGACGGCGGGCTGTCCACCGTGCCCGAACTCCGGGTGACCCTGACCCTCCCCAGCCGGCACGTCGGCCCCCTGGACACGCGGATCGCCGACCGCGGCGGCTACTGGTCCGCCGACTCCTTCACCCTCCCGCTCCCCGGCGTCTGGACGATGAGGGCGACGGTCCGCGTCTCGGACCTGGACCAGGTGACGGTCTCGGCTCCGCTCCGGGTGACGGGTTGACGCGGCGCGGCCGGGCCGCCGGCCCGGCCCGGGCGGCGCCGCCCGCGCTCAGCTCCTGCGCAGCCGCAGGCCCAGCAGTGCCAGGCCCAGACCGAGGCCGACGAGGACCAGCCCGGTGCCCAGCGGCAGGACCTGCATGACCGGCTCGGTGGCGGCCTCGCCCTGCCGGACCGCCTGCCGGGCGGGCTCCGGCGGCGGCCCGGTGGGGTCGAGGCCGGCCTCCTGCTGTGGCGGTGAGGCGATCGGCGTCCCGTCCGGCACGTCGGCCGTCTCCGGCTCCTCCGGCTCCTCCGGCTGCGCGGCGGCCGTGCCGGGCGCGGGGTCGTGCTCGCCCTCCACCTGAGCCGCGGGCCCGTCCGGGCGGCCCGGCCGCATCCGGCCCTCACCGGCCCGGCTGCCCGCACGGGAGGGTTCGGCGGGCCGGTTCCGGGCGGCGGCGCGGGAGGGTTCGGCGGCGCGGTCCCGGCCGCCCGCGCGTCGCTCGGCGGCGCGGACGGAGGGGCGGACGGACGCCGAGGCGGAGTCGGACGGCATCGGGACGGCGACGGCGGACGGACCGGCCGACGGACCGGCGGACGGACCGGCGGACGGGCGGGCCGACGGACCGGCGGTCGGGTCCCGGTGGGGGCGGCCCTGCGCGGGGCCGCCGGGGGACCCCTCGGGACCGGGGCGCCCCTCGTCCGGCCCCCCGCCCGCCGGACCGTCCGGGCCGGTGTCCTCCTCGTCCTCCCCGTCCTCCTTGTCCTCCTCGTCCTGGTCCGGGCGGCCGGGGTCCGCCGCCGTGTGCCGCGGCGTGATCAGCCGGCCCTGGTCCCGGTGCCCCGCAGCGGACGGGCCGACGGAGCCCGGCTCGGCGGCGTGCGCGAGCGCGGGGCCGCACGCCGGCAGCGCCGCCGCGAGGAGGAGCAGCAGCCGGACGCAGCGGAGCGTGAGCGGCAGGCATGGAGTCACGTCGGTGACCTCCCGGAGCCCAGGTGCAGTGACCTATGGAAAACCGACGCCCACCAGCCTCACATCCGTCCCTCTTCAGGGCATTCCGGATTGCGCCGACAGGTCTAGACGCCGGTTCGGCCCCACGAGGGGCCGCCACGGTGGTGAAGTGGTGGCGTGCGAGAGAATGGCGGCATGGAGATGCCGAGGAACGAACAGAATCCCCAGATCCTCGTCGTGGGCCAGGACGGGATGGCGCTCGGCGGCGGCAACGGGGACGACGAGTCCCGCGAGACTCCGGTGACGGAGCAGGTGGAGCAGCCTGCGAAGGTCATGCGGATCGGCAGCATGATCAAGCAGCTGCTGGAGGAGGTGCGCGCGGCCCCCCTGGACGAGGCCAGCCGGGTGCGGCTGAAGGAGATCCACGCCAGCTCGGTGAAGGAGCTGGAGGACGGCCTGGCCCCGGAGCTGGTCGAGGAACTGGAGCGGCTGTCCCTGCCGTTCACCGACGAGGCGACCCCGAGCGACGCGGAACTGCGCATCGCGCAGGCGCAGCTGGTGGGCTGGCTGGAGGGTCTCTTCCACGGGATCCAGACGACGCTGTTCGCCCAGCAGATGGCCGCGCGGGCCCAGTTGGAGCAGATGCGCCGGGCGCTCCCGCCGGGCATGGCCGGCCCGGACGGCGGCGACGAGCACCGCGCCGGCGGCCGCTCGGGCGGCCCCTACCTGTAGGGAGCCGCACCCCCGGCCCGGCCGCGACGCGGTGAGGGCCCGGCGGACGGCCGCCGGGCCCTCACCGCGTCCCGCGCCGGCTCACTGCGCCGGGTTGCCCGTCGACACGCTCAGCTGGACGGTGCCGACGTCGTCCGGGTCGACATCGGTGCCCTGCTCGGGGAACTGCTTCAGCACGGTCCCGTCGCCCCAGGTGTTCTCGTCCTCGAAGTCGGTGTCCGACTTCCAGCCCGCCGCCTGCAGGCACTGCTTCACGGAGCCGATGTCCTTGTACCGGAAGTCGGGCATCTCCACCTTGCCCGGGTCGGTGTACGACTCCTGCGGCTCGGTGCACTCGGTCTTCTCGATCTTCCGCGAGGCGTCCGGCCCCCGGTAGCCCGCCCGGTGCGGAGAGGCGGACGCGGAGGCGCTCGCGCCGCCGCCCGCGGCCCGGTCGTCGTCGGTCTTCTTCACGGTCAGCGCGACGATCAGCCCGACGGCCACGAGGGCCGCCACCGCGACCGAGCCGACCAGCACCGGCCGGCCGCTCCTGCCGCCGCCCGGGCCGGAGGGATGCGCGACCGTGTACGGCGGCGGGGTGGCGGCGCCCTGCGGGCCGTACCCGGCGGGGGGCGTCGGGTAGCCGCCCTGCTGCGGGTAGCCGTAGGCCGGGGCGGGCGCCGGGTGGCCGTAGGGGCCCGGGGCCGGCTGGTACGGCGTCTGCACCGGCCCGGGCGGCGCCGGGGCCGTCCGGTCGACCGGCGGGAACACCGCGGAGCCCACGCCCGCGCCGCTCTGCGCGGGCCCGGCGCCCGGCACGATGCTCGGCGGCGCCGCCTGCACGGACGCGGCGACGCGCAGGCACTCGGCGCGCATGGCCTCGGCGGTCGGGAAGCGCTCGTTCGGGTTCTTCCTCAGCGCGCGGGCGACCAGCGCGTCCACCGCGGGCGGCAGCGCGCGGTTGACCGAGGAGGGCGCCACCGGCTCCTCCTGGACGTGCGCGTAGGCGATCGCCAGCGGCGAGTCCGCGTCGAACGGCAGCCGGCCGGTGACCAGCTGGAACAGCATGATGCCGACCGAGTACAGGTCGGAGCGGGCGTCCACGGCCCGGCCGAGGGCCTGCTCGGGCGAGAGGTACTGCGGGGTGCCGACGACCATGCCGGTCTGGGTCATCGAGGTGACGCCGGACTGCATGGCACGGGCGATGCCGAAGTCCATGACCTTGATCACGCCACGCTTGGTCACCATGACGTTGCCGGGCTTGATGTCGCGGTGGACCAGCCCCATCTCGTGGCTGATCTCCAGCGCCGCGAGCACGTCGGCGGTGATCCTCAGCGCCTCGTCGGCGGGCATCGCCCCGTGCTGCCGGATGTCCTCCTCCAGGACCGAGCCCAGCGGACGGCCCTCGACGTACTCCATGACGATGTACGGCGTCGGCGGACCGGTCCCCGTGGAACCGTCGCCGGACAGCGTGTCCTCGCCCGTGTCGAAGACGGAGACGATGTTGGTGTGCGTGAGCTTGGCCACGGCCTGCGCCTCGCGGCGGAAGCGCTCCCGGAAGGCGGGTTCCCGGCCGAGCTCGGTGTGCAGCGTCTTGATGGCGACCTGGCGGTCCAGCACGGTGTCGTAGGCCAGGTGGACCGAGGCCATGCCGCCCTCGCCCAGCAAGCCGCGCAGCTGGTAGCGGCCCTGGGCCAGGGCCTGCCCCGCGTACCGGCCCTGTGCGCCGTCCTGGCTCATCTTCCCGCGTCCCCCACCGGCCGTCCGGCGCCGTCGACCGGCGAACAGGCCTTGATCGCATGTGTCATTCCCGGCCAAGTCTGCCCCAGGGCACCGACACGTCAAGCTCGGTGCCCGTTCCGTGACCGTACGCGCAGGAAGCGTCGCGCAAGCGTTACCGGGGGCGTGCGACGGGTGCGCGGGATTTGCACGACAGCGCGTGCTAGAGGTTTCATGGCCGGTCCGTCTCGGGCCGGTCCCGTTCCGGTTCCGGACCGGCGGCCCCCACGGAGGCTGTAGCGTGGCCGACGGAGACCGTAACAACACCGCGCGCACCGCGGGCAGAAACGACGGCGAGGACTGATGGCACAGCAGCAGCGCTCTCAGGGCCCGTCCGACCCCGAGGCGACTGGCGGCGGCATGTCAGACGCGCCGGAGATGTGGGGCAACGGCGGGCTCGTCGGCGACGGCCGGTACCGGCTCACACACCGGCTGGGCCGGGGCGGCATGGCCGAGGTGTTCGCGGCGGAGGACGTCCGGCTCGGCCGCACCGTCGCGGTCAAGCTGCTTCGCGCGGACCTGGCCGAGGACCCGGTCTCCAAGGCCCGCTTCACCCGTGAGGCCCAGTCGGTCGCCGGCCTCAACCACCACGCGATCGTCGCCGTGTACGACTCCGGCGAGGACACGGTGGGCGGCCAGGCCGTGCCGTACATCGTCATGGAACTGGTCGAGGGCCGCACCATCCGCGACCTGCTGATGAACGCCGAGGCGCCGGGCCCCGAGCAGGCCCTGATCATCGTCTCCGGCGTGCTGGAGGCGCTCGCCTACTCGCACCAGCACGGCATCGTGCACCGTGACATCAAGCCCGCGAACGTGATCATCACCGACAGCGGCGCCGTCAAGGTGATGGACTTCGGCATCGCCCGCGCCCTGCACGGCGCGTCCACGACGATGACGCAGACCGGCATGGTCATGGGCACCCCCCAGTACCTCTCCCCGGAGCAGGCGCTCGGCAAGGCCGTCGACCACCGCTCCGACCTGTACGCGACCGGCTGCCTGCTGTACGAACTCCTCGCGCTGCGGCCGCCCTTCACCGGGGAGACCCCGCTGTCGGTGGTCTACCAGCACGTCCAGGACATGCCGGTGCCGCCGTCGCAGGTCGCCGACGGCACCTGCCCGCCGGAGCTGGACGGCCTGGTCATGCGGTCCCTCGCCAAGGACCCCGACGACCGCTTCCAGACCGCCGAGGAGATGCGCGGCCTGGTCCAGTACGGCCTGCAGATGCTGTACGACCAGGGCGGCCACTCCGGCACCTGGAACACCGGCCCGGTGGAGGCGCACGAGGGCCGGAACACCCCGGCGGGCGGCTTCGCCGGGACCACCGTCATGCCGCACCCGGTGGACGCCTCGGGCACCACGCAGATCCCGCAGCCGATCCTGCCCCAGGGCTACGGCAGCGGCGACGACGGCGGCTTCGAGGGGCACGGCGGCAACGGCGGCGGCCGCGGCAAGCTGTGGATCCTCGCCGTCCTCGCGGTCGTCGCGGTCGCGGCGGGCGTGGCGCTGGCGCTGCAGAACGCGGGCGGCAACGGGGAGGGCGGCGACGGCACCGACACCAAGCCGACGACGACGCACTCCAAGTCCACGAAGCACGAGTCGCCCAAGCAGACCCCGTCCGACGACCCCGCCGACGAGCCCGCCGACCCCTCCACGGGCACCGGCGGGTCGGGCACGGGCACCGGCTCCGGCCACTGGCCGCCGTCGTACACGCCGTCGTACACCCCGTCGCAGCCGACCGCGTCCGCCCCGACCGGCCAGCCGTCGGCCCCGCCGGCCTCGCAGTCGCAGCCCACGGACCCGGCGGCCGGCGGCACCGACGCGGGCACCGGCGACGGCGGCACCGACGCGGGCACCGGTGACGGCGGCACGGACGCCGGCGCCACCGAGGGCGGCGCCGGCGCCACCGAGGGGGACACCGCGGACGGCGGCGCGGGCGACGCCACCGGCGGTTGAAGGACACCCACGGCGACCGTGACGGCGTCACCCTGAGGTGACCGGGTGACGCCGTCCGCTCACCGCACGAACGCGTCGCACACCGCGTCGTACTCGCGCGTCCACCACACCGCGAGCGCGGACGCGGCCGGGAACTGGCAGTCCGCGCGGGTGTCCCCGCGCTCGTAGTGCCAGCGCAGCATCCAGAAGTCGTTCAGCCGTTCCCACCACACCCGGTGGACGGCCGCGGCCAGCTCCGAGGGCGTGGCCCCCGCGGCGCGCCGGTAGGCGCGCGCGAAGGCGCGCACCTTCGGCAGGTCCAGCGTCCCGCCGGGGCGCACGAAGAAGATCACGGCGGCCCGTACCGCCTCCTCCGCGCGCGGCTGCACGCCGAGCCGGTCCCAGTCCACGATGGCCGCCGGGGCGTCGTCCCGATAGAGCAGGTTGAACGGGTGGAAGTCGCCGTGCACCCAGCCCACCGAGCCGCCGCGCGGCGGGCGCCGGCCGGCGTGCTGCTCCAGCAGCGCGCGGCGTTCCAGCAGCCGGTGCCGGGCCAGTTCGTCGAAGGCGTCGGCGGGCCGGTGCCGGCGCACATGGCCGAGCAGGTCGTCGATGAGGGCGAAGGTGTCGGCCGGGTCGGCGCTCTCCACGGGGTGCGGGCCGGCCGCCGGGCGGGCGCGCCCCTCGGGCGGCATCACCCGCTCCAGGCAGGCGTGGACGGCCCCGAGGAGCGCGCCCAGGCGGGCGCTCTCCCCGCGGGTGAGCTGGCCGCCGTGCCGGTGCCGGCCGTCGATCCAGGGGTGCAGGGCGTAGGCGTGGCCGCCGACGACGGCGACCGTACGGCCCTCGCGGTGCACCAGCGGCGGGGCGACCGGGACGCCCAGGTCGGCGAGGCGCCAGGTGGCGCGGTGCCGGTGCTCGATGGCGGCCGGGTCGGCGGTGTCCGGGTCGAAGTGGTGCTTGAGGAAGTAGCGGCCGCGGGTGGTGCACAGCCGGTACCCGCGGTTCAGCAGACCCTGGTCGACCGGCTCGCAGGCGAGCGCGGTACCCGCGGAGTACAGGCGGAGCAAGACGCCCAGAGGGGGCGCGTGGGGCACGAGGGGTGGTACACAAGAGCGCGGCACGCGGCAGATGCTAGGGCAAGCGCAGAGGCTGTGAGCTGGGCGTTGTCACAGGCAGTCGCCGACGGTCGCTTTCGGTCACACAGTGGGCTTTTCCGCCTGCAAGCGGGTGACGCGGCGCGGCGTGGGGAAACGCGGTGGCCGGAATCCGGCGGCGGGCCGGGAAACTCTTTCTTGATCGTCCATTCGGCCGTCCGGGGCCTTTGCCCGCACGGCCTCGCCGACTCTTCCCGTGACCTGGGTGGCCGGGATAACGTGCGGATGCTCCGGACAGCCGCAAGGCTGTGACCAGCGCGCTTCCGCCTTTCCGCGATTTACTTGGAAATCCAAGCAAAATCGCAGGTCAAACGGGGTTTCACAGAAATGTGGAGCACTGGGTAACGTGATGGTCGCAGGGCGCTCGCCGGGGCACCTGTCACGCCTGTTCCCGGCCGAGTGGCACCCACCCCGTGCCCGGTGGTCGAAACAGGTGAGCCGCACTGGCCCACCGGCAACCCCGGGGGCCGGAACGACGGAGGAGCACACGTGACCGTGGAGAGCAGTGCCGCGCGCAAGCCGCGACGCAGCGCCGCAGGCAAGGCCGGCGCCACCGGCGGCCGGACCGGCGCGACCGGCGAGACGGCCGGCACGGCCGGCGGGACCACCGCAGGCACCGGCGCCAAGCGCACCACCCGCACCACCCGCACCACCGCGAAGAAGAGCGCCGACCCCGAACTCGTGCAGCTCCTGACGCCCGAGGGCAAGCGGGTGAAGAACGCCGCGTACGACGCCTACGTCGCCGGCATCACCCCCGAGGAGCTGCGCGGCCTGTACCGCGACATGGTGCTCACCCGGCGTTTCGACGCCGAGGCCACCGCCCTGCAGCGCCAGGGCGAGCTGGGCCTGTGGGCCTCCCTGCTGGGCCAGGAGGCCGCCCAGATCGGCTCCGGCCGCGCCACCCGCGAGGACGACTACGTCTTCCCGACCTACCGCGAGCACGGCGTCGCCTGGTGCCGCGGCGTCGACCCGGCCAACCTGCTGGGCATGTTCCGCGGCGTCAACAACGGCGGCTGGGACCCCAACACCAACAACTTCCACCTGTACACGATCGTCATCGGCTCCCAGACGCTGCACGCCACCGGCTACGCGATGGGCATCGCCAAGGACGGCGCGGACTCGGCGGTCATCGCCTACTTCGGCGACGGCGCCTCCAGCCAGGGCGACGTCGCGGAGTCCTTCACCTTCTCCGCCGTCTACAACGCCCCCGTCGTGTTCTTCTGCCAGAACAACCAGTGGGCGATCTCCGAGCCGACCGAGCGCCAGACCCGCGTGCCGCTCTACCAGCGCGCCCAGGGCTACGGCTTCCCCGGCGTCCGCGTCGACGGCAACGACGTGCTGGCCTGCCTCGCGGTCACCAAGTGGGCGCTGGAGCGCGCCCGCAACGGCGAGGGCCCCACCCTGGTCGAGGCCTACACCTACCGCATGGGCGCCCACACCACCTCCGACGACCCCACCCGCTACCGGGGCGACGAGGAACGGCTGGCCTGGGAGGCCAAGGACCCGATCCTGCGCCTGCGCCGCCACCTGGAGGCGACGGGCCACGCGGACGAGGCGTTCTTCGCGGAACTCGAGACCGAGTCCGAGGCGTTGGGCAGACGAGTGCGCGAGGCGGTCCGCTCCATGCCCGACCCGGACCACTTCGCCATCTTCGAGAACGCGTACGCGGACGGGCACGCGCTCGTCGACGAGGAGCGCGCCCAGTTCGCCGCCTACCAGGCGTCGTTCGCCGAAGAAGGGGGTCACTGAGATGGCCGAGAAGATGGCGATGGCCAAGGCCATCAACGAGTCGCTGCGCCGCGCCCTGGACGCCGACCCCAAGGTGCTCGTCATGGGCGAGGACGTCGGCAAGCTCGGCGGCGTGTTCCGGGTGACGGACGGCCTGCAGAAGGACTTCGGCGACAGCCGGGTCATCGACACCCCGCTCGCCGAGTCCGGCATCGTCGGCACCGCGATCGGCCTGGCCCTGCGCGGCTACCGCCCGGTGGTGGAGATCCAGTTCGACGGCTTCGTCTTCCCGGCCTACGACCAGATCGTCACCCAGCTCGCCAAGATGCACGCCCGCTCGCTGGGCAAGGTCAAGCTGCCGGTCGTCGTCCGCATCCCCTACGGCGGCGGCATCGGCGCGGTCGAGCACCACTCGGAGTCCCCGGAGGCGCTGTTCGCGCACGTGGCGGGCCTGAAGATCGTGTCGCCGTCGAACGCGTCGGACGCCTACTGGATGATGCAGCAGGCCATCCAGAGCGACGACCCGGTCATCTACTTCGAGCCCAAGCGGCGCTACTGGGACAAGGGCGAGGTCGACTTCGACGCCATCCCCGCCCCGCTGCACAAGGCCCAGGTCGTCCGCGAGGGCACCGACCTCACCCTGGCCGCCTACGGCCCGATGGTGAAGCTCTGCCAGGAGGTCGCGGCCGCCGCCGCCGAGGAGGGCAAGTCCCTGGAGGTCCTGGACCTGCGCTCGGTGTCGCCGCTGGACTTCGACGCCGTCCAGGCCTCGGTGGAGAAGACCCGCCGCCTGGTCGTGGTCCACGAGGCGCCCGTGTTCTTCGGCTCCGGCGCGGAGATCGCCGCCCGGATCACCGAGCGCTGCTTCTACCACCTGGAGGCGCCCGTCCTGCGGGTCGGCGGCTACCACGCCCCGTACCCGCCCGCGCGCCTGGAGGAGGCGTACCTGCCGGACCTGGACCGCGTGCTCGACGCCGTCGACCGCTCGCTGGCGTACTGAGGAGAGGCCGTGACGACGATGACGGAAGCGTCCGTACGCGAGTTCAAGATGCCCGACGTGGGCGAGGGGCTCACCGAGGCGGAGATCCTCAAGTGGTACGTCCAGCCGGGCGACACGGTGACGGACGGCCAGGTGGTCTGCGAGGTGGAGACGGCGAAGGCGGCCGTCGAACTGCCCATCCCCTACGACGGCGTGGTCCGCGCCCTGCACTTCCCCGAGGGCACCACGGTGGACGTGGGCACGCCCATCATCGCGGTGGACGTGGCCGGCGGCGCCGCGCCCGCGGCCCCCGCCGCGCAGCCCGGCACCGAGCCCGCCCGGCCGCAGCCCGCGCAGCCGGCGCCCGCCCGGCCGGAGGAGGAGCCGAAGCCGCAGGGCCGCCAGCCGGTCCTGGTCGGCTACGGCGTGGCCACCTCCTCCACCAGGCGCCGCCCGCGCAAGGGCCCCGAGGCCGTCGTCCCGGCGGCGGCCCAGCCGGAGCCCAACGGCCACGGCGCGGCGGCGGACCGGCCCCGCCCGCTGGCCAAGCCCCCGGTCCGCAAGCTCGCCAAGGACCTGGGCGTCGACCTGGCCGCGGTCGTCCCGTCCGGCCCGGACGGCATCATCACGCGCGAGGACGTCCACGCGGCGGCCACCCCCGCGACCGCCCCCGAGCCGGTCGCCCAGGCCCCCGCCGTCGCCCCGGCCCCCGCGGCCGCGGCGACCTACGACGGCGCCCGCGAGACCCGCGTCCCCGTCAAGGGCGTGCGCAAGGCGACGGCGGCGGCGATGGTCGGCTCGGCGTTCACCGCGCCGCACGTCACGGAGTTCGTGACGGTCGACGTGACCCGCACGATGAAGCTGGTCGAGGAGCTGAAGCAGGACAAGGAGATGCAGGGCAGGCGGGTCAACCCGCTGCTGCTGATCGCCAAGGCCCTGCTGGTCGCCATCAAGCGCAACCCGGAGATCAACGCCTCCTGGGACGAGGCCAACCAGGAGATCGTGCTCAAGCACTACGTGAACCTGGGCATCGCCGCGGCCACCCCCCGCGGCCTGATCGTCCCGAACATCAAGGACGCGCACGACAAGACGCTGCCGCAGCTCGCGGACGCGCTCTCCGACCTGGTGGCCACGGCCCGCGAGGGCAGGACCAGCCCCGCCGCCATGCAGGGCGGCACGGTCACCATCACCAACGTCGGCGTCTTCGGCGTCGACACCGGCACGCCGATCCTCAACCCCGGCGAGTCGGCGATCCTCGCGGTCGGCGCGATCAAGCCCCAGCCGTGGGTGCACAAGGGCAAGGTCAAGCCCCGCCAGGTCACCACGCTGGCGCTCTCCTTCGACCACCGCCTGGTCGACGGCGAGCTCGGCTCCAAGGTCCTCGCCGACGTCGCGGCGATCCTCGAACAGCCGAAGCGCCTGATCACCTGGGCGTGACAGCGCGCCCCGGCGGGTGACGTCCGAGGCAGCAGGGGGCGGCCGCGACCACGTCTCGCGACCGCCCCCTTCGCCGTGCCTGTCGGCCTCCAGCCGGCCGGAACGGACGCCGTGGTGAGCGGCAACGGGGGGACGGGCGGGGCGCCGGTCGTGCGGCGTCTGTCCGCGTCCTCCCTGGTCCGGCAGCACGAGGGGCCCGCCGCTTCCGCGGCGGGCCCCTGCGACCGGGAGCGGTCGTGCCGTCAGGCGAGCTTGGCGAAGCCGTAGTTGAGGAGCTTCTTGGCGTCCGCCTCGCGCTGGGCGATGGAGGTGGAGGCGAGGACCGTGCCGATGACCGTCCTGCCGTTCCGGGTCGCGGCGAAGACCAGGCAGTACTTGGCCTCCGGGCCGGAGCCGGTCTTCACGCCGATGGTGCCGCTGTAACTGGACAGCAGCCCGTTGGTGTTCGTCCACGTCTTCATCGTGCGGGTGCTGCCCGTCTTGGTGACCGTCTTGGCCGTGTACGACTTGGTCTTGACGATCGTGCGGAACGTGGAGCTCTTCAGCGCGCTGCTGGCGAGCTTCGTCAGGTCGCGCGGCGTGGAGTAGTTGGCGCCGTGGCCGATGCCGTCGAACGAGTCGAAGTGCGTGTTCGTCAGGCCGAGGTTCTTGGCGGTGGTGTTCATCTTGCCGATGAACGACTTCACGCGCGCGTCCCGGCTCGAGCCCGAGCCGAACTTGTCGGCGAGGGCGTACGCCGCGTCGCAGCCGGAGGGCAGCATCAGCCCGTACAGCAGCTGGCGGACGGTGACCTTGTCGCCGACGATCAGCCCGGCGTTCGAGGCGTAGTTGTTGGCGACGATGTAGTCGCTGTAGGCCTTCTGGATCGTGACCTTGGCGTCGAGGTCGAGGTTCGGCTGCGACAGCACGACCTTCGCGGTCATGATCTTGGTGGTGGAACCGGTGGACCGCCTGGTGTCGGCCGCCTTGGTGTACAGCGACGAACTGTTGGCGTTGTTCATCACGTAGCCGCCCTTGGCCACGATCGAGGGCGTGCTGACGGCCTGGGCGGGCGCTGCGGTGAGGGCACCGGTCGCAAGCAGTGCGCCGGAGGTGACGGCCACGGCGGCTGCTCTGCGGAGGCGGGTGCCCTTGATGCCGGTAATCAAAGTGAATACCTCGAATGTCTTGAATGCCCGTGGGATGCGACCGAGTTGACCTGGAACGAGAGGGGCCGCACGTGTGTGACACGTAAGTAGCACAGAAGGTTGTGCGGTCGCTGCGAGTGGTGTCCGTCACGTCCGCATGATGGACGGCACCGGCGCTTGTGTACGTGTTGTATCTAAGCTGTCGGCATGAGAACGGCCGTCGAGCAGTCCACCCCGCAGTCCCTCAAGCAGCCGCCCGCCGCGGACCGCGTGTACGCCTACGTCAAGCAGGGCGTGCTCGACCGCCGCTACGAGGGCGGCACCCTGCTCACCGAGGGCGAGCTGGCCGACGCCGTCGGCGTCTCGCGCACACCCGTCCGGGAGGCGCTGCTGCGCCTGGAGGTCGAGGGCCTGATCCGGCTCTACCCGAAGAAGGGCGCCCTGGTCCTGCCCGTCTCCGCGCAGGAGATCGCCGACGTGGTGGAGACCCGGCTGCTGGTGGAGGAGCACGCGGCCCGCAAGGCCGTGCCCGCCCCGCCCGGACTGCTGGAGCGGCTGACGGAGCTGCTGAAACGGCAGAAGGCGCAGGCCGCCGCCGGCGACCTGGCCGGGGCCGCCGTCACCGACCGCTGCTTCCACGCCGAGATCGTGCGCAGCGGCGGCAACGAGATCCTCTCCCGGCTCTACGACCAGCTGCGCGACCGCCAGCTGCGGATGGGCGTCGCCGTCATGCACTCGCACCCCGACCGGATCGCCAAGACGCTCGCCGAGCACGAGGAGATCCTGGACGCGCTGCGCGCCGGCGACGCCGAGGCGGCCGTCGCGGTCGTGCACCGGCACGTGAGCTGGTTCTCCCACCTCGCGCGCGGGGAGGTCCGATGAGCAGTCCCTGCAACGCCACCCTTCCGGGTGACCCGCCGGGCGGGCGCCGGGCCGTCGCCGTGTGGTCCACGGGCGTCGCCGTCTACTTCGTCGCCGTCATCTTCCGCACGTCGCTCGGCGTCGCCGGACTCGACGCGGCCGACCGCTTCCGGGTGAACGCCTCGGCCCTGTCGACGTTCTCCATCCTCCAGCTGCTGGTCTACGCCGGCATGCAGATACCCGTCGGCCTGCTCGTCGACCGGCTGGGCACGAAGAAGGTGCTGAGCATCGGCGCGGTGCTGTTCACGGCCGGGCAGCTGGGCTTCGCCTTCTCCCCCTCGTACGGCGCCGCCCTCGCCTCCCGGGCCCTGCTGGGCTGCGGCGACGCGATGACCTTCATCAGCGTGCTGCGGCTCGGCACCCGCTGGTTCCCCGCCCGGCGCGGACCGCTGGTCGCACAGCTCGCGGGGCTGGCCGGCATGGCGGGCAACCTCGTCTCCACCCTCGTCCTGGCCCGGCTGCTGCACGGCCTCGGCTGGACCCCGGCGTTCGCGGGCAGCGCGCTGGCGGGCGCGGTCGTCCTCGTCCTGACCCTGCTGTTCCTGAAGGACCACCCCGAGGGCTGCGCACCGGAACCGTCCCGGCACCGGGGCGCGGCCTACGTGCGCCGGCAGATCGCCGAGGCCTGGCGGGAGCCGGGGACCCGGCTCGGGCTGTGGGTGCACTTCACCACCCAGTTCCCGGCGATGGTGTTCCTGCTGCTGTGGGGCCTGCCCTTCCTGGTCCAGGCGCAGGGGCTGAGCCGCGCCACGGCCGGCGAGCTGCTCACCCTCGTCGTCCTGTCCAACATGGTGATCGGCCTGGTCTACGGCCAGATCATCGCCCGCCACCACGCGGCCCGGCTGCCGCTCGCGCTGGGCACGGTGAGCGGCACGGTGCTGCTGTGGGCGGTGACGCTGGCGTACCCCGGGCAGCGGGCCCCGATGTGGCTGCTGGTGGTGCTCTGCGCGGTCCTCGGCGCCTGCGGGCCGGCCTCGATGATCGGCTTCGACTTCGCCCGCCCGGCCAACCCGCCCGAGCGACAGGGCACGGCGTCCGGCATCACCAACATGGGTGGGTTCATCGCCTCCATGACGACGCTGTTCGCGGTCGGGGTGCTGCTGGACGCCACCGGCGGCGACTACGCCGTGGCCTTCTCCGCGGTGTTCGTCCTGCAGGCCCTCGGCGTCAGCCAGATCCTGCGCCTGCGCGGGCGGGCGGCCCGGCGGGAGCGGGAACGGCTGGTGGCGAGCCGGGTGGAGACGGTCCACGTGCCCGCCGCGTGACCCGCACCGCCCGCGGCCGCGGGCGGAGCAGGCGTCGGTCCGCACCGGGCGTCCGGCGTCACGGCGTCACGGCGTCACGGCGAAGTTGCGCAGGATCGCCGCGGCCAGGTCCTGGTCGCCCTCCGTCTTCACCCGGTCCGCCACCGCCTCCGGGCTCACCCGGCCGCAGGCCAGCCGGACGTACGTCTCCCAGTCGAGGCTGAGCGTGGCGGCGGGACCGAGGGCGGGGGTGGCCTCCAGGGTGCCGCGGCCCTGGATGTCGACGCGGACGGTGCGCAGGAACTCCACCGGCCCGTGCACGTCGAACACGATCGCCGAACTGCGCGGCGCGTCCGCGTCCTTGGCGACCACCTTGGGCAGCACCTCCAGCAGGACGTCACGGGTGACGTACGCCCCCGGCGAGTCCAGGTTGCCGGGGCGGCCGAGGGCCGTGCGCAGGTCCTGCTCGTGCACCCACACGTCGAACGCCCGCATCCGGTAGGCGTGTTCCAGGGTGATCTCCGTGCCCAGCGGCCCGCGGACCAGGGTGCCGGGGTCACGGGACTCGTTGCGCAGCTGGCGGTTGCGCCGGATGACCGTGTACTCCAGCTCCGCCGTCATCTCCGGCGCCGTGTGGTGGCGGCGGACGTCGACCTGCATCTCCATGTACCGCTGGTGCTCGGTGGCGACGTGGAAGAGGTCGCGCGGCAGGGCGTGGATGGGACGCGGGTCGCCGAGCATCTCGCAGTCCAGGCCGATGACGTGCGACACGATGTCCCGGACCGACCAGCCGGGGCAGGGGGTCCGCCGGTTCCACTCGCCCTCGACGAGCGACTGCGCCATCTCGGATATCGCTTCGATGGAGTGCGTCCAGGCGTCGGCGTAGGGCTGGAGGGTGGGATGCAGACTCACGGAACGGGACCCCTCGGCGGTCGGTACACGGGCAGGTTGTGGCGGCGTTGCCAGCGGGCGGCGGCTGCACTTCGGCGGGTGTCTCGAAACTCCCCCGGGTCTCGACTGGGCTCGAACCGGGGGCACCCCCAAAGTTACGCTGCTGAGAGCGCCCCGGCAGTGCTTTCGTGTGACGATCGTAGGCCGGTGCGGACGACTCGAGTGCCAGGACGGTGGTAGTGTGCGCGCCTCGCTGATCCAGATCGCCGTGGACGACGGCGAACCGGTGGACTCCCGGCGGCAGCGGGCCGCCGCCCTGGTGCGGGAACAGGCCGGCGCCGACCTCGTCGTGCTGCCCGAGCTGTGGACCACCGGTGCCTTCGCCTTCGAGGCCTTCGACCGCGAGGCCGAGCCGCTGCACGGGCCGACCTACGAGACGATGGCCGAGGCGGCGAGCGACGCGGGCGTGTGGCTGCATGCCGGTTCCCTCCCCGAGCGCGACCCCGACGGCTCCCTCTACAACACCTCCCTCCTGTTCTCCCCCTCCGGTGAACCGGCCGCGGTCTACCGCAAGATCCACCGCTTTGGCTTCGACAGGGGCGAGGCCGTGCTGATGGCAGCGGGACGGGACCTGGTGACGGTCCGGCTGCCCGCGACCACGCTCGGCGTGGCCACCTGCTACGACCTCCGCTTCCCCGAACTCTTCCGCGGACTGGTCGACGCCGGCGCGGAGATGCTCGTGATCCCGGCGGGCTGGCCCGAGCGGCGACGCGCGCACTGGACGCTGCTGGCCCGGGCGCGGGCGGTGGAGAACCAGGCGTTCGTGCTCGCCTGCGGAACGGCCGGGACCCACGCCGGAGTTCCGCAGGCGGGTCACTCGATCGTGGTGGACCCGTGGGGCGAGGTGCTCGCCGAGGCCGGCGCGGGCGAGGAGGTCCTCACGGTCGACCTCGACCCGGCGAGGACGGCCGCGACCCGGGAGCAGTTCCCCGCGCTGAAGGACCGCGTCCTCGGTCTGCAGCCGCCCCGGCCGCGGGGGTAGCCCCGCACGGCGGTCAGTCCTCCTCCCCGTCCTTCTCGGCGAGGTGGATCACGCACACCGCCACCGCGATCAGCAGCGCCGGGTCGGCGTCCTCCCGGACGACGTCCACGCCGTAGGTGTCCCGGACGGTGAGCCGGCGGCGGGAGATCACCGCGAGGAGTTCGCCGTCGTACTCGACGGCGAACTCGCGGTCCAGGATCCTGCCGCTGACGTCCAGTTCGGTGCCGTCCGCCAAGGTCACCCGGTAGTGGTTGCGCAGCAGGGACAGCCGCTTGCGCCTGATCCTGGCCAGGGCCTCGCCGTCCCGTTCGATCACCATCGTGTCGCGCAGGGCGAACATCTTCTGGTGGATGTCGATCAGGACGCGCCCCTCGGTGTCCTTCAGCTCGAAGGTGTCCCGCAGCCGCATCGCCTTGCCGTCGACGAGGAAGACCTTCCGGCCGTGCTCGTCCTCGATCCACCAGTCGTCACCGATGCCGAGGATCCGGTCGCGTACGAGGAATCTCATACGTGGGATGCTTCCCCGGCGCCGGTCGATCGTCACGGAACCGGCGCACCCGGAGGAGGCGGACGTTGCTGCGAGGGGGGCGTGCCGGCCCGTCACGGCGCGGGGGCGCGGCGCGCAAGGGCCGGCAGGGAGCGGGGCGGGCCGGGCGGGCGGGTCTCGCGGCCGTCGCGGCGGCCTGGCTCGCGGCCGTCTCCGGGTGCTCCGGCGCACAGCCCTGCGCCGGCTACGGCGTCGTCTCCGCCGTCGTCGTGACGGTCGACCGGACGGGGTACGGCGATCTCACCGGCGCCTCGTTCGAGCTCTGCGCCCGGGGCGAGTGCAGCCGGGGCGGGCTGCGGCGCGAGCGCGTCACCCGGGTGAGCCTTCCGCTGCCGCGGGACGCCGACCCCGGCCCCGGACCGGTCCGGTTCCGGGTGGTCCGGGAGGGCGCCGCCCGGCCCGTGATCGACACGTCCGCCGATGTGGCACTCGTGTTCCAGCCCGACGGCTGCGGCGGCGGCGCCTACAGCCGGGCGCTCGCCCTCACCGGGGAGGGCGGCCTGACCACGAAGATCCCGAAGAGCGTGACGGACGCCTGGCGCAAGCAGCTCAGGTCCGAGGACACGGCGGACCCCGCCCCGCCCCCCTCCCCCTGACCGACGCGACCGGCGCCGGACCGGTCGTCCGGCGCTGATGGCACCCTTGGATCCATGACCGACTCCGCACCCCGACGCGCCCGTGTCCGCGCCCCCGAGCTGATCGGCAAGGGCGGCTGGCTGAACACGGGAGACCAGCAGTACACCCTCGCCGATCTGCGCGGACGGATCGTCGTCCTGGATTTCTGGACGTTCTGCTGCATCAACTGCCTGCACGTCCTGGACGAGCTGCGCGAGCTGGAGGAGAGGCACCGGGACACGGTCGTGGTGATCGGGGTGCACTCGCCGAAGTTCGTGCACGAGGCCGACCACCAGGCGGTCGTGGACGCGGTCGAGCGGTACGGCGTGGCCCACCCGGTCCTGGACGACCCCGAGCTGGCCACGTGGAAGCAGTACGCGGTCCGGGCCTGGCCGACGCTCGTCGTGATCGACCCGGAGGGGTACGTCGTCGCCCAGCACGCGGGCGAGGGACACGCGCACGCCATCGAGCGGCTGGTCGAGGAGCTGGAGGCCGAGCACGGGGCGAAGGGCACCCTGCGCCGGGGCGACGGCCCCTATGTGCCGCCGGAGCCCGAGCCGACGACCCTGCGCTTCCCCGGCAAGGCGCTGCTGCTGCCGTCGGGGAACCTGCTGGTCAGCGACACCACCCGGCATCAGCTGGTGGAGCTGGCCGAGGACGCGGAGACCGTCGTGCGCCGGATCGGCTCCGGTCAGCGCGG
Source organism: Streptomyces sp. NPDC006193 (assembly GCF_040613915.1). NCBI lineage: Bacteria > Bacillati > Actinomycetota > Actinomycetes > Kitasatosporales > Streptomycetaceae > Streptomyces > Streptomyces sp. NPDC006193. Next base: position 362,307 of record NZ_JBEXTB010000002.1, read on the forward strand.
GTTCACCGACGGCGGCCCCGCGCAGGCGTCGTTCAACGAGCCGCAGGGCCTCGCGCTCCTCGACGACGGCGGGGTGGTCGTCGCCGACACCGTCAACCACGCCCTGCGCCGCCTCGACCCGGCCACGGGCGAGGTGACGACCCTGGCGGGCACCGGGAAGCAGTGGTGGCAGGGGTCACCGACCTCCGGCGCGGCCCGTGAGGTGGACCTCTCCTCGCCGTGGGACGTGGCGGTCTTCGGCGGCCGGGTGTGGATCGCCATGGCGGGCGTCCACCAGCTGTGGACGTACGACCCGGGCACGCGGACGGTCGCCGTGGCGGCCGGCACCACGAACGAGGGCCTGGTGGACGGTCCGGGCGCCGAGGCCTGGTTCGCCCAGCCCTCCGGACTCGCGGCGACCGCCGACCGGCTGTGGCTCGCGGACTCCGAGACGAGTGCGCTGCGCTGGGTGGACCTCGACGGGCGGGTGCACACGGCCGTGGGCACCGGGCTGTTCGACTTCGGCCACCGGGACGGCGCCGCCGAGCAGGCGCTGTTCCAGCATCCCCTGGGCGTCACGGCCCTGCCGGACGGCTCGGTCGCCGTCGCCGACACCTACAACCACGCCCTGCGCCGCTACGACCCGGCCACCGGCGAGGTCACCACCCTCGCCACCGATCTGCGTGAGCCCAGTGACGCCGTTTTGGTCGGCGAGGACATCGTGGTGGTGGAGTCGGCGCGGCACCGGCTGACCCGGCTGCGGCTGCCGGAGGAGGCGGTGCGGGTGGAGGCGGTCGCCCACCGCACCCGGCGGGAGGCGACGGAGGTGGCGCCCGGCAGGCTGCGGCTGGACGTCGTCTTCCAGGCCCCCGCGGGGCAGAAGCTCGACACCCGTTACGGGCCCTCGACCCGGCTGCTGGTCTCCTCGACCCCGCCCGAACTGCTGCTCGAGGGCGAGGGAGCGGACACGGAGCTGTCCCGGGAGCTGGAACTGAACCCGTCCGTCACCGAGGGGGTCCTGCACGTCTCGGCGATGGCGGCCTCCTGCGACGACGATCCGTCGAACGAGTATCCCGCCTGTCACGTCCACCAGCAGGACTGGGGCGTCCCGGTCCGTCTCGCCGAGGGCGCGGCGGACCGCCTGCCGCTCGTCCTGGCGGGCATGGACGAGCAGAGGCAGCCTCAGACGCCGTAGCCGTCGGAGTAGCCGTCGACGTGGTGGTGGCGGTGGGGCTGCTCCTCCACCACCGGTGTCGTGGGCGGCACGACCACCCGGCGGCGACGGGCGATCCCGCTGAACGTCGCCACCCCGATCAGGCCCACGGCCATCAGGATCAGGCCGACGACCGTGACGTTGACGCCCTGCATGTGCCAGTCGGTCGCGAACGTCAGGATGGCCCCTATGGCGATGAGGATGATGCATCCGCCGAGACCCATGAGACCTCGCCTCCCCTTCCGGTGCCGGAATCTCCGGTGCCGTCCGGATACCCGGCGAGGTCCGAACTAGCCCTCCAGGAAGGCCGTCAGGGCGTTGGCCAACAGGAACGGGTCGTCGGCGCCGCACAGTTCGCGCACACTGTGCATGGAGAGGATGGCGACGCCGATGTCGACGGTGCGGATGCCGTGCCGGGCGGCGGTGATGGGGCCGATGGTGGTGCCGCACGGCATGGAGTTGTGGGAGACGAAGGTCTGGAAGGGGACGTTCGCCTTCTCGCAGGCGGCGGCGAACACCGCGCGGCCCGAACCGTCCGTGGCGTAGCGGTTGTTGACGTTGACCTTGAGGATCGGTCCGCCGTTGACCCGCGGGTGGTGGGTCGGGTCGTGCCGCTCGGCGTAGTTGGGGTGCACGGCGTGGCCGGTGTCGGAGGACAGGCAGACGGTGCCGGCGAAGGCGCGGGCCCGGTCCTCGTAGGACCCGCCGCGCGCGAACACCGAGCGTTCCAGCACCGACCCGAGCAGCGGGCCGTCGGCGCCGGTGTCGGACTGGGAGCCGTTCTCCTCGTGGTCGAAGGCGGCCAGCACCGGGATGCGGGTGAGCGGGGCGCCGGAGGTCGCGGCGGCGGCCAGTGCGGCGGCGCCGGCGTGCACGGACAGCAGGTTGTCCATGCGCGGACCGGCGACCAGCTCGCGGTCCCGGCCGAGGCGGGCGGGCGGTTCCACCGGGTGCGCCATGAGGTCCCAGCCGGTGACGGAGCCCGCCGCCGCCCCGGCCTCCTGCTCCAGGAAGGCGATCAGGTCGCCCTCGGGCACGTCGTCGCCGAGGCCCCACACCGGTTGCAGGTGCCGCTGCTTGTCCAGCTTCAGTCCTTCGGTGGAGACCGAGCGGTCCAGGTGGATGGCGAGCTGCGGGACGCGCAGCAGCGGCCGGTCGACGTTCACGAGCACCGAGGAGCCGTCGCGCAGGGTCAGCCGGCCGGCCAGGCCGAGGTCCCGGTCGAGCCAGGAGTTGAGCAGCGGGCCGCCGTAGATCTCCACGGCGACCTGGCGCCAGCCGTGCGCGCCGGTGTCCGGGCGGGGCTTGACGCGCAGGTTCGGGGAGTCGGTGTGCGCGCCGATGATGTGGAAGGGGGTGTGCGGCCGGGCGTCCTCGGGGACGTACCAGGCCACGATCGCGCCGCCGCGGAGCACGTACCGGCCGCCGGCGCCGCCGGTCCAGGCGTCCGTCTCGGCGACCTGCCGGAAGCCCGCCTTCTCCAGCCGCTCGGCGGTGTTCGCCACGGCGTGGTACGGCGAGGGACTCGCCGCCAGGAAGGACATCAGGTCGTCGGTGTGGCCGCGGTCGAAGCGGGCTGGTGCGCTCATGGGATTCACCTTAACGACGTGCACGGGCCCGCTCCCGGAAAGGGGAACGGGCCCGTGCCTCGATTCGGCGGGGAGGTCCGGAACGTCTAGAACGCGGCCTCGTCCAGCTCCATCAGGTCGAGCTCGACGTTCGCGGCGACCTTGCGGGCGAGCGTGACGCCGGGCAGGACGTTGGCCGCGAAGAACTTCGCGGCGGCGATCTTGCCGGTGTAGAACGCCTTGTCCTTCGCCGAGGCCGTGGGGAGCTTCTCGGCGGCGACGGCGGCGCCCTTGAGCAGCAGGTAGCCGACGATGACGTCGCCGGAGGCGAGCAGGAGGCGGGTGGTGTTCAGGCCCACCTTGTAGATGTTCTTGGTGTCCTGCTCGGTGGCGGCGAGGTCGGTCAGCATCAGGCCGACGATCGCCTCCAGCTCCACGGCGGCCTTGGCCAGGTGCTCGCGTGCGGCGGCCAGTTCCTCGCCGCCGGTGCCGAGGGCCAGGAACTTCTTGATGTCCTCGGCGAGCGAGTTCAGCGCGGCGCCCTGGTTGCGGACGATCTTCCGGAAGAAGAAGTCCTGGCCCTGGATGGCCGTGGTGCCCTCGTACAGGGTGTCGATCTTGGAGTCGCGGATGTACTGCTCGACCGGGTACTCCTGCAGGAAGCCGGAGCCGCCGAAGGTCTGCAGCGACTGCGCGAGCTGCTCGTAGGCCTTCTCGGAGCCGTAACCCTTGACGACCGGCAGCAGCAGGTCGTTCAGGGCGTGCTCGGCGGAGGCGTCCTCGCCGTTGGCCTCCTTGATCTGGATGGCGTCCTGGATGGAGGCGGTGTACATCACCAGGGCGCGCATGCCTTCCGCGTACGCCTTCTGCGTCATCAGCGAGCGGCGCACGTCGGGGTGGTGGGTGATGGTGACCTTGGGCGCGGTCTTGTCCATGAAGTTCGCCAGGTCGGGACCCTGGACGCGCTCCTTGGCGTACTCCAGGGCGTTCAGGTAGCCCGTGGAGAGCGTGGAGATGGCCTTCGTGCCGACCATCATGCGGGCGAACTCGATGATGCGGAACATCTGGCGGATGCCGTCGTGCTTGTCGCCGACGAGCCAGCCCTTGGCCGGGTGCCGGTCGCCGAAGGTCATCTCGCAGGTGTTGGAGGCCTTCAGGCCCATCTTGTGCTCGACGTTGGTGGCGTAGACGCCGTTGCGCTCGCCCAGCTCGCCGGTCTCGAAGTCGAACAGGTACTTCGGGACGAGGAAGAGGGACAGGCCCTTGGTGCCCGGACCGGCGCCCTCGGGGCGGGCGAGCACGTAGTGGAGGATGTTCTCCGACATGTCGTGCTCGCCGGAGGTGATGAAGCGCTTCACGCCCTCGATGTGCCAGGAGCCGTCCTCCTGCTGCACCGCCCTGGTGCGGCCGGCGCCCACGTCCGAGCCGGCGTCCGGCTCGGTGAGCACCATGGTGGAGCCCCACTGCCTGTCGACGGCGATCTTGGCGATGTGCTTCTGGACGTCGTTGCCCTCCTCGAAGAGGATGCCGGCGAAGGCCGGGCCGGAGGAGTACATCCACACGGCCGGGTTGGCGCCCAGGATCAGCTCGGCGTAGGCCCAGATCAGGGAGCGGGGCGAGGTGGTGCCGCCGATCTCCTCGGGCAGGCCGAGCCGCCAGTACTCGGAGTCCATGAAGGCCTGGTAGCTCTTCTTGAAGGACTCGGGGACCGGCGCGGTGTTGGTCTGAGGGTCGAAGACCGGCGGGTTGCGGTCGGCGTCGGCGAAGGACGCGGCCAGCTCGTTCTCGGAGAGGCGGGTCAGCTCCTCCAGGACGCTCTTGGCGGTGTCGACGTCCATCTCCTCGAACGGGCCGGTGCCGTACACCTTGTCGCGCCCCAGCACTTCGAAGAGGTTGAACTCGATGTCGCGGAGATTCGGCTTGTAGTGCCCCATGGCGACGGCTCCGTAGAGGGATCGGCGAGGCACTGGCTCCTCGCACCTAGTTCACGTACCAACAAGTAGCTCCGATGATGCTACCCGCCGGTAATAAGGCGCAACCCCCGCCGGTCCAAGTGTGAGAAGGGTCTACTCCACCGAGCCGGTGAGCAGGGCCGCCCACCGGTCCGGGTGCTCGGCGAAAGGCAGGTGACCGCCCGGTATGCCGACCAGGCGCGCTCCCCGTATCCCAGCCGCCACCGCCCGGTGCAGCCGGGGCGGGACGAGGGCGTCCTCGGCCGGGGAGACGACCAGCGTCGGCACGTCGATCCGGGCGAGCTCGGCGGTCACGTCCAGCCGCTCCACCAGCTCCACCTGCTGGGCGGTTCCCTCCGGGGCGCCCGTCCCCGCCTCCTTCACCGCCTCCTCCAGGCCCGCCGGGTCCAGTGCGTCCAGCGCGGCCGGGCTCAGCCCGTGGGCCAGCAGGAACCGGCCCAGCGGGTCCGGGTCGCCGGCCTCGACGAGCGTCCGCCACAGCCGTGCGGTCAGGCGCATCTGCGCGTCGGCGCGGGCGAAGGGCGCGGTCAGGACCAGGGAGGTCACCCGCTCCGGGTGCCGGGCGGCCAGCCGGATCGCCACGGCCCCGCCCAGCGAGTATCCCGAGACGGCGAACCGCCGGGCGCCGGCCGCGTCCGCGGCGGCGGTCAGCCGGTCGGCCAGCGCGTCCAGTTCCAGCGGTCCGGCCGCGCGCGGGGCGTCGCCCGAGCCGGGGTAGTCGGCGCCGATCAGGGTGTACCGGCGACTCAGTCGCTCCGTCACCGGGCCGTAGTTGGCCGCGATCGAGCCGCCCGCGCCGTGCGCGAGGAGCAGGAAGGGGCGGGAGTCGGCGTCGGGCATGGAATCCCCCAGGATGCGGAGAACGGGCTTCAATCTGTAGTGGTCGCTAGAGAAACCGTACTGTATATGTCTATCGATCGCTACATAACTTTCCCGGCGTCCTCGCCGCATGCGTCCCTCGGTACGCTTGCGCGCATGTACGGATACGGCCAGCCCATGGACGGGGGAGCGGCGCAGCAGCAGTACGCCCCGCCGCAGCAGCAGATGCCGGGCGGCGCCGGCGGGTACGGCCAGCAGCCGCCGCTCTATCCGGAGCCGTCCCAGCCCTCCCTCGCGGACGCGGTGCGCGCCTTCACCACCGGTCAGATGTCCGCCGAGGACTTCCAGCAGATCTTCGCCACCTCCAAGGTGTACTGCCCGCGCGGCGACACCCCCGGCTTCCTCGCCCTGCACAACACCCAGCAGCCGGTGATCCCGATGTTCACCTCGCTCAAGGAGCTGCGCCGGTACGCGGGCAAGGAGTCCAAGTACTTCGTCATCACCGGCGCCGAGGTGATCGACCTGCTGCCGACCGGCTACGGCTTCGTCCTGGACATGGAGGGCGAGCACCGGATGGTGTTCGACGCCAAGGCGGTGGAGCAGATGGTCGACTTCGCGATGCGCCGGATGTACGGGGGCGGCTGAGCCGTCCCCGCGCCGTCGCCGAACCCCGGAGCCCGGAGGGAATGCCCTCCGGGCTTTCTCCGTTACGGATGGCAGAAAGTTCAACGCTCAACTAAAGTGGGCGTACCAAGGAGGTACCGACCATGCCTGCAGTGACCGTCGAGAACCCGTTGACGCTGCCCCGCGTGACCGCTCCCGCCGACGCCGTGGCACGTCCCGTGCTCGGCGTCACGACCGCGCCGAGCGGGTTCGAGGGCGAGGGCTTCCCGGTGCGCCGGGCGTTCGCCGGCATCGACTACCGCCACCTCGACCCGTTCATCATGATGGACCAGATGGGGGAGGTGGAGTACGCGCCGGGCGAGCCCAAGGGCACCCCCTGGCACCCCCACCGCGGCTTCGAGACCGTCACCTACATCATCGACGGCGTCTTCGACCACCAGGACTCCAACGGCGGCGGCGGCACCATCACCAACGGCGACACCCAGTGGATGACGGCCGGTGCGGGCCTGCTGCACATCGAGGCCCCGCCGGAGCACCTCGTCGTCTCGGGCGGCCTCTTCCACGGTCTGCAGCTGTGGGTGAACCTCCCCGCCAAGGACAAGATGATGGCCCCGCGCTACCAGGACATCCGCGGCGGCAGCGTCCAGCTGCTCACCTCCCCGGACGGCGGCGCGCTGCTGCGCGTCATCGCCGGCGAGCTGGACGGCCACGCGGGCCCCGGCATCACCCACACCCCGATCACGATGATCCACGCCACCCTCGCCCCGGGCGCGGAGGTCACCCTGCCCTGGCGGGAGGACTTCAACGGGCTGGCGTACGTCCCGGCCGGGCGCGGCGCGGTGGGCGCCGAGCGGCGTCCGGTCCGCACGGGCCAGACGGCCGTCTTCGGCAGCGGAGGCTCGCTGACCGTCCGCGCGGACGAGAAGCAGGACTCCCACACGCCGGACCTGGAGGTCGTCCTCCTGGGCGGACAGCCGATCCGCGAGCCCATGGCCCACTACGGCCCGTTCGTCATGAACACCAGGGACGAGCTGATGCAGGCCTTCGAGGACTTCCGGAAGGGCCGGCTGGGGACGATCCCGGCGGTGCACGGGATGTCCGAAGGCGGGCTGTGACCCGCCGGCGCCCGCCCGGCCGCCGCACCGCAGGGCTGTGATCCTCGGACACCGGTAGGCACCGGTGGGCACCGGGCCGGCCGGGCGCCGACGACGCCCGCAGGCCGGACGACCGCGGCCCGGACCATCGCCGGTCGCCGGGCCGGCGCCCGTGCGCCGGACGGTCCCGCGCCCTCGGACAGGGCGGTGCGCGGCTGCCAAGGCGCGCCCGGTGCCGCGGTGGACGCGGTGACGTGGCTGTGGGGCCGTTCCTTCCGGGCGGCGGGTGCGGTGACGTGGGTGTCGGGCCGCTCACCCGGACGGCCGTGCGCCGCGGGACAGGGGGCGGCGCGCTTGGTCGACTGGGTGCGTGCACCTGCTGCCCGATCCCGTCCGCCGGTTCGCCGCCTGGTGTGCCGTCCTGCTGCTCGCCGCCGGGGTCGGCTGGGTGGGCGTGCGGCTGTGCGCGGAGCTGCGCACGGCCGTCACGCCGGTGCTGCTCGCGCTGCTCGGCACCGCGCTGCTCGGGCCGCTGCACCGGCGGCTGGTGTCGGCCGGGGTGCGCCCCTCGCTGTCGGCCGGGCTCACCTGCGTCGCCGTGGTGGCGGTCGTCGGCGGTGCGGTGTACATCGTCGTCGCCGCCCTCATCGGCACCGGCGAGCAGATCGTCTCCTCGGTGCGGGACGCAGCCAAGGCCGTCGCCCGCCACTTCGGGGCCGCCGGCACCGGGCTGGACGACCTCGCCGCCAATGCGCGCAAGCTGCTGGGCCGGTTCGGCGCGACGGCCGCGTCCAACGTCGTCAGCGGCGTCAGCGTCGTCGGGGAGACCCTCGCCATGGCCGTGCTCGCGCTGCTGCTCGTGTTCTTCTTCCTGCGCGACTCCGGCCGGGCCGTGGACGGCCTCCGGTCGCTCGCGCCCGGCGGCACCGCCGACACCGTCGAGGCCATCGCCCGGCGGGCCTTCGCGGCCGTCGAGGGATTCATGCGCGGCACCACCCTCATCGCCCTCATCGACGCCCTGTGCATCACCGCCGGCCTGCTGGTCCTGCGGGTGCCCGGCGCGGTCGGGCTGGGCGCGCTGGTGTTCGTCGGCGCCTACGTCCCGTACCTCGGCGCCTTCCTCTCCGGCACGGTCGCCGTGCTGGTCGCCTTCGCCGACCGGGGCGTCGTCATCGCGCTGTGGACGCTCGGGGTGGTGCTGGCCGTGCAGGTGCTGGAGGGGCACGTGCTGCAGCCGATGATCCAGAGCCGGACCGTGCAGATGCACCCCGCCGTGGTGCTGCTGGCGATCACCGCGGGCGCGTCCGTCGCGGGCATCCTCGGCATGCTCCTCGCGGTGCCGCTGACCGCGGCGGCCTTCGGGGTCGTGCAGGAGCTGCGGACGCGTCACACCGGAGCGGCGGAGGCGTCCGGGGACTCGTAGAGCTCGAACCAGATGCTCTTGCCCTCGCCCCGCGGGTCCACCCCCCAGGCGTCCGCGAGAAGCCCGATCAGCACCAGGCCGCGGCCGGAGGACGCCAGTTCGCCGGGGCGGCGCATGTGCGGCAGGTCGTCACCGGTGTCGAACACCTCCACGCGCAGCCGCCGCCCGTCGCCCTCGCCCGTGACCTCGGCGAGGAGCAGCGCGTCGGCGTCGGTGTGCACCAGCACGTTGGTGACCATCTCGGAGACCAGCAGCACCGCCGAGTCCACCTGGTCGGCCGACGCCCAGTCGTGCAGCAGTTCGCGCAGGTGCTGGCGGGCCTCGGCGATCCGCTCCGGCTCGTCCTGCGCCACCGACAGCAGCGTGCGGCGCACCGCCGGCCGCACGGCGGCGCCGGTCCCGGGGCCCGAGGCCGCGCCGCAGCCGTAGCCCTCGCCGGGCCGGCACAGCAGCAGCGCGATGTCGTCCTCGCGGCGGTCGGCCAGCGGGCCGGTGGTGTGGTGTGAGGACGGGCCGTGCACGCCCTGGACCAGCGCGTCGGCCAGGGCGTCCAGGTCCTCCTGGTCGTGTTCGAGGATCGCGCGCAGCCTGCGCCAACCGCTCTCCATGTCGTGCCCGCCGGTCTCTATCAGGCCGTCGGTGCACAGCATCAGCGTCTCACCGGGCTCGAGGGCGAAGCGGGTCGTCGGGTAGTCGGCGTCCGGGTCGATGCCCAGCGGCAGCCCGCCCGCGGTCGGGCGCTGCATCACCGTGCCGTCGGACATCCGGATCACCGGGTCCGGGTGCCCGGCGCGGGCGATCTCCAGCATCCCCGTGGACGGGTCGGCCTCCGCGTACAGGCAGGTGGCGAACCGCAGGTCCGTCATGTGCTCGTCGTGGGTGATGCCGTGCAGGAAGCGGGAGGCGCGGGCGAGGACCGCGTCCGGGCGGTGCCCCTCGGCGGCGTACGCGCGCAGGGCGATCCGCAGCTGCCCCATCAGCCCGGCGGCCCGCACGTCATGACCCTGCACGTCCCCGATGACCAGCGCGAAGCGGCCGGACGGCAGCGGGATCATGTCGTACCAGTCGCCGCCGACCTGGAGTCCGCCGCCGGTCGGGATGTACCGGGCGGCCACCCGCATCCCCGGGATCTTCGGCCCCAGCGACGGCAGCATGGAGCGCTGTAGGCCCTCGGTCAGCTCCCGCTGGGACTCGGCGGCGCCGGCCCGGGACAGCGCCTGCGCGAGCATTCGGGCGACCGTGGTCAGCACCGAGCGCTCGTCGGGCGTGAACGCCACCGGGTGGGTGAAGGCCGCCATCCAGGCGCCCATCGTGCGCCCGGCCACGGTCAGCGGCAGGAACGCCCAGGACTGCCGGGCGAAGCCGCGGGCGAGCGGCCAGGTCACCGGGTAACGCGCCCTGTACTCCTCGGGCGAGGACAGGTACACCGCGCGGCCGGTGCGGACGACCTCCGCCGCCGGATAGTCGGTGACCAGCGGCATGTACGAGAAGGGGCCCAGGTCGCCGGGCTGGTGCCCGTGCTGGCCGGTGATCGTCAGCCGGTCGCCCTCGACACCGAACACGACGAGCCCGTCCGGCGAGAACCCCGGCATGGACAGGCCGCCCGCCACCCGCAGCACTTCCTGCGTCGACCGCGCCTCGGCCAGCGCCCGGCCGGCGTCCAGCAGGAACGCCTCGCGGGAGCGCCGCCAGTCCCCGGTGACCGCGCTGCGGGCGGCCGTGCCGGGGGTCGGCTCGGTCACCTCCTGCAGGGTGCCGATCAGCTCGTAGGCGCGTCGCTCGGGGTCGAAGGACGGCTTCGAGCGGCTGCGGACGACCCGCAGGACACTGCCGTCCGCGTTCATGATCCGGATGCGCACCTCGGCGAGGGTGCCCTCGGCGACGGCGAGCTGCACGACGCCGGTGATCTCGTTCCAGTCGACCGGGTGCAGCCGGGCCCGGGTCTGGGCCTCGGTGAGGGTGGCCGGCTTCGGGGGCAGCCCGAGCAGCCGCGCCGCCTCCGCGTCCACGGTGACCAGCCCGGCGGCGGTGTCCCAGTGCCAGAGCCCGGTCGCGAGGGCGGCGAGGACGTCCTCGACGGACGGGAGGGGCTCGCCTGTGCGCATTGCCCTACTTTAGGAACAGGTGACCGGTGGGTGCCACCGTTCGCCGGCGGTCGGTCCGGCGGGCGGTCCTGCGGGCAGTCCGGGGGGTGGTCGCGGTGGGGAGCCGATCTTGGGGTGCCCGGTACCCTTGATGGGTCCGGGCCCCGTGCCCGTTCCGCCGGCCCGCGAAGCCGGCAGGAGAAACCCCACCACGAAGGACGATGAACGACGATGCATCGGTACAGGTCCCACACCTGCGGCCAGCTCCGCGCCTCTGACGTCGGCACCGACGTCCGGCTGAGTGGCTGGCTGCACAATCGGCGCGACCTGGGCGGCATCCTCTTCATCGATCTGCGCGACCACTACGGCATCACGCAGCTGGTCGCCCGCCCCGGCACCCCCGCCTACGAGGCCCTGGACAAGATCTCCAAGGAGTCCACGGTCCGTGTCGACGGCCGCGTTGTTTCACGTGGAACAGAGAACGTGAACCCCGACCTGCCGACCGGCGAGATCGAGGTGGAGGTCGCCGAGGTCGAGCTGCTGGGCGCGGCCCAGCCGCTTCCCTTCACCATCAACACCGAGGACGGGGTCAACGAGGAGCGGCGCCTGGAGTACCGCTTCCTGGACCTGCGCCGCGAGCGCATGCACCGCAACATCATGCTGCGCACGGCGGTCATCGGCGCGATCCGCCAGAAGATGACGGCGCTCGGCTTCAACGAGATGGCCACCCCGATCCTCACGGCCACCTCCCCCGAGGGCGCCCGTGACTTCGTGGTCCCCTCGCGCCTCCACCCGGGCAAGTTCTACGCCCTGCCGCAGGCCCCGCAGCAGTTCAAGCAGCTGCTGATGATCTCCGGCTTCGACCGCTACTTCCAGATCGCGCCCTGCTTCCGCGACGAGGACGCCCGCGCCGACCGCTCGCCGGGCGAGTTCTACCAGCTCGACGTCGAGATGAGCTTCGTCGAGCAGGAGGACGTCTTCCAGCCGATCGAGCAGCTGATGACCGAGCTGTTCGAGGAGTTCGGGGGCGGCCGCCACGTCACCTCCCCGTTCCCCCGCATCCCCTTCCGCGAGGCGATGCTCAAGTACGGCTCCGACAAGCCGGACCTGCGCGCCAAGCTGGAGCTGGTGGACATCACCGACGTCTTCGAGGGCTCGGAGTTCAAGGCGTTCGCCGGCAAGCACGTGCGCGCGCTGCCGGTTCCGGCGGTCCAGGACCAGCCGCGCAAGTTCTTCGACCAGCTCGGCGACTTCGCCGTGTCCCTCGGCGCCAAGGGCCTGGCCTGGGTCCGCGTCGGCGAGGACGGGTCGCTGTCCGGCCCGATCGCCAAGTTCCTCACCGAGGAGAACGTCGCCGAGCTGACCAAGCGGCTCTCCCTCGCCCCCGGCCACGCGGTCTTCTTCGGCGCGGGCGAGTTCGACGAGGTCTCCAAGATCATGGGCGCGGTCCGCGTCGAGGCCGCCAAGCGGGCCGGCCACTTCGAGGAGAACGTCTTCCGCTTCTGCTGGATCGTCGACTTCCCGATGTTCGAGAAGGACGAGGAGACCGGGAAGATCGACTTCTCGCACAACCCCTTCTCGATGCCTCAGGGCGGCATGGAGGCCCTGGAGACCCAGGACCCGCTGGACATCCTGGCCTGGCAGTACGACATCGTCTGCAACGGCGTCGAGCTGTCCTCGGGCGCGATCCGGAACCACGAGCCGGAGATCATGCTCAAGGCCTTCGAGATCGCGGGCTACGACCGCGAGACCACGGAGCGCGAGTTCGCGGGCATGCTCCGCGCGTTCCGCTTCGGCGCTCCGCCGCACGGTGGCATCGCGCCGGGCGTGGACCGCATCGTCATGCTCCTCGCCGATGAGCCCAACATCCGCGAGACGATCGCCTTCCCGCTCAACGGCAACGCCCAGGACCTGATGATGGGCGCCCCGACCGAGCTGGAGGAGTCCCGCCTGCGCGAGCTGCACCTGTCCGTGCGGAAGCCGCAGCCCAAGTAGTACGGCCCTGTGCGCGCCGGCCGCCGTGACCCGCTCACGACGGCCGGCGCGCACAGCCGTCTCCCGGCCCGGTGACGGCGGTCATGCGCCGGTGCCCGGTCCGGGTTCCTCGTCCGGGTCCTCGTCCCGCTCCTCGTAGGCGGCTTCGTCCGGTCCCCCGTCGTCCTCCTCGTCGGGGGACGTCCCCTCCTCCAGCAGCCGCTCGGCGATGTCGTCGGACCACTGCTGGGCCCAGGCCCGCAGCGCGGCGGTCTGCCGCTCGTCCAGCCCCAGACGGCGGAAGTCGGCGTCGGCGTAGAAGTCCGAGCCGGTCAGCCGGGACTGCAGGGTGGGCAGGTCGAACGGGTCGTGGGCGTGCCGGCGCCCCAGCTCCTCCAGATCGGGCAGCGAGAACCGGGCCGCCGCCGCCCGCGCGTCCACGAGGTCCACGGCCGAGCCCCGGTCGTACAGCGCACGGATCTTGGTGCCGACGGCGTCCTCCAGGGAGAGCGCCGGGCCGTACGCCGTCAGTTCCGGCGGCTGCCAGAACGCCTCCTTGTGCAGCGCCAGCGCGCAGCTCTCGCCGCTCGGCGGATCCGTGACGGTGAGCTGGGCGGTACGCGCGGTCACCGCGTCGATGCGCACCCGCCGCCCCCGCGCTTCCAGGGCCGCGCCGACCGCGGCGGCCAGGTGCTCCATGGCCTCGGAACTCTCCGTGGCGAAGTCGAGGTCGGCGTGCGGGCGCCGGAGCAGCCCGTGGGCCTGGAGGGCGTAGCCGCCGGCGAGCACCAGCCCGTAGGGGCCGCCCGCCGGGACGACATCGGCGAGGAGCCGGCGATGAGGTTCGGGGATGTCCACGGGGAGATCTTTTCCGGCTTCCCGTCCCCCACGCGTGACGACCCCCGTCGCCGGGGTGTCCGACGCCCACGGATCACCCGACGGGAGCCCCGCCCGCGGGGGCCGTCCCGGGACTACTCCTCCGCGAAGAGGTCTTCGGCGGTGTGGGCGGTGAGGGCGCGGTCCAGCCATCGGCGCAGGATGTCGAGGTCGTCGCAGGAGGTGATGCGTGTGCGCGCCGCGTCGGGGACGTGGACGCCGCGTCGTTCCAGGACGAACAGAATGTCCTCGGCCCGTCCCTCGGCCCGTCCCTCGGCGCGGAGTTCCTCGGAGAGGGGCGACTTGTAGAAGGAGAGGTCCACGGCCACCGGTTTCCTCCGTGCTGGTCCGACTGGATCACTGGTCGGCGAAGAGGTCTTCGGCGGTGTGGGCGGTGAGGGCGCGGTCCAGCCATCGGCGCAGGATGTCGAGGTCGTCGCAGGAGGTGATGCGTGTGCGCGCCGCGTCGGGGACGGGGACGCCGCGTCGTTCCAGGATGAACAGAATGTCCTCGGCCCGTCCCTCGGCCCGGCCCTCGGCCCGTCCCTCGGCCCGGCCCTCCTCCCGGCCCTTGTTTCTGCCTTCGGCGCGGAGTTCCTCGGAGAGGGGCGACTTGTAGAAGGAGAGGTCCACGGCCACCAGTTTCCTCCAGAGTTCTGCGGCTGGGTGCTTACCCATGCCCTGTGCGATGAGTTCGATAACAGGGTCGGCGAGGGCGTGCGGGGTGTCCCGCAGCACGGTCGTCATTGCTTTGAGTATGGCCCCGACGTCCGGATGCGCGACGTGCGTGATGGCGGACAGCGTGGCCAGCGCCAGGTCCTTGCGCACCTCGGCCGGATCGGTGATCACCGGCATGTTGTGCGGGCCCGCGACCATCGGGCGCAGGGTGAGCAGCGGCCACTGGCGGGGTCCGAAGCGGACCGGCCGCGCCGCCCATTCGGCGGTCGCGCGGTCCTGGCAGACGACCAGCAGCATCGGTTGCAGCCGGTACTTCGTGAGCAGGTACGAGGCGTAGTAGGCCCAGCTCGCGGGCTTGTCCGGATCCTTCTTGCCCTGAGCCTCGACGGCGAGGAGAAGTGGTTCGTCGTGCTCTGTCTCCAACCGCAGCAGGGTGTCGATGCGGCGTTCGAGCGGGCGGGTCTCGGTGAGGTCGGTGGGCAGGACTGTCACCGAGGTGGGCGGGCCGAAGTCGACGCCGAGTGCCTCGGAGACACCGGAGAAGAGGCCCGGATAGTCCTGGAAGATGCGGTGCATCGCCTCGTGGGGTGAGCTGACCATGCGATTCCTAGGGTGTGTGCCGTGCTGCGCCGAGCGTAGGGCAGGCAACCGTGCACGCATCGAGGTCAGTTGGCGATGTTCACCCGGGGGGGGTGAGGGTGCGCCGTGGGCGGGAAAGACGGGGCTCGAACGGCACGCGCCCCGCGCCCGGTGGGTACCGGGTGCGGGGCGCGCCGCGTGCGGGGCGTCAGTCCTCCTCGCCGCCGAAGCGCTCCTTGTACGCCGCCAGGTCCTCGTCCGTCAGCTTGGCGAACAGCACCGGCGGCACCGTGAACGCGGTGCCGGCCGGGACCGCGGTCAGGGCCTTCGCCTCGTCCCGGCTCACCCAGGTCGCGGTGTCGTCCCCGAGGGAGAAGACCTCGCGCATCGTCTTCGACGTCGCCGGGATGAACGGCTCCGAGACCACCGCGTACAGGTGGATCAGGTTCATCGCCGTCCGCAGGGTGAGGGCCGCTCCCTCCTTGTCCGTCTTGATCTCCAGCCAGGGGGCCTTCTCCTCCAGGTAGGAGTTGCCGGCCGACCACAGGGCGCGCAGCGCGGCCGCGGCCTTGCGGAACTGGAGGGCCTCCATCTGCTCCTCGTACTCGGCGAGCAGCCGGGCGATCTCATCGCCGAGGCGGGCCTCCGCCTCACCGGGCTCGCCGCCGGCCGGGACCGCGTCACCGAAGCGCTTCCGGGAGAAGGACAGCACGCGGTTGACGAAGTTGCCGAGGGTGTCGGCCAGGTCCTTGTTCACCGTGGCGGTGAAGTGCTCCCAGGTGAAGGACGAGTCGTCCGACTCGGGGGCGTTGGCGATCAGGAAGTAGCGCCAGTAGTCGGCGGGCAGGACGTCCAGCGCCTGGTCGGTGAAGACGCCGCGCTTCTGCGAGGTGGAGAACTTCCCGCCGTAGTACGTCAGCCAGTTGAACGCCTTGACGTAGTCGACCTTCTTCCACGGCTCGCGCACGCCCAGCTCGGTGGCCGGGAACATCACCGTGTGGAAGGGGACGTTGTCCTTCGCCATGAACTCGGTGTAGCGGACGGTGCCGTCGGCGTCGTACCACCACGACTTCCAGTCCCGGTTCTCCGGGTCCTGGTCCGCCCACTCCTTCGTCGCGCCGATGTACTCGATCGGGGCGTCGAACCAGACGTAGAAGACCTTGCCCTCGGCTGCCAGCTCCGGCCAGGTGTCCGCGGGGACCGGGACGCCCCAGTCCAGGTCGCGGGTGATCGCCCGGTCGTGCAGGCCCTCGTTCAGCCACTTGCGGGCGATGGAGGAGGCGAGCTGCGGCCAGTCCTCCTCGTGCCGGGCGACCCACGCCTCCACCTCCTGCTGCAGCTTGGACTGGAGCAGGAAGAGGTGCTTGGTCTCGCGCACCTCCAGGTCCGTCGAGCCGGAGATCGCCGAGCGGGGCTCGATCAGGTCGGTCGGGTCCAGCACGCGGGTGCAGTTCTCGCACTGGTCGCCGCGGGCCTTGTCGTAACCGCAGTGGGGGCAGGTGCCCTCCACGTAGCGGTCCGGGAGGAAGCGGCCGTCGGCCGGGGAGTACACCTGGCGGATCGCCCGCTCCTCGATGAAGCCGTTCTCGTGCAGCTTGCGGGCGAAGTGCTGGGTGATCTCGCGGTTCTGCGCGGAGGAGCTGCGGCCGAAGTAGTCGAACGCCAGCGCGAAGCCGTCGTAGACCGCCTTCTGGGCCTCGTGGGCCTGGGCGCAGAACTCGTCCACCGCGAGGCCCTGCTCCTTGGCGGCCAGTTCGGCGGGCGTGCCGTGCTCGTCCGTGGCGCAGATGTACAGGACGTCGTGGCCGCGCTGGCGGAGGTACCGGGAGTACACGTCCGCCGGGAGCATGGACCCCACCATGTTGCCCAGGTGCTTGATCCCGTTGATGTACGGAAGGGCGCTGGTGATGAGGTGTCGAGCCATCGGGGGCTGCTCCCAGGTCGGGTCGATTGACGAACCTTGAAATCGTAGCCGAGACGGGTGGGCCGCCCGCTTCCCGTTCTGCGGAATGGGAAGGGGCGGCCAGGGTGTCACCGACGGTCGCCGCGGGTGACCGGGAGTACGGGCGGGGCGGGGCTTCTGCGGGTGACCGGGTACGGCCGCCCCCGTCACGCCGCTTCGGTCACGCCGCCCCCGGTCACGCCGCTTCGGTCACGCCGCTTCGGTCACGGCCGCCAGTCGGCGAGCACGCCCTCGTACAGCTCCGTGTCCGTCAGCTCGCGGGGGGCGGGGCCCGCGTGGAAGAACGACGTGTTGCCGGTCTTCAGCTTGCGGAGGTAGTCGAACGCCTTGTTGTCGTGCTCCCCGAAGGCGACGAAGGAGAAGAAGACGGAGGGATGCGCGTCCGCCGCCGCGGTGAGGGCCTGTGTCGCCGGGGTCTTGGCGTCGGGGGCGCCGTCCGTCTGGAACACCACCAGGGCGGGGGTGCCGGGGGCGGTGTTCTCCCCGTAGTGGGCGAGTACGGCCTCCACGGCGGCGTGGTAGCTGGTACGGCCCATGCGGCCCAGGCCGGCGTGCACGTCGTCGATCTTCGTCTCGTGGTCCGGGGTGAGGGTGAGGTCGGTGGTGCCGTCGACCTCCGTGGAGAAGAAGACGACGTGGACCGTGGCCTCCGGGTCCAGGTGGGCGGCGAGCGCGAGGGTCTGGTCGGCGAGGGCTTGGGCGGAGCCGTCCTTGTAGTACGGGCGCATGCTCGCCGAGCGGTCCAGCACGAGGTAGAGCTTGGCCCGGGTGCCGGTGAGGCGGGACTTCTCGAGGGTCGTCGCGGCGGCCTTGTAGGCGGTGGCCAGGGCGGGGGTGAGGGCCTTCAGCCTGGTGAGGGGGGTGGCGGGCTCGCCCTTGTCTCCCTGGGCCTGCGGGGTGGCCTCGGCGGGGGTGTCCTGCGGGGCGTCGGTGTGCGGGGTGGCCTCGGCGGGGGTGTCCTGCGGGGCGTCGGTGTGCGGGGTCGCCTCGGCGGGGGTGTCCTGCGGGGCGTCGGTGTGCGGGGTCGCCTCGGCTTCGCCTTCGGCGTCCGGGTTCCCACCCGCACCACCCGTGCGGGTCTCGTCGTCGGGTGCGGGTGGCCCCTGTGGGGTGTTCTCGCCGTCGGCGGCCTGCGGGGACGTCGCCTCCTCGGCCTCCGCCTCGGCCTGCGGCTCCGGCTCGGTCTCCGTCTGCGGCTGGTCCGCCGCTTCCGGCTCCTCGCCGCTCCGCTCCGCCTCCGGACCGGCCTCGGGTTCCGGGGTTTCCTCCGGCTTCTCCTGCGCCTTGGGTTCGGCCTCGGTCCCGGTGGGCTCCTCGGTCTTCGGCTCAGGTTCGGCCTCGGCCGTCGCCTCGGTTTCCGGCTCGGTGCGGGACGACGCGGACGCTTCCTCAGCCTTGGCCCCGGACCCGGCGGACTCCTCCGGCCTCGCCTCGGCTTCTGCCTCTGCGGTGTCCTCGACCTTCGGCTCGGTTTCGGCCTCGGCCGTCGCCTCGGCCGCCGGCTCGCCTTCCGCCGTGACCGGCTCCTCGGCGCTTTCCTCCGCCTCGGCCCCGGCCTCGGTCTTCTCCGGGCTGCTCTCTTCTGCGGCAGGCTCGCCCTCCACCGCAGGCTCCGCGACCGGCTTCTTGGTGCTCTCCTCCGCCTTCGGCTCGGCAACGGTGCCGGTGCTCTCCTCCGCCTTCGGTTCGGCAACGGTGCCGGTGGTCTCCTCCGCCTTCGGCTCGGCTTCGGCCTGCGGGGTCTCCTCCGCCTTCGGGTCGGTCCCGGCCTGCGGGGTTCCCTCGGCCTCCGGCGTCGGCTCAGCCGCCGGGACTTCCTCCGGCTCGGGCTCAGGCGTCGGGGTTTGCTCCGCGGCGGGTTCAGGCGTCGGGGTTTGCTCCGCGGCGGGTTCAGGCGTCGGGGTTTGCTCCGCGGCGGGTTCAGGCGTCGGGGTTTGCTCCGCGGCGGGTTCAGGA
>NZ_JBEXTB010000002.1:381206-408924 GCF_040613915.1 Streptomyces sp. NPDC006193
GGCGTCGGGGTTTCTCTCGGGGCGGGCTCGGGTGTCGGGGTTTTCTCCGCCTTCGGCTCGGGCTCGGGGCCGGCGGTCGTGGGGTGGAGCTTGTCGAAGGCCGCTGCCACCAGTTCGTGTTCCCCGGCGGAGGAGCGGCGGGGTTCCGGCACGGACGGGGTCGGCTCCGGCGCCTGCGCGGGGGCCCGGTCCGCACCCTCTGCCTCGGTGGGCCGTGGCTTGCGTGAGCGGCCGAACGCGTTCCGCAGGAGAGTGAGAATGCCCATGTGCGCAACCCTTCACGTGAGTGCTAGCCCGTCAATCGCTGGCCAGGACGGACACGTAAGGTTAGCGGCCCCGCGTTGCCGTGACCGGTCGGCGCGGGGACGGTTTCGAGCGGGTTCGGATCGCTCGCCGATGCGGGACCGCGCACCGCCGCACCGGGTGCGCGGAAGCCGGCGCCGGCCGGCGGGAGTCGGTCCGCGTCAGGGTCTGCGGTGCAGGACGAGGTCCACGACCAGGGCGCGGTGGTCGGTGCCGGGCACGTGCAGGAAGCGGGCGCTCGTCGCGCTGAAGTCCGCGGAGAGCAGCACGTGGTCGATCTGGACGCCGAGGACGGAGGCCGTGCGGGACGGCCAGCTCGGGGTGCGGTCGTGGCCGGTGAGGCGGGCCGCGTCGGTGAGGCCGGTGTCGAGGATGCGGCGGAAGGCCGCGTGGTCCTGGGAGGCGTTGAAGTCGCCGGCGAGCAGGGTGGGGGTGCGGGTGCCGGCGGCGAAGGCGCGGAGCCGGCCGAGTTCGCGGTGCCACAGGTCCACCTGGCCGGGCAGCGGGGGCGCGGGGTGGGCGAGCTGGAGGCGTACGGCGTGGCCGCGGACGTCGGCCACGGCGCCGGGCATCCCCATGCTGCCGGGGACCTCGGGGGCGGGCTTCAGGGGGAAGCGGCTGAGGATGAGGGAGCCTGCGGAGCCGTCCGCCTCGACGGCCCGGCGGTGCGGGTAGACGGTCGCGAACTCGCGTTGCAGGGCGGCCCGGCACCCGGACTCGCACTCCTCCACGAAGACCACGTCGGGGCGCCGGTCGCGCAGGACCGGGACCAGGGCGGGGGCGCCGCGCCCGAACTCGACGTTGGAGGTGAGCACGCGGAGCGCGGCGACGGGCGGGCCGCCCGGTTCGCCGACCTCGCCGTAGGGCTCCAGGTGCCAGGCGAGCAGCCCGAGGACGGCCACCCCCCACACCAGGCCCGTCCACCAGCGGGCGAGCAGCGCGCACAGCAGGGCGAGCACGGCCGGCGCGGGCATCCAGGGCAGGAAGGCGAGCAGCTGGGGCACGGGGGTGACGCCGTCGGTGTCGGCGGTCCGGCAGCCGACGGCCACGCTCACCCCGGCGAGCAGCAGGCCGGCGCACCAGGCGCCGGGGCCGCGTCCGGGGCGTCGGTTCACGGGGACGAGCCTACGATCACCCGTCCAGCCGTGCCAGGAAATCGCCGAGGGCCCGGTTGAAGTCCTCCGGCCGCTCCAGGTTGGGCAGGTGGGCGGCGCCTTCGACGACGTGCAGGGTGGAGTCGGGCAGGGCCGCGTGCATGGCCTCGGCGTCGGAGACGGGGGTGTAGGTGTCGTCGGCGCCGACGAGGACGAGGGCGGGCACGGGCAGCCCGGCCAGCAGGGCGCGGTAGTCGGGGCGTTCCGCCCGGCCGCGCAGGGCCGCCGCGGCGCCCTCCGGGGAGGTGGCCGTCATCATGCGGTGCACATGGGCCTTGACCTCGGCGGGGGCCCAGGGGGCGACCATCTTCTCCAGCACCTCGTCGGCGTAGCCCCGCATGCCCTCGGCGAGCAGCCGGTCGGCCATGGCGTTGCGGTTCCGCCGGCCCTCGGGGGTCTCGGCGGTGGGGAAGGTGTCGGCGAGGACCAGGCCGCGGACGCGGTCGCCGAGGCGGGCGGCGCACTCCATGGCGATCTGGCCGCCCATGGACAGTCCGGCGAGGACGAAGCCGTCCACCCCGAGGTGGTCCAGGAGACCGGCGATGTCCTGGGCGTGGCGGGAGAGCGGGACCGTGCCGGGGGTGACCGGGGAGGCGCCGTAGCCGCGCAGGTCGGGGGCGACGACCCGGCGGCTCGCGGAGAACTCCGTGAGCTGCGGGTGCCACATGGTGCGGTCGAAGGGGTGGCCGTGGACGAGGACGAGGGGCAGCCGGGAGGTGATTCCTGGGTCTTTGTCATCGTGTGCGAGGAAGGCGGGCATGGCCCGACCCTAGGCGCGCCCGTCACTCGGTGCAATAAAATCTTTGCTCTCGGTGCAATCCAACGGGCCGGATCCCAGGGGGACTTGTGGACGACTACCGGCGTATCGCCGACCGGATCGCGGCGGACATCGCGAGCGGCCGGCTGCGGCCGGGCCAGCGGCTCCCGCCGCAGCGGGTGTTCGCGCGGCGCCGGGGCATCGCACCCTCCACGGCGGGGCGGATCTACGGCGAACTCGTGCGCCGGGGACTGGTGGTGGGCGAGGTCGGGCGGGGGACGTTCGTGCGGGCCGCGCCGGACGGGCAGCCGGGGCACGCCCTGGCCGAGGCGGCCGGCGCCCCGCTGGTGAACCTGGAGCTCAACTACCCCGCGGTCCCCGGCCAGTCGGAGCTGCTCGCCCCGGCCCTCGCGCCGCTGCTGCGGCCGGACGCGCTCGGCCAGGCGCTGCGGCCGGCCGCCGCCGCGGGGACCCCGGAGGCCCGGCAGGCGGTCGCCGCGCTGCTGGAGGGGTGCGGGCTGCGGACCGGCCCGGAGCGGATCCTGTTCACCGGCAACGCCCGCCAGGCGATCGCCGCCGCCCTCGCCTCGCTGGTCCGGCCCGGCGGCCGGGTGGGCGTGGAGCCGCTGACGTACCCGCTGGTGCGGGAGATCGCGGCCCGCCTCGGCCTGATCCTGGTCCCGCTGGCCACGGACGCGGAGGGACCGCTGCCCGAGTCGGTCGCCGCCGCCCACCGCAGCGCGCCGCTGTCCGCCCTCTACCTCCAGCCGACCCTGCACAACCCGACCTCGCGGACGACGAGCGCCGACCGGCTGCGGCAGCTCGCGGACACGGTCCACACGCTGGGGACACCGGTGGTCGAGGACCGGATCTGGTCCTTCCTGCACCCGGGCGGCACACCTCCGCTCGCCGCGTTCGCGCCCGGGCTGGTCCACCTCGTCGACGGGCTCTCCAAGCGGATCGCCCCCGGCCTCGCCGTCGGGTTCGTCGTCGTGCCGGAGAACCGCGTCGAGACGGTCGCGCGGGCCGTCCGGTCCGGCGGGTGGAGCGCGGGCGGCTTCGCGCTGGAGGCGGCCGTGCGCTGGCTCGGCGACGGGACCGTGGACCGGCTGGTGGACGCCAAACGGCGGGACGCCCGGCGGCGGCAGCGGCTCGTCGCCGAACGGCTGGCCGGGTTCACCGTGCGGTCCGACCCGGCCGCCTACTTCGCCTGGTGGGAGCTGCCGCCGCCGTGGCGGGCGGACACCTTCACGGCCGCCGCGCGGGCCCACGGCATCGCGGTCACCCCGGGCACGGCCTTCTCGGTCGACCCCGGCCGGACGCCGGACGCGGTCAGACTCGGGCTCGCGTCGGCGCCTGAGCCGGAGCTGGCGCGGGCGCTGGCGACCCTCGCCGGCGTCGCGCGGGACGGGGCAGCCGCAGGTACCGGGTGAGCCAGGCGGTCAGGGCCACCGCGAGGCCGAGGCCGAGCAGCAGCCAGGCGGCCGTGCGCAGGGTGCCGGTGAGGGCGTCGTAGACGGCGCCGGCGGCCGGGTGCGGCACGTCGGCGGGCAGGTCGGCGAGGGTGAGGCTGCGTCCGGCGGCGACGGCGACGGCGAGCAGCGCGCCGCCCAGCGCGGCGCCCAGCGCGGTCGCGGCGACGGCCCGCCGGCGGTGGACGGCGAGGGCGATCCCGCCGACGGCGCAGGCGACGGCCGCCACCGGCAGCCAGAAACCGGCGACTTCGAGCACGTGGTACCCCTTTCGCAGCGCGGTCAGCTCGCCCGCCGGGAGCACGGCGACCGCCGTGTGCTCCACCGGGATGCGCGCGGCGAGCGGCACGTGGTCGTGGGTGAGCTGGCGTTTGACCTGGGCGGTGACGGGGGCCAGGTCGACGGTGACATCGCCGTCGTCCTCCTCGCGCAGGGCGCGCAGCACGGCGTCGTGCGTGACCCGGTTGCCGGTGTCCCAGGCCAGCCGGAAGGCCTGGGTGCGGGTGAAGGAGCGCACCGCGTCGTGCACGAACGGGCGGACCGAGCCGGGGACCGGACGGACGTCCAGGTGCTGGTCGACCGCGCGCAGGATGCCGTCGCCGACGGTGTCCGCGACGGCCTCCCGCACCGCCGGGTCGGCGGCCAGCGGGGCCATCGCGGTCACGTACCGGCCCGTGTCGGCCAGCCCGTACGCCGCCCACGCCGCCAACGCGCCGAACGGCACGAGGAGGCAGGACAGCGTGATCAGTACGGCCGACAGGGCGCTCCTGAGGCGTGGAGGCACGTCTCCAGGCAACGGCCCCGGACGCCGGCGCGCGAGCGGGAGGACTGCATTCGGGCGGCGGCACGACCCGGACGGCCGCACCGGGGCCCGCGCCCTCCGGTGGAGGGATCACCCGAACGGGTGTTTCCTGGTGCTGGGGAGACCGGTGACCCCGGCCGGAACGGGGCCGCCGGCGGTTCCGGGGCCGGGCGGCTTCTCCGGGTCGTGGAGCCGGTCCGGGCCCGGATCCCTCGCCCCGGCGTGGAGCGGGGGACACGGGGGAGCGGGCGGGCCCCGGCTTCCGGGCCGGGGCCCGCCCGCACACCGCCGGTGCGCGGCGCGCACGCTCAGCGGACGCGCCGGCCGTACGCGTCCTCCTGGGTGTAGTACCGGTAGAAGAACACGGCGAACGTGGCCGCCGACACTGCCAGGGACATCAGCACCGACCGTAGCACCGTCTTGTGGGTCTGGCTGTAGGCGAAGCCGAACGCGCAGCCGACGAACGCCGCCCACAGCAGGGCGTGCACCTCCCGCCGCATCCGCGGGGCGAGCTTCAGCAGGGCCGCGCCCAGCACCGCGGACACCAGCGCGCTGGCGAACCCGAGCAGCAGGTTCCAGCCGGTGACGGGCCCGCCGTGGCGGCTGTTGGCCGCCACCCAGAAGCCGTAGACGAGGCCCAGCGCCACCGGGGCGGCGACCCGGGCGATCGCGTGGGTGTGCGCGTCGAACACGTCGGGCGCCCGCCGGCGCACGTTCACGTCCGTACCCCGGCCCTCCACCTCGGGCGTGCGACCGGGGCGGGACCTCCCGCCCGGCGCGGGTGCCGTTCCAGCCATGAGAACGCTCCTTCCTCGCCGTCCCCGAGCCGCCCCCGCCTTCCAGGGCACACCGGGGCGCACGGCCCGGCAACTCGGCCGGACGGGTGATGCCGGCCCGGATGGCGGCCGGTTCCGCGCCGTGCTTGTCTGAGGGGCATCGTCCGAGGGACATGGAGGGCTGTCCGCCGTGACGGAGACGGAGTACGGGCGGCGCCCGCTGCTGCGGGTCCGCGGCCGGAGCGTCGCGTGGCTGCCGCCGCTGCTGCTCCTCGCCGGCGTCGTCCTGCTGGACTTCGGCACCGGCGAGCGGTTCCGGATCATCTCCTGGATCGTCCTGGTCCCGGGCATCGCCGCGGCGGTCTGCGGGGTGTGGACGACGGCCGCCTACGGCATGGTGTCGGTGGTGACGTACGTCGTCGTGGACGGCGCCTGGCCCGACCAGTACCGGGCCGGGCTCGGCGACTTCCTCCTGGTCGCCCTCGGCGGCGCGCTGGCCACCCTGGCCGCCGCCGTGCGGGTCCGCCAGGAACGGCACGTCCTGCGGATGCGGGACATCGCCGAGACCACCCGGCGCACCGTGCTGCGCCCGCTGCCGCCCCGCTGGGCCGGACTGGAGCACGCGGGGGTGTACCTGGCCGCGGACGTCGAGGCCCGGGTCGGCGGCGACTTCTACGACATCCAGCCCGGACCGCACGGCACCCGGGTCCTCGTCGGCGACGTGCAGGGCAAGGGCCTCGGGGCCGTGGAGACCGCCGCCGCGCTGCTCGGCACCTTCCGCGAGGCCGGCTACCACGAGAAGGACCTGTCGGTCGTCGCCGAACGCCTGGAGATCCGGATGCACCGGCACCGCTTCCACAGCACCGCGCTCGGCCGGGACGACGGCGACCGCTTCGCCACCGCCGTGCTCGTCGCCTTCCCCGAGGACGCCCCCGACACGGTCGACGTGGTCAACTTCGGCCACGAGCCCCCGCTCGCCGTCGGCCCGCGCGGCGTCCGTGAGCTGCCCGGCGGCGACGGGCTCCCGCTGGGCCTCGGCGAACTGGCGGACGGCCTGCCGCCCGTGCACCGTGTCCCGCTGGCCGCCGACGAGACCCTGCTGCTGGTCACCGACGGGGTGACCGAGGCCCGTGACCGGCCCGGCGCCTTCTACCCGCTGGCCGGCGACGTCGCCCGCGCGGTACGCGCCGACCCGCGCCGCACCGAACCCCGGCGCCTGGTCCGCCGGGTCCGCGACGGCGTCCTGCGGCACAGCCGGGGGCGGCTGGACGACGACACCACGATCTTCGCGGTGCGGCGGGAGGGCGGCGGGGCGGGCGAAGACCCCGAACGGGGACGTTTGCGCTCCTGAAGCGCCGGTGCGCGGCGGCAGCGGCTACGGTGCTGGCTGGAGACGGACCGCACAGGGTGACAGGGGGAGGCACGATGCCCGGAACCGTGCTGCTGCTCGCGGCCTCGCCGCTGGGCCGGGGCCGCCTGGTCGACGCGGCCGGGGTCCTGCCGGTGCTGGCCGCCGTCGCCCCGGCCGTGCTGGCGGGCACCGGCACCGCGAACGTGGTGGAACTCGCCGACCCGCTGGAACCCCAGGCCGTCCTCACCCGGCTGCGCGCCGCCGCGGCCGCCCCCGGTCCGCTCACCGTGTACGTCACCGGGCAGCTCCACCTGGACCGCCGCCAGCACCAGCCCCACCTGGCCCTCGCCCGCACCACACCGGCCACGCTCCGCTACACGGCGCTGCCCTGGCACTGGATCCGCGAGGAACTGCGGCTGCGCTCCGCCGCGGACACCGCCCTCCTCGTCGACCTGCACGCCGACGCGGAGACCTGGCGGTACATCACCGAACGCGGCCTCGACTCCGGCCGGAACACCGAGGTGTACGGCCGCATCGCCCCGGCCGCGCGACGGCGGGCGCTGGGCGAGCCCGCGTACATGAAGACGGTGGCCACGCTGCTGCGCAGCGGTCACCGTCCCCCGCTGGCGGTCCTGCACCAGCAGGCGCTGTCCCGGATCGCCGAGGAGGTCCACGGCAACGTCCTGCTGGCCGGCCCCGGCGGGGGCGCCTTCGCGGCGGGCCCCTTCATGGCGGGCCCCGTGGCGGGCGGCCCGGTCCCGGCCCCCGTCCCCGGCGCCTTCCCCCCGGTGGCCGGCGCGGTGCCGCCGGCGGCCGTGCCCGCAGACGGTGCGGCGGGACCGGGGGCGGCCGGAGCCGCCGCCGCTGCCGGGGCGGGCCGTGCCGACTCGGATTCCCCGCCCGGCGGGTCTACGCCGGACGGGCGGGCCTACGGGGCCCCGGCGCGGCCGTCGCCCGGCGAGTCCGCCGCCGCTGCCGGGCGGGGGGACGGCACGGCCGCTTCCGGGCCGGGAGAGGACGGCGGGTCCGCTGCCGCGACCGGGGCCGGACGGTACGGGCCCGGCCCGGTGGAGGCGCCCCGCCCGGTGGAGGCGCCCGGTGGGACCGGGCCGGAACCCGGCCCCGAAGACCCCCACGCCGCCATCCGCGCCGCCGTGCAGGCGGGGCGGCACGCGGAGGCCGACGCGCTGGCCGCCCGGCAGGAGGAGGCGGCCGCACGGGCGCACGGCGCCGGTTCCGAGCAGGCCCTGCACTGGAGCGAGGTGCGGGCCGACCTCGCGATGTTCGCGGGGGACCCGGTGCGCAGCTGCCGGGCCTGGCTGGGCGTCGCGGGGGCGCGGCTGGCGGCGGGGCAGGCGGCGGACGCGCCCGCGGTGGAGGCGGCCGTGGACCGCGCGCACCACCAGTGGGGCCGTATCGAGGACGCGGCGCGGGCCCGTGAACTGGGGCCCGCGCTAGCCGAGTTGCGGCTGAGGGTGCCCGGACGCCGGCGCGGCGCGCTGGAGAACGTCCAGCGGCAGCTGCGCCAGCTCCAGGCCGCCCGGTAGGCCTTACCGGGTGTAGGTGAAGTACGTCCAGGCGCCGTGCGTCGTGGAGTTCACGATGTCACCGGAGGCGCCGTCGATGTACGAGGAGCGGACCCGGAACCGCCGGCCGACGTCCCCGCGGTGGTCGCCCTCGACGCGGACCGTGCTGGAGCCGTCGGAGGCCAGCTCGACGAACGCGGGGTCGCCCGCGTGCCAGCGGCCCTGGCGGTACTCCTCGACCTCGAACTTCTGCGCCCGGCCGGGGTAGTACGTCATCCGAGTGGTGACCAGCGGATTCTCGGTGCTGTGGAAGAAGTGGTACGTGTGGCCCCACACGGACGCCGTCGCGTGGTGCCCGGACACCGACGTGGACACGCTGACCCGGGCGCCGGCCGTGCCGGCGGCGGACGCCGGACTGTAGCGGGAGTCGCCCGCGAACCGCGCCGTGACCTCGGTGTCCCGCTTCAGGTCCAGGGTGGCCGACAGGTTGCCGTGGGAGTCGACCGTGCCGGACTTCACCAGCGTGTCCGGCTGGTCGTCGCCGAACGGGTCGGCCCAGATCTCCACCGTGCGGTTCGTGTGGGTGGTGCCGAGGTGCGCGGTGAACGTGACGTCCTTGCCGTACGCGTACACCGTGCCGCCGTGGTCGATGCTCAGCGCCGGCTCGGCGCGGGAGACGTCGACGGAGGCCGAGCCGGAGGCCGCCGTGTGCCCGGCGTCGCCGGCGTAGGCCACCGTGTACGTGACCTTGCCGCCGGCCGGCGGGGTGTCGGTGAAGGAGAAGGCGCCGTCGGCCTCGACGGCCGTCGCGGCGAGCGCCTTGCCCTCCGGGGACTCCAGGTCGGTGCGGGTGACGGTCAGTTCGGCGCCGGCGGGGAGGGCCGTAGGGGAGGCGACCCGGCCCTTGACGGTGAGCTTCTCGGCACGGGCGGCGGTGGCCGGCGCGTCCACGGTGACGGCGGTGGCCGCCTTGGCGGGCGCGTCCAGCACGCGCAGCGAGTACACGCCCTGGCTGTTGCCGGTCACCGCGAACAGCCGGGAGCCGTCCGGGGCCCAGGCCAGTCCGGCGCGGACCAGCAGGTCCGACCCGCCGGAGGTGCCGGAGAACTCGTACGTGCGGACCGGCTCGCTGCTGCCGGGCCGGAAGATGTACACGTCCGGGTCGTAGGTGCCGTCGATGCCGGCCGCGACCGTGCCGTCGGACGCGATGGCGACGGAGTTCGGGTAGGCGTCGGTGACGTACTTGCCGTTCTCGTTCAGGTCGGAGGTGCGGAACACCTGCTGGTAGTAGGGCGCGCCGCTGGCCACCACGACGTCCTTGCCGTCGGGGGTGACCTGGAGGTCGCCGAGGTTGCTGCCGGCCTCGCGGGTGCTCGCCGTCCTGGCGGCGGTGCCCGACGAGACGTCGTAGGAGGCCAGTTCGACGGGGCTCTGCCCGAGCGCGCCGGCGACCAGGGTGTCGGAGCCGGGCGCGGCGTCCAGCAGCGGGGCCGAGTACCAGCTGCCGTCCTGGCCGAGGGTGACCTCGTGGTCCTCGCTCGTCAGGTCCACGGAGCCGATGTCGCCCGCTGCGGCCCCGCCGTAGCCGAACCAGAGTCTGCCGCCCGCGAGGGCGACGCTCAGCGGTTTGTCACCGACCTCGTACCGGGCGGTCTCGGTGTCGGTGGCGGTGTCGAAGACGGCGATGGCGTCCAGGTCCTGCACGGCCGCGTAGAGCGTGCCGGAGTCGGCGGACAGCTCCAGGCCGTGGACGCCGGACAGACGGTCGGTGAGCTGCTTGACGACCTTGCCGGCGTAGTCGGTGACGACGATCTTGCCGTAGAGCGGGTCGCTGACGAAGACCTGCTGGTGGACGGCGTCCACGACGATGTCGCCGGTGGTCCTGACCGGCAGGACCTGGCTGGAGTCGGCGAAGGCCGGAGCGGTGGCGAGAGCGGCCGAGCCGAAGAGGGCCGCCAGGGTGGCGGCGGCGGTGAGAGAGCGCTTGCGCACGCGGATTCGAACCCCCCGGAACGAATGAAAGACATGGGCGCCACCGGGCACGGCGTTGCGTGAGCCCCCTGTGCATGAGCCGTGTGTGCCTCGTGCGGCGAGTGTGTGCAGCGTAGGTCATGTCACCGACAACGGCATCGGGGTTCCGGGGCGGACGGGGCGGACACCTGGGGCAACCGGGGACAGGCCGGGCGTGCGGGGGCCGCGGCCGCGCGAATCGGCCGAAAACCGGTGGGGAGGCGTCGGCGCCGGGCGCCTGCGCCCCTGTACGCCCCACGAGGAGGGCCTGCCGCCCGCCCGCGCGGGGCATGGGTCATGCCCGAGCGGCAGATCAACGGCGTCAAGGCCTGCCGCCCGCCCGCGCGGGGCATGGCGGCAGCCCCGCCCGCGACGGGCGGGGCGCCGCCACCGGTGATCGGGCGGACCTCCGCCGTCAGGGATGCGGGTGCTGCGGCTCCACCTGCTGCGGCTCCGCGTGCTGCGGCTCCGCGTGCTGCCGGTCCGTGTGCTGCGGCTCCGCGTGCTGCTGCACCGCCACCGGTTCCGGGGCGGTGGCCGCCGCACGGGCCGGGCCGGCGTTGGCGGCGAGGATCAGGGCCGACGCCGCGATCACGGCCGCGACGACTCCCCGGGTGGTGGAGGTCGCCCCGGCCGGGCGTACGCGGGTGTGGGGGAGGGTGGGGCGTGCGTAGGGTGCGGATGTACGTCCGGGCACGGCGACCTCGCAATACGACAGCGGCGTATTAAGCAGGCTTAATGCGCCGTTTAACCTAGGGGCGCCGACGCCCGACGGCAAGGGGCGACAGGGGACTTGGGGGGCGAGGGGACATGCGGGAACGGGACGACCCTGAGGTCATCGGACGGCGCGTGCAGCAACTGCGCACGCAACGGGGCCTCACCCAGCGACAGTTGGCGGAGCCCGCCTACACCCCCGCCTACATCTCCACCGTGGAGGCGGGCCGGGTCCGGGCCTCCGACGAGGCGCTCAGGCACATCGCGGACCGGCTCGGGGTCGCCTTCGAGGAACTGGCCGTCGGCCGGCCCGCCCACCTCGCCACCGACCTGCGGCTGCGGCTCACCGAGGCGCAGCGGATCCTCGCCGACGGCCGGGCCGAGGAGGCCGCCGCGCAGTACGCGGCGCTGCACGCCGAGGCCGGCACCCACGGCCTCCGCTGCGAACAGGCCGCCGCCCTGCTCGGGCTCGGCGAGTGCGCCCTGGAGACCGGCGAGCTGACCGCGGCGCGCGAGTACTTCGAGCAGGCCGAGGAACGCCTGGCCGGCACCGCCCTGCCGGTCCGCGTGCCCGCGGTACGCGGCCGGGCCGTCGCGCACTACCTCGCCGGTGAACTGCGCTACGCCGTCTACCTCCTGGAGACCGCCCTCGACGAGCTGAACCGCGGCGGGCTGCACGACCCCGACGCGCTGCTGCTGCTCTACGCCAGCGTCATCGGCCCGTACATGGACATGGGCGCCCACGCCCGCGCCGCCCAGGCCGCCGAGTTCGCCCTGGCGCTCGCCCCGCAGGCCGGCGACCCCGCGCTGATCGCCCGGATGCACCGCTCGGTGGCCCGCACCCTGCTCGCCGAGGGCCGGGCCGCCGAGGCCGACGCCTCCCTGGCCAAGGCGGCCGAGCTGTACCGGCAGCTGCGCCTGCGCACCGAACTGGCCAACTGCCACTGGATGCGCGGCTACGTCTGCGCCCAGAACGGCGAACTCGACCGGGCCGAGGCCGAGTTGCGGCAGGCGCACGCCATGCTCTCGGAGAGCCGCGCCGCCCTGTACCGCAGCCAGGCCACGGTCGAGCTGGCCGACGTCCTGCACCGCCGGGGCAAGTCAGGGGAGGCCGCCGAGCTGCTGGAGGGCGTCCTCGGGGACTTCTCCTCCGAGCGCGGCGCCGTCCACGCCGCCGCCGCCCACCGGCTCCTCGGCATCATCGCCGAGGACGCCCGGGACACCGAGGCGGCGGAGGAGCACTACGTGCGCGCCCTCAGCCTGCTGGAACGCGCGGGGGCCGCCGGCGACCTCGCCGACCTGTGCCGTCTCCTCGGCGACCTGCTGCGCCGCACCGGCCGGGTCGAGGCGGCGCTGGACGCCTATCGCACCGGCCTCGGCCACCGCACCGCTCCGGGCACCACCACCCTCGGCCCGGCCCCGGCCCAGCCGCCGCTGTGAGGCGGGCCGGGATCCGCCCTCACACCTGGGCCAGGCCCTGCCTGCGGACGTCCGCCAGCCGCAGGGCGCCGATCTGCACGGCGGCCTGCGTCGCGTCGTTCGGCACGTCGCCCAGGCCGCCGTTGGTGAGCGCGAAGGAGTCCTCCCCGACCCGGACGGCGGCCACGTCCAGCGTGAGCAGCGCCTCCTCGCCGTCCGGCGCCGTGCCGGCCAGGCTGACGCGCAGCCCCTGCCGGGCGTCCCCGACCTCCGGCAGCGGCGCGTCCACCACCTGGACGTCCGCCAGGCCGCCCCGCTCGGTGGTGGCCGTGAACCGGGCGCACCGCTCCGGCATCGTCCGCAGCCAGGCCAGCGCGGCGTCGGCGTCCGCCGGGCGGCGCGCGCCGATCTGGTAGCGGAGCTGGGCGTCGGTGTCGGCGTCGTCGAGGCCGACGGCGGCACGGGCCGGACCGCCGAGGAGCTCCTCGCTGTACAGGGCGTCCAGCAGCCGCTGGCAGTCCCCGGTCGCCGTGGTGGCCTTCAGCAGCCCGTCCCGCCAGGTGGCCGCGCCACGGGTCGCGGTCCAGGGCGCCCCGAGGTCGGCCTGGGTGATGAGCGCGGCCTGCGCCTGCTCGTCGGTGAGCGTGGAGCCGTCGGGCCGCGCGGACGCCCTGGGCGCCGGCTGCGGAGCGTCGACGGTGGGCAGCGGGTGCGGCGCGGTCGCCGGGTGGTCCAGCTCCAGGGCCGCACAGCCGCCGGCGACGAGGAGAGAGGCGGCGAGCAGCGGAAGCGCGACGACACGGGGGACGCGGGGGCGTATCGCGGGGGACATCGGTGCCTCCTGGGCTGCCGCGGCCGGTCAGATGCCTGCTCCCACGGCACCACCGGTCCGCCCCGCCCACCAGCGCTCGGGGCCGTACGGGTGAGCGGCCGCACCGGCGGGCGGCCCGCGCCGGCGGGCAGGCGCGGGACCAGGCGGCGCAAGCGGCGGGAGCGGTCGGCGCGGCGGCGCGGGAGCGGTGGCGGCGCCGGATCGGCGGGCGGGTGGCGGCGCGCGGTGCCGTGTCCTGGGACTGATCTAGGGTCGGTACGACGGAAGGAGTCCGCCGTGCCCGGTCAGCCCCTGCCTGTGATCATGGACTGCGACACCGGCGTCGACGACGCCCTGGCCCTGCTGCTCGCCGTACGGCACCCGGGGCTCGACCTGAGGGCGGTGACCTGTGTCGCCGGGAACACCGACGTGGACGGGGTGGTCCGCAACACCCTGACCGTGCTGGAGCAGGCGGGCGCCGGCGACATCCCGGTGGCGCGCGGCGCCGAACGCCCGCTGCTGGAACCCGTCCGGCCCGCCCGGCACGTGCACGGCATCGACGGGATGGGCGACCTCGGGCTGCCCGCGCCCACCCGGGCCCCGGCGGCCGTCGACGCCGTCACCCTCCTGCGCCGCGAGATCCTGGCCTCCCCGCGCCCGGTGACCCTGATCCCGACCGCCCCGCTGACGAACATCGCGCTGCTGCTGCGCACCCACCCGGAGGTGACCCGCAACATCGAGCGGATCGTGTTCATGGGCGGGGCGGTGGCCACCGGGAACGCCACGCCGGTCGCCGAGTTCAACGTCTGGCATGATCCGGAGGCCGCGGCGATCCTGCTCACCGCGGGGGTTCCGGTCACCATGTACGGCCTGGACGTGTTCCAGCGGGTCGTCGTCCCCGGCGCCGAGGTGCACCGGCTGCGCCGCAGCGACGAGCCCGGCGCCCGGCTGGCCGGCGAGCTGCTCGCCCACCGGCCGACCGCGCAGGGCGGCCCGCCCGAGGCGGAGGAGGCGGGCGGCCTCGGCGACGCGGGCGCGGTGTGCGCGGTCGCCGACCCGCAGAGCATCACCACCCGGCTGCTGCCGGTGGAGGTGTCCCTGGCCCCCGGCCCGTCGCGCGGCCAGACCGTCGTGGACCGCCGCCCCCGCCCCGGCGAGTCCGAGATCCACCAGGGCCGGCGCGAACAGGCCCTGGTGGACGTGGCCTTGGAGGTGGACGTGGACCGCTGTGTGCGGCTGTACCTGGAGACGGTCGGCGCCGGCTAGTCCGCCGCGGCGGCGGGGGCCGACCAGCGTTCCTCCACCCGCGCGAACCGCCAGTACGCCAGCGCCGCCGCCCACACCAGCACGAACAGGGCGACGATGAGGTAGCCGACGTTGTCCAGGTCGAGCCCGGCGATCCAGCCGGTGACGTCGTCGTCCAGGCCGAACTTCTCGTGCAGGACGCCGACCAGCTCGATGGTGCCGATGAAGAAGGCGACGGCGATGGACAGGCCGGTGATGGCGAGGTTGTAGAACACCTTGCGGACCGGGTTGGAGAACGCCCACTGGTAGGCGAAGTTCATGAACGTGCCGTCCAGGGTGTCGAACAGGCTCATCCCCGCCGCGAACAGCAGGGGCAGGCACAGGACCGCGTACCAGGGCAGCCCGGCCGCCGCGCCCGAGCCGGCCATCACCATCAGCGTGACCTCGGTGGCGGTGTCGAAGCCGAGGCCGAAGAGGAACCCGAGGGGGTACATCTGGCCGGGCCGGGAGACGGACTTCGTCAGGCGGCCCAGGACGCGGTTCATGAAGCCGCGCGAGTCCAGGTGCTGCTCCAGCTCCTTCTCGTCGAACGCCCCGGCCCGCATCGCGCGGAAGACTTTGAGGATGCCCACCAGGGCGATCAGGTTCAGGGCGGCGATGAGGTAGAGGAAGGCGCCGGAGATCGTGGTGCCGAGGAAGCCGAGCACCTGGTGGGTGGCGGAGCCCTCGTTCATGACCTTTCCGGCGAGGGAGGTGCCGCCCGCGATCAGCAGGGCCAGCAGGACGACCACGCTGGAGTGTCCGAGCGCGAACCAGAAGCCGACCGACACCGGGCGCTTGCCGTCGGCCATCAGCTTGCGGGTGGTGTTGTCGATGGCGGCGATGTGGTCGGCGTCGAAGGCGTGCCGCATGCCGAGGGTGTAGGCGGTGACGCCCAGCCCGACGCCGAAGACGTCGGCGCCGACCTTGTAGTGGGCGGGGGCGACGAGCAGGAAGAGGATCCCGAAGGCGACGACGTGCAGGGCGATGATCACCGCCAGCAGCCCCGCCGTCTTGACGGTGTCCTCTCGTCGCCAGCGGAAAGACGCGGCATCGGCCATCAGGTTCACGCTCCAGCACCTCGTGGATCACTTCGTGAGCTGCCGTGGCCGGTCTCCTGGCTTACGGGTCGTGCGTCCGCCGTCCCTGCCTTCCCGGTCGTGCGACCAGTGGCCCGGCGGCGCCGGACGGGACGGGAACTCCCCGATCACAGTGGCGAGGGCCGCGTCGACCTTGCATCGACTTCCCGAGCACCACGGCCCGCCCACCGTAGAGGGCCGTCCGGTCTCCTGCATAGCTGCGTACCTGCGCAGGTATTCAAGATCACACGACGGCCTGCGAGGATGGTCGGCATGCATCTCGTGCCTGCCGACCGAGCCGACCGTCGCACCATCGACGGCCACCGGGTGTGCGAGGCCATCGCCGCCATCGGCGACGCGGGCCGTCTGCGCACCTGGGCCGACCGCTTCTCCCTGCTGGCCGACGCCAACCGGCTGGCGCTGCTGCTCGCCCTGCACCGCACCGGCCCGCTGGCCGTGTCCGACCTCGCGATCGCCACCGGCATGAACGACCCCGCCGTCTCCCAGGCCCTGCGGCTGCTGCGGGCGGCCGGGGTCGTGGCGGGGGAGAAGGAGGGCCGGGTGGTCCGGTACCGGGTGGTGGACGCGCAGGTGCGGGGGCTGCTGGAGCACTGCTCGGCCTGACCGCCCCGCCGAGATCGCTCGCGGGTGATCCCCGGGCAATGCGGACAGATTCTGTACTGTCGTCCGAACGGCACAGACACCGTCGTACCGCCCGAACGGAGCCCCCATGGCTGACCTCGCGCCGGACCTCTCCCCCAGGAACCCCGACTGGTGGCGGCAGGCCGTCATCTACCAGGTCTACCCGCGCAGTTTCGCCGACGCCGACGGCGACGGACTCGGCGACCTCAGGGGCATCACCCAGCGGCTGAACCATCTGGCCACGCTCGGCGTGGACGCCCTGTGGCTGAGCCCCTTCTACCCGTCCGAACTCGCCGACGGCGGCTACGACGTCGCCGACCACCGGGACGTCGACCCCCGCCTGGGCACCCTGGACGACTTCGACGCCCTGGTCGCCGAGGCGCACCGGCTGGGCCTGAAGGTCGTCGTGGACGTGGTCCCCAACCACACCTCGCACCTGCACCCCTGGTTCCAGGAGGCGCTGCGCGCGGCCCCCGGCTCCGCCGCCCGTGACCGCTACGTCTTCCGCCCGGGCCGCGGAGCGCACGGCGAACTGCCGCCCACGGACTGGCAGTCGGTGTTCGGGGGCAGCGCCTGGCGGCGGGTCGCCGACGGCGAGTGGTACCTGCACCTCTTCGCCCCCGAACAGCCCGACCTGAACTGGGACAACGAGGAGGTCCGCGCGGACTTCCGCACCACCCTGCGCTTCTGGTGCGACCGGGGCGTCGACGGCTTCCGCGTGGACGTCGCCCACGCCCTGGCCAAGGACCTCGGCGAGCCGCTGCGGGACGTCGGCGGCATCGGCGCGACCGGCGAGGAGGCCCTGCTGCGCGTCCCGCCGGGCAGCCACCCGTACTGGGACCGCGACGAGGTCCACGAGATCTACCGCGACTGGCGCAAGCTCTTCGACGCCTACAGCCCGCCGCGCACCGCCGTCGCGGAGGCCTGGGTCCCGGGCGAGCGCCGCGCCCTGTACGCCCGCCCCGACGAACTCGGCCAGGCGTTCAACTTCGAGTACCTGGAAGCCCGCTGGGACGCGGAGGAGCTGCGGGACGTCATCACCGGGTCCCTCGCCACCGCCCGAGCCGTGGGCGCCTCCGCCACCTGGGTGCTGTCCAACCACGACGTGGTCCGCCACGCCTCCCGCCTGATGCTGCCGCCCGGCACCGACCCCGGCGCCTGGCTGCTGTCCGGCGGCACCGCGCCCGCGGTGGACACGGCGGCCGGTCTGCGCCGGGCCCGGGCCGCCACCCTGCTGATGCTGGCGCTGCCCGGCTCGGCGTACCTCTACCAGGGCGAGGAACTGGGCCTGCCCGAGGTCGCGGACCTGCCCACCGAGGTGCTCCAGGACCCGATCTGGGAGCAGACCGGCCATGTCCGCAAGGGCCGCGACGGCTGCCGGGTGCCGCTGCCGTGGACGACGACCGGACCGTCCTACGGCTTCGGGCCGGGGGCCGCCTGGCTGCCGCAGCCGGCGTCGTTCGCGGGGTACGCCGTCGAGGCGCAGGCCGGCGTCGAGGGCTCCACGCTGGAGCTGTACCGCACCGCGCTGCGGCTGCGCCGCAAGCTGCTCCAGGACGAGACGCTGACCTGGACGCCGAAGGCGCCCGCCGAGGTGCTGGACTTCACCCGCGGCGACACCTGGCGCAACGTCACCAACCTCGGCGCCGCACCGGTGCCGCTGCCGCCGGGCGAGGTGCTGCTCGCCAGCGCCCCGCTGCCCGGCGGCAGCCTCCTGCCGCCGGACACCACCGTGTGGCTGGCGTAGGGGCTTCGTCCGCCGGGCGGCCCGGGGCGCCCTAGCCCACCGTCGGGCCGGGGCTCGCCCCGGCACCGGGCCCGCTGTTCCCGCCGCCGGCGATGCCGTCGATGTCCACCGGGGTGGACGTGGCGGTCGGCGGCGGGGTGAGCACGACCTCCGGCTGGCCCGCGGCCGGGGGCGGCGGGGTCAGGTCGGAGTCGGGCAGCTTCGGCGGCGTCGTCTGCTGGAACAGGGTCTGGTCGAAGTCGACCAGGCCCGTCTTCTCCATCACCGTGATGTGGTCCAGCACGGTGTCGTTGGCCTGGTCGGCGAGGGCCCGCACCAGTGAGTTCTTGGTGGTGGAGCGGATCTTCGCCACCGTGTTGAAGATCGAGCCGTGCGTCATCCGCAGGATGTTGGCGAAGTCGGTGTCGAACTGCTTGCCGCTCTCCGACTTCAGCGTGTTGACGAAGCCCTGCTGCTGGGGGCTCGCCACGTTGGGCAGCGTGATGTTCAGCATCGGCGCGATCTTGCGGCAGGTGGTGTCCAGCGCCGCGTGCCCGTCGATCAGGTGCTGGCTGGCCGTGATCACCCCCTTGGAGCTGCCCTTCTGCACGCCGATCTGCCCCACCGGGTACTCCCACAGTCCGGCCGCCCGCACCTTCACCACGAAGTCCCGGTCGGCCTCGGTGAGCGGGCCCCACTGGGTGTTGGCGATGACGCGTGAGGGGGAGCTGGAGACGGTGCTCAGCCCGAGCATGCTCGGGTAGGCGAGTGCCGCGAGGGTCAGGGCCATCGCACCGCCCACGAAGAGAGTTCCCGTCGCGTTCCGCGAAAAGCGCACCGTGCCTCCTGCCCGGTCGTGGATCCTGCCCGCGAGACGGCGCGGGCGGTTCGTACGCACAGCAGTACGTACGGCGGGCCCGTTCGTCTCGATCACGCGGGTAAAAACTACGGACCGAAGGACTCCGCCCGGGCGCACCCCGCGCCCGGGGGCCGCGCAGCCGGTGTGAGGGGGCGTCCCGCGCGGTACGGATGCCGGGCATGAGCAGCATCGTCATCGTGGGAGCCGGGCCGGGGCTCGGGGCCGCCGTCGCCCGGCGGTTCGGGCGCGAGGGGTTCCGGGCCGGGCTGATCGCGCGGGACGGCGGACGCCTGGACGCGCTGGTGAGGGGGCTCGCGGAGCACGGTGTCACGGCGCGCGGCTTCCGCGCCGACGTGCGCCGGCCCGAGGAGCTGGCGCGGGCGCTGGCGCAGGCGGCCGACGCGCTGGGCACCGTCGAGGTGCTGCAGTACAGCCCCGTGCCGCACCGGGACTTCATGCGGCCCGTGCTGGACACCGGGCACCGGGACCTGGCGGGCCCGATCGAGTTCTCCGTGTACGGGCCGGTGGCCGCGGTGCAGCAGGTGCTGCCGGGGATGCGGCGGCTCGGACGGGGGACGATCCTGTTCGTCAACGGCGGGACCGCCGCCGTGCCGCACGTCGACCGGGCGGGGACCTCGGTCGCCTTCGCCGCGGAGAGCGCGTACGGGCACCTGCTGCACGAGCGGCTCGCCCCGGAGGGCATCCACGTCGCCCAGCTGGTGATCCCGGGCGTGATCACGGCGGGGCACGCCCGCAAGGATCCGGACGTGCTCGCACAGACCCTGTGGACCCTGCACCGGGAGCGGCACGGCTTCCGGCACTACGCCGACGACCTCGACAGCTGACCCGCCGGGCCCGTGACGGGGCTGCGGGGAACCGTCGCCCTGCGCGGAGTGACTTTGTGCGCGAATATGGTGATGTTGGCCGCAATGCTCTCTTCAAGGGGGCCTCCATGGCTGTCGAAATCCCTCCGCTCGTCAAGCCGTCCCGGCTCAGAAGCAGGGGCGGGCTGCTGGGCGAGTGCCTGGCGGAGTTCCTCGGGACCTTCGTCCTCATCGCCTTCGGCTGCGGCGTGGTCGCGATGGCGGTCGCCGCGCTGCCCGGCTCGGGCCGGGCCGCCACCTCCACCACGATCTTTCTCGCCGCCGGTGACTGGCTGCTGATCACCTGGGGCTGGGCGCTGGCCGTCGTGTTCGGCGTCTACGTGGCCGGCGGCGTCAGCGGCGCCCACCTGAACCCGGCGGTCACGCTGGCCATGGCCGTGCGCCGCGGGTTCCCCTGGGCGAAGGTGCCTGCCTACTGGTTCGCGCAGGTCGTCGGCGCCCTCACCGGGGCCGCGCTGGTCTTCCTCGTCTACCACAACGCGAT
The DNA here is from genome assembly GCF_040613915.1 of Streptomyces sp. NPDC006193. NCBI lineage: Bacteria > Bacillati > Actinomycetota > Actinomycetes > Kitasatosporales > Streptomycetaceae > Streptomyces > Streptomyces sp. NPDC006193. Next base: position 401,260 of record NZ_JBEXTB010000002.1, read on the forward strand.
CGACGCCTTCGACAGCGCCTCGAAGGGGCCGAAGACCGGCGGGCACACCCTCGCCACCTTCTCGATCTTCGCCACGTTCCCCGCGCCGTACTTCCACGGCGGCGTCTGGGGACCGCTGATCGACCAGATCGTCGGCACGGCCTTCCTGCTCATGCTGATCGCCGCCGTCATCGACCTGCGCAACCAGGCGGTGAAGGCCAACCTCGGTCCGCTGATCGTGGGCTTCGCCGTCGCGGCCATCGGCATGTCCTACGGCGCCAACGCGGGCTACGCCATCAATCCGGCCCGTGACTTCGGGCCCCGCCTGTTCACCTGGGCGGCCGGCTGGCAGAGCCTGGCGTTCCCCGGCAGTGTGCCCGGCTCGTTCAGCGCGTACTGGTGGATCCCGATCGTCGGACCGCTGATCGGCGCCGTGATCGGCATCCTGCTCTACGACCTGTTCATCGGCGACGTCCTGCTGACGCGCGCCGAGCAGGCCACAGGGCCGGAGGTGGGGCGCTCGACCCAGGTGGTCACCTCCGACGACGAGTAGCGGCCGTCAGGCGGCACGGGCGGAGGCCGCCGCCGCGCAGCACCCCGGACGCGGGCCGGCCGGGGTGCTCGTGGCGCGTCCGGACCGGCCGGCGTGCTCCCCGGCCCCGGCCCGTCCGCCCGGCGCCCGGCGCACGGCGCCGGGCACCTCACCCGGTTGCGGGGGACGGGCCCGTCTCCACGGTCGTGGTCACGCGGACGAGGCCGGGCCGCCGGGGCGTCGAGCCGAAGCCGAACCGCACGGGCGGGTCGACCGGCGCGAGCGGACCGAGGTCACGGCCGCCGAGGACCGCGGTGGCCGCGACGACCGGGCGGAGGTCGAGCGCGCCGTACCACTCGCGCCGGCCGCCGCCCGCGCTGCCCCGGGTGCGCACGCCCAGCAGCAGCCTGGCGGGTAGGTACGTCACCGCGGTCCAGGCGGGCCGGGCGGCGAGCGGCGCGGGCACGGCCCGCAGCAGCAGCCCCGTGAGGCCGCGCCGGCCCGTGGTGAAGCGGAGGTCCAGCGGGCCGGCCGCGACCGTCCAGTCGGCTCCTTCGGCCCGCACGGCGACGGGGGCGACCCGGACGGTGTCGAAGGCGTAGGTCGCGGCGACGAAGTCCGCGATGCGCGGGGAGGGCGCCAGCAGCAGCCGGTGCCCGTCCGCCCGCTCGATCATGACGTCGCTGAACGGACCGAAAGGCGACCGCGTCCAGTGGCCCAGCACCGCACGGGTGCCGGACGCCGTTCCGATCCCGGCGATCCAGCCGTCGAAACGCAGCCGCGCCGCCCGGCCGGCCGCCGCGCTGCCGCCCATGCCGCCCCGGGTACCCGTTCCCCGCGGACGACGCTCCTCGCCGGGGGCCGCGGGGTCACATGCTGCCTTCCGGGGACGCGGCGAGGTGCCACACCACGAAGTCGACCAGTGTGGCGATGGACTCCAGGCAGTCCAGGCTGAGGTCCTGCGCCGCCACGTCGACCCCGAAGCGGTCGGTGATGGCGGACAGCAGGGTCACGCCGGCGAGGGACGACAAGGAGATCTCGGAGCCGAACAGCTTCGTCTCCGCGGGCAGTTCCTCGATGCGGGCCCGCGGCGCGCGGGTGGCGTCGGCCAGCATCCAGCGGATCTCCCGGTCCACCTGCGCCCGTTGTGCGGTCAAGGGGTCCTCGGTCATGGGGTCGGTCCAATCGGCAGCGGACGCACCTGCAGCCAGGCGGGCCAGGGGGGCAGGTCGCCGTCGAGGGTACGGGTCAGCGTCACCGTCGACCGCGCCGGGCCGCCGTCGCCGGCGGCGCGCAGGCCGGCCTGGCGGAACAGCAGCCGCAATTCGGTGTTGGCCTCGGTCGGCCTGAGGTCCAGCGCGAAGTCGTCCGCCCCGGCCGACCTCGCCTGTTCCATCAGCCAGCGCAGGAAGGCGACGGAGACCCCGCGGCCGGCGATCCGGCAGGACAGCGCCAGCAGGGGCACCGACCACACCGTGGCGCCGGGCCGCACCAGCGCCATGCCGATGGTGCCGTAGTCCCCGAACCGGTCGGTCATCCGGGCCGTGAACAGCCGGTGGCCGCCCTCCTCGACCAGGGACCGGACCCGCTCGCGGTCCAGCCCGGACGAGTTCAGCCGGTGGGTGCGCTCGGCGAGTTCCAGCGCCCGCGGAAGGCCGTCGCCGCCCGCGGCGCCGACCTCCATACGCATCCGGCACCACGTGAGGAACTCCTCCCTGCTCCCCTCGAAGCGCTCGCCGGCCCGGCGGCGGGCCTCCTCGGTGCGGTACAGGCCGACCCGTGCGCGCGCCTCCGGGGTGACCGGGCGGCCGGCGAAGGCGTCCAGCAGCGCGGGCACGTCCTGCGGGGCCACCGCCCGCACGCCCGGCAGCAGGGCCTCCACCTCGGCCCGCTCGTACGGGGAGTCGTCCACCAGCAGCAGCGACTCGACCGCCACCCCCAGTTCGGCGGCGATGGCGCGCAGGGCGTGGCTCTTGTCCTGCCAGGACACCTGCGGAGCCAGGAAGCGGGCGGCGAGGTCCGTGTCGCGGGTGATGCGCTCCAGCACCTCGGGGGCGCTGCGGCTGGCGATGCTGCTCAGCACGCCGTACCCGGCGAGCGTGTCGACCGCCGCCAGCATGTCCGCGCGGACCTCGGGCAGCCCGCCGTCGGCGCGCTCGACCGCGACACCGTCCCACAGGGTGCCGTCGAGGTCCCACACCACGCACTTGACCCGGTCAGCGTTCAGCATGGCTGGGATCCTGTCGTGCGGACGGCCGGTCCTCGTCGCCCGCGGGCAGGCGCAGCTTCATCACCAGGTTGGTCGGGGTGAACCCGAACTTCCGGTACAGCGTGCGCATGGGAACGTTCCCGACGTGGACCCGGCCCACGACCTCGGTGAGCCCGTGCTGCACGGCGAACTCCAGCCCGGAGGAGATGAGCAGCTCCGCGACCTCCGCCCGGCGCTCCACCGGGGCCACGGCCAGCGAGCGGAAGTTGGCGTAGCGGTCCCCGGTCATCGTGTTCTGGTTGATGCTGACCCACAGCCAGCCGATCGCCGGGTCGCCCGGACGGTGGGCGACGATCATGCCCTCCTTGGACTTCTCCATGGCGCGGGCCAGCCGGGTCCGGTGGCGCACCGGGTCGTCCACGGCGTCGCCGCCGAAGGAGATGCGGGCGATGTCGACCTCGAAGTCGCCGATCTCGGGCAGGTCCTGTTCGTCGGCCTGCCGCGTGACGTAGGGCGCCGCCCGCTCCTCCAGCAGGCCGCGCTCGCCGGCGGTCGGAGGCTGCCAGGTCCGGCTCGACGGCCCCGGGGGCGCGGCCTCCTCCGTGGGCTCGGGAGCGGCGGGCTCCGCCGCGGGCTCCGGGGCGCCCTGCGGCCGCGGCCGGCCGTCGGCATGCCGGGGCTGGCCCTCGGGTCCGGCGGGCACCAGCGGGCCGGGACGGAAGGGGCCCCTGCCGCAGTTCGGGCAGCCCTCCGCGCGCAGCACGCCGACCGAGCCCCACTTGGCTCCCGCGCCGACCCGGATCAGCTCGCCGCAGGCCACGCACTCGTACAGGCGCTGGCGCGAGCGCTTGTCGCCGGTGTAAAGGGGGCCCTTGTAGTCGCCTTCCTGGGAGGGCGCGGTCGCGCTGGTGGTGAGGAGGTGCTGGAAGAATCCGACACCGCCGAGAATTCCGCTGCCCTCGTATTCGTTGAAGTTGCGGATATAGCCGTTGGTGACGAGACCCAGTTCCATGATCTCGCGCTGCACCTGCAGCATTTCGTCCGGGCTCTTCCCGCCGAAGGACAGGAAAATGCTGTGGGCCGGCCCCGGGCGCAGTCCTTCCACCGCACGCGACAGAAACAGCCGGGCGCCTTCGGGGGTGTACGGCGGATCCGTCATCGCCACGTCGAACTGCCGGTGCAGCTTTTCCGGCAGCGGATTCCGCAGATCGTGCTGCACCGTCTCTATACGGGTGCCGAGGTCCGCCGACACCCGCTCGATGTAGCCGAGGATCTCGGGGGAGATGTCGACCACCGTCACCTGGTCGACGAGCGGTGCGCCGAGGACGTCGCCCACCACGGCGACGGCGAGGGAGATCAGGTCGTCGTCGCCGACCAGGAGCAGCGAGCCGCCGGGCAGCGTGCCGGCCGTCAGCAGCGCCAGGACGCGCCGCACCTTGGTCTCGGGGGTGCACTTGGACTGGTCGAGCGCCATGTCGGCGGCCGGGCCGCTCTCCATGATCGCGGTCAGCCGGGCGACGGCCTCGTCCAGCACCTCCGGGATCACCAGCTCCCGCCCGTCGCAGGTGCGGCAGGTGGCGTCCAGGGTGAGGTCCATGCCCAGCTCGGTGACGAGGGCCCGGCCCGCCGGGGTGAGCTGCGACGGACGCTCGCGGGTGATCAGCCCGCGGGTGCGCAGTTCGTTGCCCACGGCGGCCACGATCGGCACCGGCAGGCCGACGGCCCGGCTGATGTCCTTGGTCGAGGCCGGAGCCAGCCGGCGGATGGCACGCAGGATCGACCGCACCCCCGGAGGCCCTTCCTGGAGCCTGACGGCGTCCGCGACATCATCGAGCACTCGGTCGGCGCTGAGACTGCGGCGTCGTCGACGGGCGTTCGTCACAATGTTGCTCCACGTGGGGTGAGAATGTTCGTGCCAGTATACGGGGCCGCAGAACCACCACGCCAGGCGTCTAAGGGCGACTCGGAAATACAGTGCGGCGTCCGTTCCGCAGCCTTTTCCCGGACGGAATTCCGGTGGGTGCACCGGTTTTCCGCGCCACATCGGCGACGCCTTTTCGCCTTCCGTGGGGAATGCGAGGGCGGGGTGGCCGCCCGTCCGCCCGGAACGGTGGAATCCGGTCCGTCTTCCGGAGGCCCCGCCGGTTATGCGCGCGCTTCCGGCGCCGGCCGGGCGGGCGCGGGGCGGGCGCCGCTGCGGACGGACCGCCAGGTGAGCGCAGCGTGCCCCCGTGGGTTACCCTGGGTGCTAGCCTGGTGTGCCTAAGTGTCGGCTGTCGGGATGTCAAGGCCCCGATCCGGTCACCGTGATCGTTGTGAATCCAATGGAGAGGAGATGCGGGAAGCGGATATGACTCCTGCTTCCCGGAGCGCCATGAGCAATCCCGCCGAACTCGCCACCGAAGGTATACACGTCGACGACCTCTGCTCGTACGCGGTCGACGTCTGGGTGAGCGATCACAGCATCCTCACCGACGAACAGCGTCTTCTGAAGGTGCTGCGCGATGCGGCGGAGAAGGGCAACGCCAAGGTTCTCGGCGAGGCCTCGCACGTCTTTCCCAACGGCGCCGTCACCGCCATTCTCCTGCTTTCCGCGTCACATCTGAGCATTCACACCTGGCCGGAATTCAGTCTTGCCAACGTCGATTTGCTCGCTTACGGCCGGCTGAACGGCGAGCGCATGATGCAGAGCGTCGAACTGGGCCTCTCCCCGACGAAGATCAACGTCACCCGGATGCTCCGGGCCGTTCACTGACCGCCTCGCACGCCGTTCCGGACCACCGGTGACGAGCTCCCGCCTGTCTGCTGGGAACAGGCCGACTGAGCTAGCATGGGGTGTGGTCTAGGGAGAGCATCGGTCGCGGGGTTGACGTACGGGCCCCTGCGTCCGGGATCTGTGAGGAGATGGATCATGGGACGCGGTCGTGCACGTGCGAAGCAGGCGAAGATCGCTCGCGAGCTCAAGTATCGTCCCCCCGTCACCGATCTCAGGGCCCTCCAGCAGGAACTCGCCAAGACCGACGGCGACAGCCGTCCCGTGGACGTCCTCGTCGACGAGGAAGGGCCCGACCTCGCGGAGCGCCCTCTCGACGCTCCGTGACGCTCCCCCCGTCTCCTCCCGTCCGGACGGCCGTTCCCCCCTCCTCACAGCAGCCGGCCCGTCCGTGAATCAGGAACGGCGTCGGCGCGGTCACGGCGGCAGCCCTGCGCGCACGGTCCCGCGGATGCCGCGCAGGTGCGTGCGGCAGGCGCCCGGGCCGCGCGCCCGGGCCGTCCCCTTCCGGTGACCGCAAGCGGGCGCGCGCCACGCCCCGTTCAGGTGTGGTGGGCCGAACTGCACGGCGCCCACCAGGGCTTGCGCGCCCTGCTCGACCCGGTGGAGAGCGCCCGTTACGAGGCGACCGCCGACCCCCTCAGCCGGCAGCAGTTCCTGGTCGGTTGCGCGCTGACCCGGCTGGTGCTCGGCCGGCTGCTCGGCACGCCGGCCGCCGAGGTGCCGCTGCGCCGGGTCTGCCCGCGCTGCGGCGGCCCCCACGGCAAGGTCGCCCTGGACCCGGCGGCGGTTTCCGGGACGGACCTCCGTTTCTCGGTCAGCCACAGCGGACCGCTCGTGGGCCTGGCCGTGTGCCGGGGCGCGGACGTCGGGCTCGACGTGGAGCGGATCGAGGAGGCGCCCGACGTGGACCTGGTGGCGCCGCGCATCCTGTCCGCGGCGGAACTGGCCGTACTGCGCTCCTTCGCGCCCGCCGACCGGCCAGGCGCCCTGCTGCGGTACTGGACCCGCAAGGAAGCGGTGCTCAAGGCCCTCGGCATCGGACTGCGGCTGCCGCCGCTCCGCCTGGAGGTGTCGGCGCCCGGCGCCCCCGCCCGGGTCGACCGGTGGCAGGACCGCCCGGAACTCGTCCCCCGGCTCCGGCTCGCGGACCTCGTCGTGGCGGGGCGGCATCCCGCGGCCGTCTGCGTGACCGGCCCGCGGGAAGCGGAGATCGCCGAGCAGGACGCGCACGCCCTCCTGCGGGAGGCGTCCTAGCCGGGGCGGCCGCCCGGGCGTCCGCGTGCGCTCTCGCCAAGCGGGTGCGGGGTCTGCCGTGCTCTGCCGGCGTTTGCCGGGCTGGGGGCGGGTGACCCGGCAGGCACGACCCGCAGCGGCCGAGAGAAGCCGGGAGAAGAGGACGCCATGGCGAGGACCATCAGGGACCAGTCCCTCCAGCAGCTGGGCGGCCGGGCGAGCGTGCTGGCGCGGCAGCGGCGGGACCACGACGAGATCGACCGGCTCATGGACCGCTACCGCAGCGGTGACGCCCAGGACCGCGAACGGACGCTCAAGGAGATCGTCCAGCTGGTGTTCAGCCACGCCTTCGCGGAGGAGACCGTGCTGTGGCCGGCCGTGCGGCGCTCGGTCCCCGACGGCGAGCGGCTGACCGCCCGCGTCGAGGAGGAGCACCAGCAGATCAACGACCTCGTCGCCGACATCGAACGGCTCCCGCCCGGCGACCCGGAGCGCGAGGAGAAGGTGGAGCGGGCGTTCGCACTGATCACGCAGGACATCAGGGACGAGGAGGACCTGCTGCTGCCGCGGCTGCAGGACGCGATGGACGCCGCCGGGCTGCGCCGGCTCGGTTCCGCATGGGAGACGGTGCGCCGCACCGCGCCCACGCACCCCCATCCCGTCGTGCCCCGGCGCCCGCCCGGCAACGCGCTGCTGGGCGTGCCGCTGAGCCTCTACGACCGCGTCCGGGACGCCCTGGGCGGCCGCGCGGGCCGCGGCGGCCGGACCGGCACGGGAACGTGACACCGGCGGCGGCGGAGCGTCGTCATCGCCGACCCCGACCACAGGTACTACGAGGGCTGGGGCACGGCGTCTGGGAGAGCAGCACCGCCGTGTAGGACGCGAGGGCGGGGGCGAAGGCGGCGGCCCACAGCCCGCCCGGACGGCCCGCCCGGT